>CALZGC010000128.1 GCA_945786985.1 uncultured Nitrospirota bacterium | reverse complement strand
GTTTGACGCCTGACTTGCGGTGCAATATCCGGGTTAACCGACATGCCGGTACAGAACCTCTCCCATCCATCGGGCCACCGGCACGGGCATGACGCCGAACACCTTCTCCGCAAACCCGTTGCTTTTCGCGGGACTGCTGACGAAGCGATTTTGAATCAGATCGTATTTGTAGTAGCCCCGGACCTTCTCCTCGGCACCCCATCCCCGCTTGAACTGGAGCAGCCCCGTATGTTCCGGCTCGCTTCTGCCCAAGCAGAGGCTTTTGTACCCGCGGGCGGCATACCAACGTATGGTTTCCCACAGGATGAAGTTATTCGCCCGCAGTTGCTGATACTTACGATTGGATGCACCGAATTTGAAGATGGCCTGTGTCCCGAAGTGAAGAAACAGTGCGCCCGCCACGGGCGTCCCCTCATGGCGGGCGAGCACAAGACGGCCGCGGCCCTTTGAAAGAACATGGTCGAAAAGCTGTTTGAAGAAGACCCACGGCTGCGGCGGTATTCCATGGGCTTTGCGCGTCAGACAGTTCATTTGATAGAATGTCCTGAGCGATTCGGGGGTGCTGCGCGTCTCAAGTGTCAGGCCGGCGCCGGCGGCCTTTCGGACATTTCGCTGCGTGCTTTTCCGCAGCCCGGCAAAGAGGGCCGTCTCCCCTGCGGTAAGGTCCAGGGTGTGGCCGTAGTAAAGTGAAGAGCAATGGCTTCTGTCAAGGCTGTCGGTGCCGCCTCTGATTTCGAGGAACCGCCAGCCCGCCAGTCTGCCGTAGTCAAGCAACTGGGGGAGCAGCTCTTCCAGCGTTACGTCCTCCGCCAAGAGGGGCTCACAGTGATCGGTGAACGGCAGGGAGACGCCCCGCCTGCCGGTGAGGATGCTGTCGACCTCCATGACTGGGACGGCCGCCCGGAGAGCGCCGTCTTCGACCCAAGCAAAATAGCACGGCCGATACCGATAGGATGCCGTCAGAACGTTCGCCCAATGGGATGTGTGGAAGAAGGAGCCGTACCTGCTGGTCTGCACCAGCATATCCCAGGCCGGGTCCTGCACGGGATCCATGAGTTTCTTTTCAATGGACATTGGGCTAACCTCCGGGCAGAAGTGGTTCCGGACCGCTGAAGCGTTCGGGGGCCGGAGCGTGCCTGTCGGCACGTTTTACACGTAGATAAGCTTTCCCTTCATGGTCGCTCCCAGCTGCTTGTTCTTCTCCAGGGACTGGTTTGCCGCCTGAAGCATGTGCACCACCGCAAGACCGGCTTTCCCGTCGTTGAAGGGTGTTTCGTTCTTCTCGATGCATTCGATGAAATACTCGGCCTCCCGGGCGAGGGCCTCTTTCTGTGAAATCTTGGGTGCCCACATCTCCCCGGAACGGTAGCTGATGAGCAGATCGTAGACACTCTCTTTGGTCGTGACGTCCACGCCCTTGTCGTAAACCTTGATCTTCTCGTCTGAGCTCAGGTCGTTCCAGACGAGCATCTTCTTTTGGCCGCCGATGAGTGTCGTTCGCACTTTGACCGGCGACATCCAGTTGACATTGATGTGGGCGATCATGTTGTCCGGGAAATAGATGGTCAGGTAGGCGATGTCCTCAAGCCCATTGAAATGCGAACCCCCCGTGGCCACGACAGCCGACGGTTTCTCGGGGATCAGATGATTCATGATGGAGAGATCGTGAGGCGCCAGATCCCAGAGCACATTGATGTCGTGCTGAAAGAGCCCCAGGTTGACGCGGGTCGAATCAAAGTAATAGAGCTTTCCCAGGACATTGTCGTCGATGAGCTCCTTCATCTTCCGCACGGCTCCTGTGAAGAGAAAGGTGTGATCGACCATGATGTTGAGATGCTTGCGCTCGGCCAGTTCAATGAGTTCCTCTGCCTGGGCCACCGCTGCGGTGAAGGGTTTCTCCACGAAGATGTGTTTTCCTTGACGCAGGGCCATCCGAGCCAGTTCAAAGTGCGACGAGACGGGTGTGATCACCGCCACGGCATCCAGGCTCGGGGAGGTGACAATCTCGGAGGCGTCCGCGCAGACCGCAGCATCGGGCCAGGTTCGGGCCGCCCTTTTTCGGGCCTCCCCGTCCCGGTCGCAAATGGCGACGACCCGGGCCCCGTCGACGCTGTGAAAGTTCCTGACGACATTCGGCCCCCAGTATCCGTATCCGATGACTCCGATATTAATCATGGCGCTCCTCTTCGGGTTCTGTTGTGAGTATCCGGCATGCGGGGTGCAGCGCCGGCGGGGTTTGCGCTTCTTCTTTCAATGGGCTCCCTTGCCGTTGAGAACCGCCCAGGGCGTCCTGACAAGAATCTTGAGGTCGAGCAGGATCGACCATTCGCGAGCGTATTTCAGATCGAGCCGCACCATGTCGTCGAAGGTCGTGGTGCTGCGCCCCTTGACCTGCCACAATCCGGTAATCCCCGGTTTGGACTCCAGGAAGCGCCGACGGTGCCAGAGGTCGTATTGTTCCACCTCGTACGCAATAGGAGGCCGGGGGCCGACGAGTGACATGTCTCCAATCAATACATTTAAGAACTGCGGCAATTCGTCCAGACTCGTCTTACGAAGAATCCGTCCCAGCGGTGTGATCCGGGGATCGTCCTGCATCTTATAGAGCGCCTGCAGGTTTCCTGCCCCGGCGCGTGTGTCCGCGGCCCCGCCGGCGATGAGATTGCTGACATACTTCCGATGCAGTTCCGGGCTGCTGTTGGCATACATGGTCCGGAACTTGAGGAAGGTAAAAACCTCCCCATGCTCCCCGATGCGTTCCTGCGAGAAGAAGACCGGTCCCCGTGAGGTCCACTTGATGAGGAGGGGAATCATCACGAACAGGGGGCTGGAGAGGGCCAGCCCCAGTGCGCTTCCCAGAATGTCAATCACTCTTTTCACCTTGCGTTTGTGCCGGTGCGCGACATGGCGCTCGGAGAGATCGGGATAGAGACAATTGCCCGAAGGTCCGGAACCGTGTTTGTTCTCAAAGTTCTCGGGAAAGAGCTGCGAGAATATCTCGATGGCCTGGATCTGTTCGGGATTCAGGACGGTTTTGAGTGCGCCCAATACGCAGTCCTCCATGGCTTGCCGCCCCGCAACGACGATGCCAGGTGCTTCGCAGAAGAGGACCCCCACGATCGTGTCTGCCTTGTACCATCCCTTCACGTCCGTTTCCCGCGTCGAGGCAAAGAGGACAGAGGCAATTTGGTGCGCGGCATCTGCGCGTTCCCCGAGGTCCGATATGCCTCCAAGAGCAATGGCGAGAAGCATGAACGGTTTCCCCGACCGTTCTGTCCGTTTGCGCTCCCGGCAAAGCAGTTCCTGGAAATAATCTTCGCGATAGAGTCCGCTGTCAGGGTCGCATCCGTCATGGGTGAAACAGCTCGTTGGCATACCGTTGCTCTTCACGTTCTTCTCGCGTCTGAAAGGGCGCGTGTTCTGTGGGGGTAGCATGCTCATTGCAGACGTCGGTAGACTGATTCGGGTATGTGATATTTTCGCTTGTTCAGTGCAATCCCGAGAAGCTTGCCGCCATGCTTGACGATCTGGTCTTTCGTGTCAGCGGCCACCGGCCAGCGCGTCTTCTCTGCCTCTACCACGAGCACGACGCCGTCGGCCAGCCCGGCCAGGCTCAGTCCCACGGGGGAGGTCGCGACCGGTGGGGCATCGAGGAGGACATAGTCAAACCGTTCCCGCAGGCTTCCCAAGAGCGCCTCCATGCGAGCAGGCTCGTAAATCTCAGACCCTCCTTGGGTCCCGTTACAGAGCGCGCTCATGTACCAGGGGAGACTGCCCACCTGGCGCAGGGCGTCCTCCACCAGCCGGTCGTGCTGGACGATGTCCCCGAGGGGGCAGGCCCCGGCGTCGTCGTTATCCGGCGCCTCATCGGCGTCTACCAGCAAGACGGTTCTGTCGTATCGGGTGGCGGTGAGCCTGGCCAGCTCCCGGGAAACGGTAGAGGTGCCTTCTCCTTCCCGGGTTCCCATGAAGAGAATCACCTTCCGGGGGCGATCGGAAAGGTGGGCATTGATGGCGGCGTACAGGGCGTTCATTTCGTCCTCAAGATCGAGGCCGGGCGGTTTCGCGGGTGTCAGCGCCGGCGTCGGTGACACATCCCGCGTATCGTGTTGCCTGCGTTGCTGCTCCGCACGCATGAGCGCGTCGTAAATGTTGCTCATCGGGCTCGTCTCCTTTGCTGTGTGGATTCCCGCCGTGGCCGCGTCACGCTTGCTTTTTGCTGCGACCCAGCCACCCGCCTCTCAGGGACCGGCATCCTGAATGGCCTCATGGCTCCTTATGGGGAATGGTCGCAATCACGGGCAGCTTCATGATTCTTTCGGCCCGCTGCGGCGTGGAGAGTCCCTGCGACAGGTTCTCCGAGAAGAGGGCCACCCCCAGGCCGAGGGCCGCGCCCAATAGGACCGCCAGAAGAAGTTTGGTCAGTCGCAAGTTACCGACCGACTCCGTCGGGACAAACGCTGCGTTGATCACCCCGATGTTGGACATTTTCTGCCGGTCCATATCCTCCAGAATGCGGGCCTCCTCCAGTTTGGCTGCATAGGTCTGGTAGTTCTTTTCATTGACGGCCACTTCGCGCTTGAAATGATCCAGTTCCTTCTCGGTGTTGGCGATGGTTTGAATCTCATCGTCCACCTCTTTGAGTTGCTGCGCGAGGCTCGTGCTTTTGCCGTGAAGCGCGCTCAACTCAGCCCGGCCCTGGATGAGATGGCTTTCCAGCTGCTGGTAGACGGCGTTCTTCTCCGTTCTCACGATCCGATTGACTCGCCGTTCCTGTTCCGCCAGGAAGTTCTGCACCAGCTCGATCTCTTTTCGGACCTTGACCAGAAGATAGTTGTCGTCGCTGATCAGGTTCTTCTTCTTGTAGCCTCCGAGGAGATCCTGTTCCTTGAGCTGCAGCGCCAGGAGATCGGCCCGGGCCTGGTCTACCACCTGGTGCTGTTCGGGGTCTCGGGCAAGGGGGACATCTCTGGCCACCGTGGTTTTTTCGTTTTCAAAGGATTTCACCTTCTGTTGGAGCTGTTCGATCTCGTTCTGGGTGACCTTGAACGTGGTGTCCAGCTCCCGGCGCTGCTCGAGCAGCAGGGTGCGCTGCTCCCTCAGCGAAAACACCCGGTGTTCCTGCTGGAACTTTTTCAGCTTCTCTTCCGCTTCGTGCAGATTACGCTCATAATAGCTGAACTGTTCCTTGAGAAATGACGAGCGCGGAGTGCTGAGCACTTCCAGGTGTTTCGCCTTGAACAAATCAATGAGCAGGTTCAACGCGCGGGCGGCCATCCGGGGGTTTTGGTGCCGGAAGAAGAGCTCCACCACATTTGAGTTCTTCACCGCTTTGGCGGTAAACTGTCTGCGGAACTCCTCCACGGCAGCGCGCACGGGCCCCGGATCCGAGGGCCGGCTGCCGGCCAGCCCGGGATAGATCTCCTGGACCCCCAGGGTTGTGACCACCCGTTCGATGAGGTCCGGGCTGGTCAGAATTTCGATCTCCGAGTTGACCAACTGCTCCGATGTGTAGTAGATGGGTGGGCCCTGGCCGCCGACCTCCGACTGGTAACTATACTCCCGACCGGCTTTGACCATGAGGCTCGCGTTTGTTTCATAGGTTTCGGGTGCGAGAAGCGTTCCGACAGCCACAATGAGAACCGTCGTTAGGAAGGTAACGACAATCTTGGCCTTGTGCTTGAACAAGAGAGTTAGCACGGCTCTCAGATTGTGTGTCCAGCGCGCCTGCTCCATGGCGAGACCTCCAAGATGTGATGGCTCAGATGGGAAAGATAGCCGAGCCCCGATGCTCATGCCCCCTGGGTGGCGGCGCCTCTGTCGCCGGGCCTGTTTGGCTTTCCGAGAAATGAATGACTTCCTCTGAGACCCTGGCGATCTGTTCCGAGTGCAACTCGGGATACATGGGCAGCGAGAGAATCTCCTTTGCCAGGCGTTCCGAGACGGGGAAGTCGCCCTCTTTGTAGCCCAGGGATCCGTAAGCCTTCTGCAGGTGCAGGGGAATGGGGTAATGTAATCCGCTGGCGATGCCCCGCTGGTGCAGGTGTCGCTGCAGCGCATCTCGCCGTGCACTGCGGATGACATAGAGATGATAAACGGAGCGTGCCCAGGGCGCCTCGTCAGGGGTGCCCACCGATTCCGACGCACCGAGAAGACGCCGGTAGTGTTGTGCGTGCCGGCGTCGTACCTGATTCCACTCTTCGAGATGGGCCAGTTTTACGTCCAGAAGCCCGGCCATGATGGCATCCAGTCTTCCCGTGTAGCCGTGGATGTCGTGATAGTGCTTTTCGGCCTGACCGTGCTCGCGCAGCATGGTTACCGTCCGGGCGATCCGCGCGTCGCTCGTGACCACGGCGCCGCCATCGCCGCAGCCCCCCAGGTTCTTGCCGGGGTAGAAGCTGAAGGCGGCGGCGTCGCCCAGGGAGCCGGCCTTCTTCCAACGGTTTTCCCGTCTCGAGAAGTGTTCGGCGCCATGGGCCTGGCAGGCATCCTCGATCACCAGGAGGTTGTATTGCTCCGCCAGATCGAGAATGGCATCCATGTCGACCATCTGTCCGTAAAGATGGACGGGAAGCACCGCCGTCACAGGTCTCCCGCTTTCGCGGTGAACGAGACGGCCGCTGGATTTCTCAAGCATGCAGCGGGTGTCCAGATAGTGTGCCAGGCGTTCCATGTCCATATTGCAGCTCTTCTCATCGACGTCGACGAACGCGGGCGATGCGCCCGCCTGGAGGATGGCTTCCACGGTGGCGGCAAAGGTATTGGGCACCGTGATAACGCCGTCCCCCGGGTTCACGCCGGCCGCGATCAGTGCAAAACGGAGTGCATCCGTTCCGCTGGCCACCCCGGCACAGAATCGGGTGGTACAGAAGGCCGCAAAGTTCGTCTCGAATTTTTCGACCGCCGGTCCCCCGATGAACCGGGCGGAGCGCAGGGCATCTGAAAAGACGGCAACCAACTCGGTCTCCATCCGGCGATGTTGTGTGACAAGGTCCAGGAAAGGAACGGGAGTGTTAGCTGTCATGGTCGATGTCCCTCAGGATAACGGCGGGATTCCCCGCCACAATGGTATGGGGAGGGACGTCTTTGGTGACGACGCTCCCGGCTCCCACAATCGCTTGCGCACCGATGGTGACACGACTCAGAATCGTTGCGTTGGAACCAATGCTGGCTCCGCTTTTCACCACGGTGGGCTCCACCTGCCAGTCCTTCTCGCCTAACAGCTCTCCAGCGTCGTTTGTCGCCCGCGGATAGGCGTCGTTGATGAAGGTCACCCCGTGGCCGATGAACACAGCGTCCTCGATGGTTACGCCCTCGCAGATGAAGGTGTGGCTTTGAATCTTGCAGTTCTTGCCGATCTGCGCGTTTTTCTGAATCTCCACGAACGGCCCCACCCGAGTATTGTCTCCGATATGACAGCCGTAGAGGTTGACGAAATTGGACAGGTGCACGTCTTGACCGAGGACGACATCTTCGGCAATGCAGGCGAATTGCACGTCACCGGCAGGGTGGGCACGGGAAGTGGCCCCGCCGTTCTTGCGGGAGGTTCTCAGCGCGCGGTTTCGGTTCACGAATTTGCTCCTCTCTTATAGAGGTTCATTTGGTAACGAAATTCGTATGGCACAAAAATGCACGAAAGGTCCCGGCGTAAGAGATGAACTCATTGGTTTCAGGGGGCATTCTTCTCCGAGCCGCCCTCAGCCACCGCTCGAGGAGACGGCCAGTTTCTTCACCCAGGGTTTGGCATACCCCATGGCGCCCTTGATTTGCCGGGCGCGGATAGCGGCTTCGCTCCACGTTGCGTAGGGGCCGAGGCGTACCCGATAGCAGAGTTTTCCCCCATGGCGGTACGGGAGAATATAGAAGTCCTCGGGGGCGGAGAGCATCTCGAATGTCTCCTGCAGGGTTGCGGGCTCGCAGTTCAACTCGACCTCGATGGCGATCCGGTCGACCGAGAAGTCGAGGTAGGTGCTCTGCCAGAGGGCGCCGGCTTCCTCGATACGTCCCTGCTGGAAAAGGGTTCGCGCCCTGGACCAGGGCTCCGACGATTCCGAGCCGGGGCGCACCCATACTGGCGCGACCTCTCTGGGCCTTGACTCTGAAGTCTCGAGCGGCTCTGTGGCATCTCGGGACAAAAAGGCCGGCTCCTCCGTCTCTTCCGGCGCCCCCGGGCTCTCTGCATTGACAGGCGGGGGAGATGTCGCCGCCTGCACCGCATCGGCCCGACCGCTCGAAGCGGTCTCATCTCCAACGCCGAGGGGCAACGCCTCGATTATCACCGCCGGCTGTTCAACTGAGGCAGCACCCTGAGCGATGGCCAAGGGCGCCGCATTCCCGTCCTCAGGCGCGTCCCGTTTCGCCGGCTTCAACCCTGCCGTCGGTGGCTCCTGCGATATCATCGGTGGCGCAGAAGCACTTTCCTGCCGATCCGCCGAAGCCCCCTGGCCGGCAAAGGCCGTGGCGTCCGCTGGGGGTGCGTCATGGGGGACTGCCGATGGCACCCGTTGGGCCTGTCGCGTTGGCTTCGTTGTGTCCCGATCCACCGTTTCGCCGGACAGCGGCGTTACGACCGGCGAAACAGGTGCGTCCCGTTTTGCCAGCTTCGTTCTTACCGTTGATGGCGTCTGCGGGATCACAGCCGTTGCTACGGCGCCTGCGACAGGGTCCGCCGGCCCCCCCTGTTCGATAAGGGCCGTGGCGTCTGCCGGCGATTCGCCGTGGGGGGCGGCCGAAGGCACGCTTTGGGCCTGCGGCGTCTTCGTTGGCACGCCCGTATCCAACGCTTCAGCGGACGGCGTCGCTTCGGGCAACGGGGGTGGATCATTCGGCGCACGCGCAGTTAGGACGATCTTCTCCCATGTATCTGCCTTCACAAGGTTGAGCAGGGCCTTGCCTCCATAGGTGAGCATGCCCCAGAGTCCGAGCGATAAAATCAGAAGTGCCGCAGCAGCGTAGCCCCATCGGGAAAGAAGGGACGCTCGCCGGCTGCGGAAATCGGCGATAACTTCCCGGCCAATCCTCCCCGTGATCGGCTTTTCCTGGTAACCGTATCCCGAAATGAGGCAGTTGTCACAGAGGATATTGAGAATGCGGGGTATCCCTTCAGCCTCTCGGACAATCTGTTTCAAGGCGCCCGGAGTGAAAATCTCGGTTTTTTTCAGCGCGGCTTTGCTGAGACGATGTTCGATATACTGAAAGCTTTCATCTCGGGTGAGCGGCCGGATGCCGACACGGACGGCGATACGCTGCTTGAGTTGGCGCAGTTCATGGCGATTGAGCAGGTGTTCCAGTTCGGGCTGACCCACCAGGACGATCTGAATCAGCTTGGTACTTGCCGTTTCCAGATTGGAGAGCATGCGCAGGCTCTCCAGTGTTTCCATGGGGATGTTCTGAGCTTCGTCTATCAGAAGGACGATGTTGCGGTTCTGTCGGAACTCTTCCACCAGCACATGACCCAAGTGATTGACCATCTCGAACGGCTCGGACGAGGGCGCGTGGAAGCCGAGTTCCCGCAGTATGGTTTCCAGGAGATCCTTGAACGAGAGATTGGGGTTGAAGAGATAGACCACCTTGATCTTATGGGTATCTATCTGATCCAGGTAGGCCCGCAACACCGTGGTTTTGCCCGACCCCACTTCGCCCGTAATGCTGAGGAAGCCTTTCCTCTTCTCGACGCCGTATAGAATAGCCGCCAAGGCCTCTTTGTGGCTCGGGCTCAGGAAAAAAAATGCTGGATCCGGTGTGATGTTGAAGGGTTCTTCTTTCAGTCGATAATATTGTTTATACATGGGTTTGGTTTCCCGCCAATGGACCCGGATGCGGCATGAGGGGTCGTTGTGTCCTAAAGATGTAAGAAGGAGGCGCCTCTTTCAGCGCGACGGCTTTTTCTGCCGGGATGCTGTGCAGTCTGTAGACAACCTTCAGGGACAGGCACAGCTTCGCCCTCTCAATTACAGGGGACCGGCGAGCCTGTGTCGCCAGACCTCTATGGAACGCCGGCCCGGTCTCCCGCAGCAGGCCGTCCTGGAGCCGGACAACTCGTCCCGCCTCTCAGCAGAGGCAAGACCGCGGGCTTGCAGATGTGTGAAAACTGCGTGATACCAATAGGCTACACACTCCGTCCCTCGATGCCTCTGTCGTGACGGGTGCCGATGTCCAAGCCCACCTCGCTCCCGCATTCTTCCCAGCCCGTTGGCGGAATTCTGCTGACCGAAAGGGTTGAATCTGGACAAGGGAACGGGCACGCAGCCGTTGGGTTACCGGTGGCGCGCCGTGTGAGACCGTCGTATAGGCGGTGTGCGCCCGCATGTGCACCCTGGGTGCTGGCCGTGAACGCTTTACGGGTGCACGGAACTCGCGATCCACAACGTTTACCGGCCGGGGATCGCCGAACCGGTGAGCATCGTCAAAGACCACGGTCTGCAGTGTTTCGGATTCCGCCATATCAAAACCGATCCCCCAGGTGGTTGAGCAAAGAGCCGGCACAGCTTGGATGGCTGTCGGATCCCAGTGGCCCTATTCGTAAATACGGTCGCATTCGAGTGCCGTAGCGCGCCCTCCTCTGCGTTACGCTCCCTGCGACGTACCGCAGGGGGGTACGCCTCAGTCGCGCGCCTTGAGGAGACCGCTCTACAACCCTCTCGATACGTCACCGTATCTACGAACAGGGCCACTTAGCGAAAGAGAAGTCTCATCCTTCTCTGTCAACCCTTTCCCATCGCATCGTGTAGCCGTCATTCAAATCTCTCAGCACTCTTTTCTCCCGAGACCCGGTGCTGCTGTCTGCTGCATGCTTTCAGTATCTGTGGAGCAGGTCCAACAGCTTCTCTTCCTGTCGGGGTACAGGTGCATCGCGATGATTGAAGCGCCAGACACATTCCGCCAGGTAAAGGGGGAGGCGATCGCGCCGGAGGCCTCTGCGGGGCGCAAGGCGCTTCGTCAAATAGTTGCCGAAGTTGTACAGCCCATCGTCCGTGGCGTAGGCATTCCGATCTTCCGTGATCGTCGTATTGTTCATCCTGTAAAAGCGGCCGTTGTAGGCGATCCCTGAATAATCCGAATCAGCGTCAACGGCGGCCCGGTCGTCCGAGGCGGCCCCCTCTTGCAATAGAGATAAGAAGTGATTGGCCTCGGGTTCCCGCATCAAACTGGCCCAGACTTTGCCCTGGCTGTACCAGATGCCGTAAATAGGGGGATGCGCTGTGCCCGTGCGATGTTTCCCGGCGGGATCAGTGCTTGCAGGAAATCGCCGGCTGGCTTTCCCTGTGCTGTATCTTGCATCCACCTTGACTTTGCCCTCCAAAACCTGCGGCACATCCCGACCCATGACCATGCGGAGAACGGTCAGCGCCCTCAGAATTCGTTGACGGTGGATGCCGGTCTCGTCGCTGATAACTTTGCCGCTCTTTTCCTCCAGAAAAGGACGAAGAAGGTGACGCCACTCTTGTTCCTTGAGGTGGAGCGGGAGACGATTCGGGATCCACTCGTATTTGCAACGAGCACACCGACACTTTCCGCGTCGGACATCATAGACCCGGTCATTCGAGCATCTTGGGCAAGTTCTCAGCGCCATTTATGGCCCATCCGATCGTATTCAGGTGGCTAAAATACGACTTAGTGCCACACGATAAGAAATTTTACTATTAGAGCTCGTTTTATTTGGCAAATCTATTTAAAGAGTTATGATTCGTAAAAAAACCACAAGATTCAACGATTGTCAAACACATAAACGACGAAACAATGTCATCAAAAAAGTGTCTATACATCTCTAGAGTGTCTTAATGCTCTTATTAATTTGTAAAAGCTTAATAATTAAATTATATGTCCATAAATACATCCAATTAACGCAAATATGTTCTAATGAGCCTATAAAGCATAAGATATTGAACTTATCACCAGACGATTACGGCAAGGTTAAAACAAAAAAAGGTGAGAATATTCTGAAAAAATTTGATAAATAGAATCATATAGGAATTTCGAGGTTATATGTCCAGATTATTCTAAAAAATGTATATTTTAACTCCTATATGGTCATATCTCTTTCATAAAGATATCCTGGGTGAAAAACAACGAGTTATGTATGGGAGACGAAGTGGGTTAAATATCGTCTCTTTCCATATTTTATAGAGATTCAGGCGTGATGTGAGGAGGGGTCTCTCTGTACGCGAGAGAGCTGCTTCTGCTTTGAATCGATGTATATTGACGTATACGGACTAGCAGAACCTGTAGGCCCGTTCCGAAGAAATCAGGGTGCAGCACCCTTGCGGTCCCTTGGCGGAAGCTGGTGACACAAGGGGGGCAGACGCACGGCTCCCACCGCTCAAAACGATTTTCCTTGCCGTTGTCTTATCAAGTCTGCTGCGGGGCCGATGCCCGGAAGCCGGCGAAGGTTCTTTCTCGCCTGAGAGAGGCGGTACATCATTCGGCCGCGAATCGTCCTGCCATAGAGCAAGGTGGTGCAGCAGGTAGCGTCGGACTTGGCATAGCGGTGCTTGAATCCATGGTCTTCCGGGAACATGTGTAAATAACGGATCTCGTCGTGCCCGTTCAGCAAATGCTCGACGAGCTGCAGGAACAGCAAATTCCCGGGAGACAGACGCCGGAACGCTTCGTCGTAGGCGATCTTCAATCCGTGGAACATGTTTCCGATCCTGTAGCCGAAGGCGCCCGCGATGACAGTACCATTGAGTTGGAGAAAATGGAGCAGGAGGGCGTCATGTCGGACCAGAATTTCCAGAAGACCTTCATAGTAGTCTTTCCATCGATTGTCCAGATGATCGATGGCGGATCGTGAAGCGCCTTTCCAACCTGAGCGCTCCACGTTGAGGAACGCAGGCCACATCTTCCGGGCCTCGCTGCCCTGAAAGGCAAGCGCTTTCCATTCCCCGGCCCGCTCGAGTCGGTTCTTGTACTGTTTGAGATTCCGTCGCTCTTTGGAGGAGAGATAGCGGTGCAGGTAGTCCTCGAAGGACGAACCCAACTGGACCGTATAGGTGGGTTGGGTCCATCGCTGCCATTGGATTCCGGCGCTTTCGAGGAGCTCGTCGGAGAAAAGACCCGGGAGGGCAGAAAAGGAATAGGAGAAGTCGTGGAGAAGGGTGTCCCAGGAACCTCTGTCGGCGAGCAGCTGCGAGAGTGCGAGTTGGGAGAATCGCCCTTCGTGACCCTCTAGTACCAAAGGGTCACTGTGGGGACTGTGGATGGTGGTCAATCCCTTGAGCCGTCGCAGCGGCCTCCCCTTTTCAAGCACCATGGGAAGAAACCCGATGACTGTGGTCCCGTCAGTGACCTGGTAGACCCGAACCTGATCCTCGGCAGCAAAACATTGATACCAGAGTCGGAGATAGTCGAAGGAAAGCAGTGGACTGTTACACGAATTCCGGCGGCGTATTTCGTCCCATTCATCCCGAATGGAGTCAAGCTGGTCGATGCGGTCTACAATGCGCTTGCGGGTCAATGAAGTCTATCCTCATCGGTGCGATCCTAATGAACAATACCTCAGAATTGCGGGGCAGCATATTCCTTTCACAGAACCGGTCCGACTGAAGTCGCTTCCCGCTGAGAGGTAATTGATACTCCGTTGCGACTTCTTCGGGTGGAGCCATACGATTAGACGCAGAAGAAGCCATCATCAGATGATTAAGAAATAGGCATGGCGCTCAATCAATAAGGTGTGTCTTCTTGATACGATACCGTGTAGTGAGCCTGTCCCAGCGGATCCTCACGGCTTCCTCCAGTCGGTCTCCAGTGCCTATATCGTTTGCCTTCTGTTCCGGAACAGGGCGGCGGGGCGTCGTTGCTATTTCTGTCGGCGACGCAGGGTGAGCAGGCCGAGCACACCAGATCCGATGAGGAGGATGGAACCCGGTTCCGGGATGGCGTCGACCTGAACGTTCTCAATAGTGTCGATGGCGCCCCGAAGCGTGTATTCCGAGATGCCGTCTCCTGCCCAGAGGGTGAGCCCGCTTGATTCCTGCGACCATGCACCCAGATTATAACTGGTGGGCAGGTTGGTGCTCGACAGGGCCTGTCCCGCGGGATCGACCAACTCCAGCACGATCAGCGAGAGCCCCCACTCCAGTTCGGGAATCAGGTTGGAGAAGCTTGTCAACGACACCTTGTCGGTTTGGCTCCCCTCGAACACCTCGGCCAGAAAGGCGGTGTTGTCCGGGTCGCTTCGGAAGGAACGACCATTGATCAGGACGGAGATGCCGTAGGGGGCAGTATCGTGCCAGTAGGCTGCCTCTGAGGAGTCCGGCTCCGAATCGTCCGTGGCCGTATCATAGGTTAGTGTGCCTCCGAAAAGATCACCTTCCGAGACGGCGCCTCCCAGAGGGTCGCCGCACTCCAGGATTGAAGTGATATGGCCCGAGAATTCGAACGTTACTGGAATAGCCTGCGCGTCCTTCAGCGGCGTCAGGACGAGGACGACTGCCGCCAACAGACAGGCACAGACTGCGTGCACGCCCCTGGTTTTCATTCCTTTCTCCTTCCAACAAAAAGTCGTTCATCGGGAAACGCAGAAGCTTCACGAGGACTGAGAGAGTTTTTCTCCGTTTCTTACTGTATTAGTGGCGATAAATACCAGAAAGTCACAAAGAAATAGAAATAGTG
Organism: uncultured Nitrospirota bacterium; assembly: GCA_945786985.1. GTDB lineage: Bacteria > CG2-30-53-67 > CG2-30-53-67 > CG2-30-53-67 > CG2-30-53-67 > CALZGC01. The sequence continues at coordinate 14,842 of CALZGC010000128.1, read as the reverse complement.
ACCTTGAGCTTATTCGAGATCTATCTCTTTCTGTTATTACGCTCAGAACCCCTCTAAGTGTCCAATATCCATAAAGATAGCCCAGAGTTGCGATCAAGAAACCCGGCCTTCCTCTGGTTGACGGAGGCGTTATCGTGATTGCGACCAAACACGTCCGGGATGGGGTTTGCAGGATGACGGGAATCACCCCTTTTCGGGTATTTGTCCCGACGGGGGCTCAATGTTTGTTGACGGCGGCTCTTTACAAATCGGAGTTACTGTGGTTTATAAGTGAGAGATAAGGGAGGCGGAGTCAATTATGCAATCCTGGGCACTGTTTGTTGTGAAATTGTCTTTCGGGAAAGCCCACCAGGCTCCGTCAAGATAGATGAATCGCGAGAAAAGAAACTGCTGGGAATACAAGCAATGTGGCCGGGAACCGGGCGGCGGGCGAGCGAAGCAGCTGGGGGTCTGTCCTGCCGCGACGGAGAAAGGGCTTGACGGTGTCCACGCAGGGAGGAATGCCGGCAGGTCCTGCTGGGTGGTCGCGGGGACTTTCTGCTGCGGGACGCTTGCGGGCACGGCGGCCGCGGAGCCGTACTCGTGCACCTGCTGCGATTTCTACCAGCTCGTCAAGAAGGAGGAGCATCCCGATTTCATCTTTTCCGGGACCCTGCTGACCCATCGGATCAAATGAGTCGAAAACCCGCCTACCCTGTGATTCCCTCTGAGAGGGGGGAGGACCTTCACCATCTCGAATCCCGCGATACCGCTGATCTGGTTCTTTTCATGGCCGGCAATCAGTTCATGGTCATGGAGACACTGATCGCTGCTTTCCAGCGCCGGCATCCCGAGATTCGGAGAATCTTTTATGAGACCCTTCCGCCCCGTCTGGAACTCAATCAGATCCTGGCCGGGGGTGCCCTGTTCGGGGAACGCCTGATCGATGTCGTGCCCGACGTCTACGCATCGGTCTCCCGCGAGGCCATGGTGCAACTCGAGGAGGCGGCCTTGCTGGCGCCGGGGGGCTATCATTTGTACCTGCACAACCGCATTGTGCTCATGGTGCCGCGGGGCAATCCGGCCGGGATCCGGTCGGTCGAGGATCTGGGGCGTGCTGCGGTTCGCATTTCCCATCCCAATCCTGAGTACGAAGACATCGCCCATCACATACTGCGGATGTACCGGCAGGTAGGCGGGGAAGCCCTCTGCCTGCGTATCATGGAGGAGAAGGCCGCCGACGGGACGACGCTGCTGACGGTGGTCCATCATCGGGAAACGCCGGAGCGCATCATCGCCAACGAGGTGGACGCAGGACCGGTGTGGGCGACCGAAGTCGAACATGCCCGGAAAAGGGGTCTGCCCGTGGACCTTGTGGAACCGGGCGAATCGCTCGATCAGCGCGATCGGATCGACTACTACATCTGCCGCCTGAACGGGGCGCCCCACCCCGACAGCGCCGCCAAATTCCTCGATTTTATACGCTCCGACGAAGCGCAGGGGATCTACGAGCGATATGGGTTCGTTCCCCATCGCCGTCACAGTGCGAGCCGGGATACGCCATGAGTGATCGTCATGAGAGGCCCCAGGGGTCCCAGAGATACCAGAGGCGCCACAGGCTAGGCGCAGAAGTTATTCTGGCCGAAGATATATTGAAGTCAAACAATCTGCTGTAACGCCGCGTGTGGCAGACTGTCCGTCTTCGCAGAATGCTACGCCGCGACAAGTCCGGCCTCGTCATAGATTGACTCAGGCAAATATACCGATCACTGAATCAGGAGAACGCTATCCGTGTTTGCGGGAAGACGTATTCTCGTCAGCCTCGTTTTCTGCGTTGTTGCGCTGCTGCCCGGATCGGGTCGCTGCACCGAGACCTACGCGGCAGAAACGGGAAAGAGCTGTGAGGCGTGCCATCTGGATCCGTCGGGGGGCGGCCTCCTGACGGAGGAAGGGAGCGTGTTTCGGCAGGGGCTGATTCAGACAAAAGGCTACCGGCCCCTGAGTCGCTCCCAACGGGTGGCCCGGCTCCTGGTCGGGTTTCTCCACACGCTGACGGCGATCCTCTGGTTCGGAACGATTCTCGAGCCCGGAGATTGCATGGGTGATCGTTATGAGAGGCCGTAGAAGCGCCACAGGCAAGGCGCAGAAAATTTTCTGGCTGAAGACATATATTGGTATATTTCGAAGTCGGAAGATTTTCTGTAACGCCGCATGTGGCAGCTTATCCGGCCTCGTAATAGATTTGCTCATGCAATCTCCGGGCTATGTTCACCTTCTGCTGCGGCCGGCCTATGCCGCCCGGGGGTTGCCGCGGGGGGAGCTGACGCTGGGATGGGTCTCCATGGCCGTCATGGCGGTGACCGGTGTGCTCCTCAGCATGGCCCGCCTTGCTTCGTGGGAGATGCTTTTCCATACACGGTTCGGGATATTGCTTCTAATCAAGATCGTGCTCTTTCTCATTCTGGTGGCCAGCGCAACGGTGGTGACCTTTGTCATCGGACCCAGGCTGAAGCGCCGAGCCGCCGCCGAGCCTCATAGCGGTGCCGGTCCCCTGACAGCCGACGCGCTTGCGGCCTGCGACGGCGGGGAAGGGCGCCCCACCTATATCGCCTACGCAGGCAAAGTCTATGACGTGAGTGACAGTCCGCTCTGGGAGGGGGGGCGCCACATGGGCAAACACCCGGCCGGCGCCGAACTGACCCCCTTTCTGGCCCAGGCGCCGCACGGGGAGGAAAAAATCCTCGCCATGCGCGAGGTCGCCGATTTCCGGCCGGACGTGGCCGCCGGGACCCGTCCGGAGGCACGGGTATTCTTCGTGCTGGCCTATTTGAACCTGGTACCCGTTTTTCTCATCATCTTAATCGTTGCCCTCTGGCGTTGGGGGTGAGACCCGTGGGCGCCGGCCGGCGCGGCGGTTGCCGGCCTCGGCGTGCAGGGGTAAGATGGAGCCATTGTCCGGGTACTTCGCCCGGACCCTGGATGCGGATGATGAAGGGAATCATCCCAGGGGGTTGAGCCTCTCCCCCAGGCGCAAGGAGGTGCACCATGAAACGGGCTTTGATCATTGCGGCAGACAGATTTGAGGATCTGGAGCTTTTGTACCCGCTTTACCGGCTGGAGGAGCAGGGCTGGAAGGTCGATGTGGCCGCCCCCTCGAAGAAGACCATCACCGGGCAGCGGGGATACGAATACAAGGCGAATTATGCCTTTAAGGAGGTGCAACCGGAGAAGTATGCCCTGCTGATCATCCCGGGCGGTAAGGCGCCCGAGACGGTTCGGCTCGACAAGGACGCTCTGCGAATCACAAAACACTTCTTCAGGAAGAATCTGCCGGTGGGCGCCATCTGTCACGGGGCGCAGGTGCTGATCTCGGCCGGTGAGGTGCAGGGTCGAAAACTCACGTGCTATCAGGGAATGCGGGATGATGTCATTGCAGCGGGAGCGGATTACCGCGACTGCGAGGCGGCTGAGGACCATAATCTGGTTACCTCCCGCTGTCCGAGCGATCTGCCGCATTTTATGCGGGGCATTCTGGAGCTGTTCAATGAGCCGCGGCTAAAGAGGGTCGTGGGCGGCGACTAAGTCTTTCGATTCATAAGTTCGATGACGAACCTATGACCTCAGGACTTGGTGCTGAGTGAGCGTCTAACCGGATCTTACTATAAGACAAATACGTCATCGTATTTGCGACTCGAAGCACTGAGCTGAATCATGCGGTCGCTTCCGCCGGGACGGAGCCAGAGCCGCCGGACGTTCGGTATCCCGATCGATCGGCCCGTTGGGTGCGCGCGGTGCTGGCGGCTCCGGGTGCGAGGGCTTGCGCGCGTTTAGGCGGCAATTATGATCTTCATCGCTGGGGCAACAGGGTTTGTGGGGCGCCACCTCCTGGAGGCGCTCAAAGATTCGGGCAGACAGGTGCGCTGTCTGGTTCGCAGCCCCGGGAAAGAGGACGCCGTCCGGGCCCTCGGTTTCGACACTGTGCCGGGGGAGATCACCGATGCCGAGGCGCTGCGGACCGGCCTGCATGGCGTCGAGACAGTGGTGCATCTTGTCGGCATCATCGAGGAGAAAAAAGGGGCCACCTTTCAGAACGTTCACGTCGATGGCACGGAAACGCTGGTTCGCGAAGCCCGCGGGGCGGGGGTACGGCATTTCTTCTATCAGTCTGCGTTGGGGGCCGACGCTGATTCGCCCTTTGCCTATCTCCGGACGAAGGGAGAAGCCGAAGCGATCGTCGTGGACTCGGGGTTGCCCTATACCCTCTTCAAGCCCTCTCTCATCGTCGGGCCGCAGGACGGTTTCACAGAGCGGATGAAGCAGCTCCTCACCGCCGGGCCGGTGGTCCCCGTCCCGGGGGACGGGAAAGCCAGATTTCAGCCCCTCTATATCGGTGACTGGGTCCGCTGTTTTCAGCAGTGCCTCAAGACAGAGGCCCCTCGGAACGCGACCTTCGAGTTCGGCGGGCCGGAGCAGCTCACCTACAACGAGATTCTCCGGGAACTCATGGCGATGCTCGACATAGACAAACCGATCGTCCACATGCCGATGGGGCTCACCCGGCTGTCGCTGCCGTTTATGGGGGTCGTGCAGTCGCTGGCAGCCGCGATGGGGCGCGAGATACCGGCGGTGACCGGAGAGCTGCTCTCCCTGCTGAGCGTCGACAATATCTGTGAGCTCGACTCGGTGGAGCGGGCTTTCGGTTTTGCCCCAATGCGGTTTTCCGATGCCCTGCGGAAGTTTCTGCCTTAACCCTGCTATTGTTTCGGGGGGAAATGCTCTTCCAGAAAGCGGACGATATCGTCCGATTCGTACATCGGTTTGCCGTCGATGAAGAGGCAGGGGATCTGATACATCCCGCCGTCTCGCACCAGCCGCCTGTAGTTCGGCGGCCAGACGATGTTCCTGAGTTCCACATCGACCTGTAATCGTCGGATGGCCCGCCGGACCTTCATGCAGAAGGGTCACGTCGGGAACTGGTACAGCTCAAGTTTCATGCCTGACGCCTCCAAGGATTCTTCCTTACGTCTAAACTGTATCACGTGCGCCGGGGGTGTCAAGCCCGCGGCCGCAGCGGCGTGCGCCGTTTGTCACGCCGGGGCATTGCCGCTATGATCAAGCTGGGAGAGACACACATGTCAAACAAGACCCTGCCCATGACCGAGCGCCTCTATGACTATCTCCTCTCGGTGTCACTCCGTGAGCCCGAGGTGCTTCGCCGCCTGCGGGAAGAGACTTCCCGGGATGAGCACGCCCAGATGCAGATTGCCCCCGAGCAGGGGCAGTTCATGGCCCTGCTGGCGGAGCTTCTGGGTGCCCGGCGGGCCCTGGAGATCGGCGTCTACACCGGCTACAGCGCACTTTGGGTGGCCCGGGCGCTCCCCGCCGACGGCCGCCTCATTGCCTGCGACGTCAATGAGGTCTGGACGGCGACGGCCCGGCGATACTGGGAGGAAGCCGGTGTGGCCCACAAGATTGATCTGCGCCTCGCCCCCGCAGCAAAGACCCTGGACGGTCTCCTCGGCGACGGCGAGGCGGGGACCTTTGACTTCATCTTCATCGATGCCGACAAGGAGCACTACGAGCGCTACTATGAACAGTCTCTGCGGCTGCTACGGCCGGGAGGCCTGATAGCGATCGACAATGTTCTCTGGGACGGACGGGTGGCGGAGCCGGAGGCGGACGACGCCGAGACCGAGGCCATTCGCTCCCTCAATCAGAAGCTCCTCGGCGATGAACGTATCACCCTCAGTCTGGTGCCGGTGGCCGACGGATTGACCCTGGCGCTGAAACGCCGGGCGCCGTCCCCATCCGGGGGCGGACGCGGCCTGTCTGCCGACGGGGCAGATCGACGCCGCAGGGACCTTTGAAAGGTTGAGCTATACCGTGAAAGCTCTGGTGACGGGCGGGACCGGTTTCATCGGAAGCCATGTGGTCGATGAGCTGCTTGACGGCGGCGACGACGTGCGGGTTTTCTCGCGCCGCGCCGCGCTGCCGGAGCCCTGGCGCAGGCGGAACGTTGAGCTTTTCCAGGGGGATCTTCAAGACCCGGCCTCGCTGGGGGAAGCCATGGTGGGCGTCGACGTCCTCTATCATATCGGGGAGGTCCGAAACACGACCCGGAAGGCGGCGGAAAAGAACGTGCGGACCTTCCAGGAGGCCCTGCATCAGATGGAGCGCCGAGGCCTTCAACGCTTCGTCTTCATCAGTTCAATCACCGCGGCGGGCATTCCCGCCGAGGTGCCGGCCACCGAGGAGACCGAGGCACGCAGGGTACTGGAAGATCACTACACGCAGTACAAAGGGATGTGTGAAGAAGCCCTGGCGGAGAGCGCACCCGGCCTGGACTATGTCGTTCTCAGGCTCCCGCCGGTCTACGGGCCCGGTTCGCGCACTCTGGGACGCTTCCTGAGGATCATGGAACGGATCGGCCCTCTGGGGCTCCCGTTCATCGGCAACGGGCGAAACCTCGCCCCCCTGGTCCATGTCCGGGATGCCGCCGCTGCCATCTGGCGGGCGGGGACGGCCCCGGCGGCGGCCCGGCAGACGCTTCACGTTACGGACGGTGTACGGCATAGCTGGTTCGACTTTCTCAGTGCCGTGGCGCAGGCGCTGGGAAAGGGACTCCGGATCATCCCCCTATCGCCACTCCTGCTCAGTTTACCGGCGGGGCTTCTCGACCTGGGCGCGGTCTTTTTCGGCGTGCGGGCGGATCTCGCCGATTATGTGCGCTACTTCTCCCGGGACATCCACTTCGACAACGGGCGCGCCCGGGAGCTTCTCGGATGGGAGCCCGCCTACATGGAACTCCTCCCCGCAGTGCGGGAGATGGTAGAACACTATCGGGAGGCGGCCTGATGCAATTCGACGACAAGGTGGCGATTGTCACCGGGGCGGGCCGCGGCCTCGGCCGGGCTGCGGCCATGGCAATGTCCCGGGAGGGGGCGGCGGTGGTCCTCTGCGGTCGCACCCAATCGGACCTGGACGAGACGGCCGGGCGAATTCGGCAGGCCGGCGGCCGCGTTGCCTCCGTTCGGGCGGATGTCTCGCTCGGCAAGGATGTCGAGCGGGTCACAGCCGGTGTGTTGTCCTCGTTCGGCAGGATCGACATTCTGATGAACAACGCCGCGGTCATCGGTCCCCTCAAACCGCTCTGGAAGGTCCGGCCATCCGAATGGGAAACGGTCCTGGGTATCAACCTTGGGGGGGCTTACCTGGCTGCCCGGGCCGTGGTGCCGGTGATGAAGCAGCAGGGGGGCGGCAAGATCATCAATGTGACCTCGGGACTGGGTGAGATGGTGATGCCGCTGTTCGGCGCTTACTCTGTCAGCAAGGCTGCGCTCAATCATCTGACCCGGGTGCTGGCCGAGGAGCTGCGGGGCGATGGCATTCAGGTGAACGGGCTGGACCCCGGCGTTATGGACACGCCGATGCAGGACGCGGTGAGAGGGGCGGGTTCCGATCTGCTCGGGCGCGACCTTCACGGGGAGTTTGTGAGGATGAAAGAGGAAGGGCGTCTCAAACCGCCCGAGCAGGTGGCCCGGCTGGCGGTCTTTCTGGCGTCCCCCGCCAGCGACCGGTTCACCGGAGAGATCGGAACGGAGAGTGATTACCGAAGATATGGTTTTCAGCCATAGCGCGCACGATGCAACAGGGACTCCCCTCTCGAACGCTGCGGCAGCCGTTGGCCTGCTGCTGACGATGCTCCTGGCCGTCCTGGCGGGCGCCTGTTCCCGGAACGCCGGCGACAACACCGCGCTTGCCCTGGACCGGGTGCGGCTCCCTGCGGGGTTTCACATCGAGATCTACGCTGCGCCGGTGCCGGGAGCGCGCTCCATGAGCCGCGGCAGTCGGGGGACCCTCTTCGTGGGGACCCGCAAGACGGGCAAGCTCTATGCGGTGGTCGACCGGAACGGGGATCACCGGGCCGATGAGGTGATCGTCCTGGCGGAGGGGATGAACATGCCCAACGGCGTGGCGTTTCGGGACGGGGACCTCTACGTGGCCGAAATCGACCGGGTGCTCCGTTTCAAGGATATCGAAGCGCGCCTGGACGATCCGCCGGTGCCGACGGTGGTGAACGCCGGGTTTCCGAGCGACCGGCATCACGGCTGGAAGTTCATCCGCTTCGGTCCCGACGGGAGACTCTACGTACCGGTGGGGGCCCCCTGCAACATCTGCGAGAGCGAGGACCCCCGCTATGCCTCCATCCTGCGGATGCGGCCGGACGGCACCGGGCTCGAAACCTTTGCCCGGGGGGTCCGCAACACGGTGGGTTTCGATTGGCATCCGGATACCGGTACGTTCTGGTTTACCGACAACGGACGGGACAGGATGGGAGACGATCTGCCGCCCGATGAGTTGAACCGGGCCCCCGTGCCCGGTCTGCACTTCGGCTTTCCCTATTGCCACGGCGGCGATCTGCCCGACCCCGAATTCGGTGCGCGGCGTCCCTGCGACGCGTTTGTCCCGCCGGCCATCAAACTTGGGCCCCACGTTGCAGCCCTCGGCATGCGTTTTTATGGCGGATCGATGTTCCCCGAGAGCTACCGCAAACAGATCTTCATTGCCGAGCACGGCTCCTGGGACCGCAGTGAACCGATTGGTTACCGGGTGAGCCTCGTGCGACTGCAGGGGGAGCAGGCCGTGAGCTACGAGGTCTTTGCCGAGGGGTGGCTGCGGCAGGGAAAGCCGTGGGGGCGTCCCGTCGATCTTCTGGTTCTTCCCGACGGCTCCCTTCTGGTCTCCGACGATCACGCCGGAGCCATCTATCGCATTACCTACCGGTCGTGAGAAAGCGTAACCTTTTTTTTAACAGGGTTCGATTTTCCTTCCTGAGGCTTGACACGGGGCTACCGGCTGATACAGTTTGAGACGGGAACGCATCGAACGGAGGAGGGAAAGCCATGCTGGAGAAGATGCCTCTGATCGTCAGCTGTACCGGTTCGGAGTGCGCCTACAACCGCAATCTGACCTGCAATGCCATGGCCGTGACCATCGGTGCCGACAGAGAAGCCGTTTGCGACACCTTCTATCGGACAGAACGCAAGGTGGCCCATCCCGATGCCGTCAGTTTCGTGGGGGCCTGCAAGATGGAAGGGTGCCGCTTCAACCGGAATCTGGAATGTACCGCGTATTCCGGGGTCAGTCTGGTTGGAGACCACGGCCGTGTCCGCTGCCACACTTATGCAGAAGCGGTGGGCGGCGCCGCTGTCGGCTGAACGCAGGGAATGAGTGGATCCCGGCGCCGAATCCATGAAGGGTGCGATGTTCGTGGAAATCACGGGGTTGCTCCCCAGGCAATGCAGAGGCACACCCACAATTGCTTCATAAAGTTAACAATAAAAACAATAGGTTATATTTGGATACATCAAGTATCGTATAAGGGTTTTGTTCCGTCCAAGAATGCCTCGCAGGTGGCCTCCAATTCCTCTGTGACGGCTCGATTCCGAGCGAAATTTTTTGCCAAACCAGGGTTTACCATTCAAATAATTCTTGACCTTTGGTAGCCGGTTTTCCTATGGTGTGAAGATGCGGAATCCCGGAGATGTTCGTCCGGCGTGATGCTGCCACTTGCCGGCGGGTTTGTGCGAACCCGCAGAGGTCTTCTGAATCAAGTTTGAACGAAGGTTTGTGTCGGGGCACCGGGTGGGGTCCCTACCCAGCCTCTCACTGATGAACGGGGGAGCGAAATGACCCAGCGTGAAATGGTGACCGTGGACGGGAACGAGGCGGCCGCCTCCATTGCCCATCGTCTCAGCGAGGTGATCGCCATCTATCCGATCACCCCCTCCTCTCCCATGGGAGAGTTTGCCGATGAATGGTCGGCCCAGGGACAGAAGAACATCTGGGGCATTGTACCCGAGGTGATGGAAATGCAGTCCGAAGGAGGCGCGGCCGGTGCCGTGCATGGCGCCCTCCAGGCCGGTGCGATGGCGACGACCTTCACGGCGTCGCAGGGGCTCCTGCTGATGATCCCCAACATGTACAAGATTGCCGGGGAACTGCTCCCCTTCACCATGCACGTGAGTGCACGCACCCTGGCCACCCATGCCCTGTCGATCTTCGGGGATCACTCCGATGTGATGGCTTGCCGCCAGACTGGTTTTGCCATGCTGGCCTCCGGCTCGGTTCAGGAAGTGCACGACATGGCGCTGGTCGCCCATGCCGCCACGCTAAGATCCCGGATCCCCTTTCTGCACTTCTTCGATGGCTTCCGGACGTCCCATGAGGTGGCGATGATGGAGGCTCTGACCGACGACGACCTGCGTCAAATGATCGACGCGAAGAGCATCGAGAGCCTTCGGGACCGGGCCCTTACGCCGGACCGTCCCAAAATCCGGGGCACCGCGCAAAATCCAGACACCTTTTTCCAGGCCCGCGAGGCGTGCAATCATTTCTATCGCGATGGTCCCGCCATAGTGCAGTCCGCCATGGACCGCTTCGCAGAGCTGACGGGCCGCAAATACCGGCTCTTTGATTACTTCGGAGACCCGGCGGCCGAACGGGTGGTGATCGTCATGGGCTCGGGCGCGGAAGCCGTTCATGAGACCGTCAACTGGATGGTCGAGCGCGGCGAGAAGGTCGGCGTCCTGAAGGTGCGGCTCTACCGTCCCTTTGCCATGCAGGACTTTGCGGCCGCGCTCCCCCCGTCAGTCGAAACGATCGCCGTGCTCGACCGGACCAAGGAGTCCGGCGCCGTGGGCGAGCCCCTCTACCTCGATGTCATCGGGGCGCTGCGGGAGATGCGCCAGGAGGGCACCTCTCCTCTGGCCAGTGATCCGACCGTGATCGGGGGGCGCTACGGTCTTTCCTCGAAAGAGTTCAACCCGGCCATGGTGAAGTCGGTGTTTGACGAACTGAGCAAGGACACCCCCAGGAATCACTTCACGATCGGAATCGTGGATGATGTGAGCTACACCTCTCTCGACTACGACCACGAATTTGACATCGAACCGGACGACGTGGTGCGGGCCGTTTTCTTCGGTCTCGGTGCGGACGGCACCGTCGGGGCCAACAAGAATTCCATCAAGATCATCGGGGAGGAGACGGACAATCACGGGCAGGGCTATTTCGTTTACGACTCCAAGAAATCGGGTGGCATCACGATCTCACACCTTCGTTTCGGTCTCCGCCCGATCCAGTCGTCCTACCTGATCCGGCGGGCCAGCTTTGTGGCCTGCCATCACTTCGTCTTTCTCGACAAATACGACGTGCTGGGCTATGCGCAGCCCGGTGCGGTCTTTCTGCTGAACGCGCCCTTCGCCCCGGAGGAGGTTTGGGACCGTCTGCCCCGGGAGGTGCAGGAAGAGATTCTGAACAAGCAGCTCAAATTCCACGTCATCAATGCGGCGGCCGTGGCGAAGCATACCGGTATGGGCGGGCGCATCAACACCATCATGCAGACCTGCTTCTTTGCCATTTCCGGTGTCCTGCCCCGGGACGAAGCGGTGGCCAAAATCAAAGGGTCCATCCAGAAAACCTACGGGAAAAAGGGCGAGGAGGTCGTGAAAAAGAATTTCCAGGCCGTGGACGAGACCCTGGCGAATCTCCATGAGGTTCCGATTCCCGACAGGGTGACCGCCGAGCGGGGCCGGCCGCCCATCGTCTCCCACAAGGCACCCGAGCTGGTCCGCAATGTGACCGCGCCCATGATGGTGGAAAAGGGAGATGCCCTTCCCGTGAGCGCGATGCCTGTGGACGGCACCTGGCCCGTGGGCACCACCCGCTGGGAGAAAAGGAATATCGGCCTCGAAATCCCGGTCTGGGATCCCGCTGTCTGTATTCAATGCGGAAAATGTTCCTTTGTCTGCCCCCACGGCACCATTCGCACGAAGGCCTACGAGACGGGCGTGCTGAATGACGCGCCGTCCACCTTCAAGAGTGCCGACGCAAAAGGGGCCGCTTTCAAGGGACTCAAGTACAGTGTACAGGTGGCCCCGGAGGACTGCACGGGGTGCGGGCTCTGCGTGAATACCTGCCCCGCCAAGGACAAAACCAACCCGCGGCACAAAGCCATCAATCTGGCGGCGCAGCGTCCACTGCGAGACCCGGAGCGCGAGAACTACGAATTCTTCCTCCGGATTCCCTATCCCGATCGGCGGGAGCTCAAAATGGATGTCAAGGGGTCCCAGCTTCTGGAGCCGCTCTTTGAGTACTCGGGCTGTTGCGCCGGCTGTGGGGAAACGCCCTACATCAAACTGCTGACACAACTCTTCGGGGATCGCACGCTGATCGCCAATGCCACCGGGTGCAGCTCCATCTACGGGGGCAACCTGCCGACGACACCCTACACGACGAACGATGCGGGGCGGGGACCGGCGTGGGCCAACTCCCTGTTTGAGGACAACGCCGAGTTCGGCTTCGGGTACCGGCTGGCCATCGACCGCCATCGCGAACAGGCGCGCACCCTGCTCGAGGAATTGTCCTCGGCCGTGGGGGACTCGCTGACCGAAGCCATTCTAAAGGTCGACCAGTCGAGCGAAGCGGGGCTGGCCGAGGTGCGAAAGCTGATTGAGGTGCTGCGCAAGAAGCTGAGCGGTGTCGACGGGCCCGAGGCCCGGCGCCTGAAACTGCTGGCCGATTATCTCGTCAGGAAGAGCGTCTGGATCGTCGGGGGAGACGGCTGGGCCTATGACATCGGCTACGGGGGTCTCGATCATGTGATGGCCATGGGCCGCGATGTCAACATCCTTGTCCTCGATACCGAAGTCTATTCCAATACGGGCGGGCAGCAGTCCAAGGCGACGCCCCTGGGCGCCGTGGCCAAGTTTGCGTCGGCGGGCAAGGAGATGCCCAAGAAAGACCTCGGCATGATCGCCATGAGTTACGGCAATGTCTACGTGGCGCGCGTCGCCTTTGGGAGCCGGGATACTCAAACGCTCAAGGCGTTGCTCGAGGCCGAGTCCTACCCGGGCACGTCGCTGATCATTGCGTACTCCCACTGCATCGCCCAGGGCTACGACCTGGCCTACGGTGCCCGCCAGCAGAAGCTGGCCGTCGATTCGGGGCACTGGCCGCTGTACCGCTACGATCCGCGGCGCAAGGCCGCCGGTGAGAACCCCCTGCAGTTCGAGTCCCCGGCGCCGAAGATTCCCCTGGCCGACTATATCTACAATGAAACCCGTTACCGGATGCTCCAGAAACTCGACCCGGAGCGGGCACAGGGGCTTCTGCGTAAAGCAGAGGAGGAGGTGCGGAAACGCTTTGCTTACTACGACCAGTTGGCCAAGCTGCCCGGGAGCGGCCCGGAGAAGACAGAAGAGCCGGAGACGACAACCAGAGAAGACAACCAGAGAAGACAAATAGAGAAGAAGGATAACGGAGGGGACTGAGGAGGAATCCATGGAACTGACCACCACCTATCTGGGCTTGAAGCTTTCCCATCCTCTGATGGCCGGCGCATCACCGCTGGCGGACGACCTGGACAAAGTCAAGCGTCTGGAAGACGCCGGAGCCGCCGCCATCGTGATGCACTCTCTCTTTGAGGAGCAGATCGCGGACGAACTGAATCGGGCCATGCTAGACGTGGAGACGCCGGAGGAATCGTTTCCGGAGGCGCTGACCTACTATCCCAAACGGGAGGACTACCGGTTCGGGCCGGAGGAGTATCTTGAGCAGATCGGGAAGATCAAGAAAGCCGTCTCCATACCGGTGATCGGATCGCTCAATGGCATCACCGCAGGCGGGTGGATGGATTACGGGCGTAGAATAGAGGAGGCCGGGGCAGATGCCCTCGAGTTGAACCTCTACCAGGTCTCGGCCGACACCGAGGAGACCGGTCAGGCCGTGGAAGAGCGACTGCTGGCGGTGGTCCGGAGTGTGAAGCAGGCCGTGGGCATCCCCGTGGCGGTGAAGCTCTCTCCGTTCTTCTCATCGCTGCCCAACTTTGCCAAGGGGTTGGACAGCGCCGGTGTAGACGGGCTGGTGCTCTTCAATCGTTTCTACCAGCCCGATATCGATGTGGACGACCTGGAGGTGGTCCCGAGACTGAAGCTCTCCGACCCCTCCGAGCTTCTGCTGCGCCTGCGTTGGCTCGCGATTCTTTCGGGACGGGTGAAGGCCAGTCTCGCGGTCACGGGCGGCGTGCATTCCGGCGAAGATGCCGTCAAGGCGGTCATGGCCGGTGCGCACGGGGTTCAGGTGGTGTCGGCCCTTCTCAAGAACGGGCCGGCGCATCTTGCCGGCATTCGGGAAGAGATGGTCGGATGGATGGAAGCCCACGAGTACGAATCGGTGGCCCAGATGTGCGGCAGCATGAGCCTTAGGACGTCTCCCGACCCCGGCGCGTTTGAGCGGGGCAACTATATGCGGATCCTGCAGGGGCGGCGCAGTTAGCCCTTTGCGTTGGTACCTCGTCCATCGCCATTTCTTATGGAACGGCAGATGAAAACAGGCCGAGGTGCGACAAAGTCGAGAAGTGAGGCGCACAGACCGAGCGCTAGACGGCGAGACGAGGAAGCAGCAAAGGTATAGGATAATGTGTCGCGCTGCATAACAACCTTGACCCCCCCGGCTATCCCCCAAGCCTGGCTCCCGAGCTGTTTCGGTGTAACCCGGCACGAACCGCCCTGCCTCCAAATCCTGTCGGCGATATTTATTCGATTCTCAAAACCCGGTCCTTTGGGCCGGGTCAGAGTTTGAATGGCTCTGCCTGAAGTCTTCAAAGGCTTGGCATTGGGGTGCTGTATAATAATGAACTACACACTCATCAGGGTTCGTTTCTCCCCCCTTTGACAAAAGGGAGGTTGGGGGGATTAAGTGCCCAGACAGCTATATCAAATCCCCCTTCATCCCCCTTTGCTAAAGGGGGACTTTTAAACAAAGGCAACCCCCCTTACAGGGGGGAGATCAAAGCCACGTCCTC
>CALZGC010000127.1 GCA_945786985.1 uncultured Nitrospirota bacterium | reverse complement strand
ATTCCAGTTCCTGCCGGGTAAATGCGCCCACCCGCGAGTATGCGGACGAATAACGGATGGCCCCGTCGAAGCTCAGGAGGTGGAAGTTGCCGTGGCCGACGGTCCGTTGCAGGCGGCGTAGCCGTTTGACCGTTGACTTCAATAAGGGGAGTTGATCCCGCGGCAGATAGACATCGTTCCGGTGGGGCTTGCTGAAGTCCCGCATCTTGTGAAGGTAGTCTTTGATGTGGTCGTCGAGAGTGGAAATCCGCTCGGAAGATAGTTTACGGGAGATCTCCGCGAACACGTCGGGAGCGATGCCCACACCGATCACGCCTGCGGAAATGGCTTTAAGAAAGTCTCTCCTGTTCATATTCTCTTGAGCTGACCGTCGTTATGAATATCTGTTGTCGCCGGGTTAACTTGTTATTTTATATGTATATTCTAGCAGAAAGTCAATAGATAAGAAAGGTTTTTTTGACGTCGTCGCCCGAAGTTCAAGAGGAGCCATTTCCGGTCCAGCCAGCGCAAGCCGGGATATTGCATGAGGCGATTCCATTTGTCTGTCGGCATCAGCTGCACGATACTTCCCGGATGAAGGAGGGCCGTCTGATGACCCTGTGGACTTAACAGATTTGCAGATTGCGATGCGGCCTGCTCGCCGCTGCAGCGGCGGCACACCTCGTTTTCTGCTTCCCAGCAACGGTGATCGCGCAAGAGAGCTCCGGCGAGACACTCTCCCGATGCGATGCGTTGTACGAAGCCCTCACCGACACGATCACAGCCAGCGGGGTTCGGGACGGGTCGACCTTTACCGTCCGCAAAATCCCCCGGCTTCGCACCAGCCGCTTTCTCGACGAAATGCGGTATTTCATCACCGATCGGGAAGCCTGGCAGCTCTGGCTCGACTGGCTCGCAGAGGAGGGTCGATCCGCCCTCTTGCGGGAGCTCGAGCAACTGCCGGATGGAGCACTCTCTCGACTGTTCGAAGCATTTGTCCGGGAGAAAGGGGCGCCGCAAAGCGGCCCGGACCCGACGCAGGAGGTCGGGCGCATGGCCCAAATCTGTCTGAACCGGACCCTGATGTGGACACAGGACGCGGCCCGGCTGCAAAGCCTCCTCACCGGCCGCGGCGGCAACCCCCATGACTACCGGATTACCCGACGCATTTTCGGCCTCTACCCGCAGTTCGCACTCCCCCCCATCGGAACGGCCGTCACCCACTGCCGGCGGAAGGTCTCGAACAGATACAAAACCCCTCTCGCCCAGCTGATACCGGAGGGACGGTTCGAGCGTTACGCCGCTGCGCCCCGCTTGTGCGACACGGACGCCCCCGCCACCGCCAACGTCCTGGCCGCAGCTTCCAAGAACTCCTTCCGGATCCCAAGGCTGTCGCAGGAGCAGATGGCGCTGCTCGCCTACCGGTTTGCCCCGGTTCTGGAACCGGATGTAACGGGCAATTACGACATCCCCGGTGCTGCGCACTGGCAGAACGGGCGCGTCGCAATCGACTCGGATCGACCCACGCTCTACTACTACGGGAGCCACACCATCCTGCGCGGCGCGCCCATGCTGCAGCTGAATTACGTGCTCTGGTACACGAAACGACCGAGATGGCCGCTTTCCGACATCGACGCCGGGAGGATCCACGGGTTGACCCTGCGTCTCACTCTCGACGAGGCGGGCCGACCCATCATGGTCGACGCCATACACAACTGCGGCTGCGACCACTTTTTCTTTTCGTCGCCCAAGGTCTTCAAAGCACCGCGCAGGGAGCGTTTGCGGGAAGATGCCTTTGTGCCGCAGTGGCTCCCGCCCTTGCGCTCAGATGACCGGCTGACCGTGCGTATCGAAACAAAGAGACACTGGGTGGAGCGTCTCTACCGAGACAGCCCGGCAGAGAGCGCCAAAAAACCTTATGCGCTGGTTCCTTATGAAGTTCTCGAAGCACTTCCCCGAGGCTCGGGAAAGACCGAAAGCATGTTCACTCCCGACGGCGTTGTGAAAGGCAGGACGGAACGGATGGATCGGTTCTTCCTCTTTTCCGTCGGCATTCCCGCTATCGGCAGCATGCGGCAGCGGGGGCATCATCCCACGGCCCTGATCGGACGGCGAACCTTCGACGATCCCCGCCTCTTCGAGAAGTTCTTCTTTCTTCAGGAATAGCCCGGATATTGCATGCGTGATCGTCATGAGAGATCGTAGAAGCGCCTTAGGCAAGGCGCGGAAAATTTTCTGGCTGCAGACATATTGCAATATTTCAAAGTCAGGAAATTTTCTGCAACGTCGCATACGGCAGCTTATCCGACCTCGCAATAGATTTGCTCATGCAATATCCGGGTTAGCTCGATTCCATCGGGATCGGCCGTCGCAGCCCTCTCTTCCGCCATATCTTTGTTGACATCGGCAAAACGTCCTGATACCGTAGGCCAATCCTTACCAGCGGAAGCGATCGGCACGCCCTTCGGGTGGCGCCGTTTCTGTCGATGGGCATGTGTCGTCCCGGACAAAACGCTTCGGGCGATACCGGCGATCACCTTTCCAAGAGGAAAACACCATGAGCAAACAGATCCTCCTCAAACAAGATGAAATGCCGACCAGCTGGTACAACGTGATTCCCGATCTCCCCGGGCCCCCGACGCCGGTGCTCCATCCGGCGACTCTGCAGCCCGTCACTCCGGACGATCTGACGCCGCTCTTTCCTATGGGACTCATCGGGCAGGAGGTAAGCGGCGAACGCTGGACCGCCATTCCGCAGGAGATTCTCGACATCTACGCCATCTGGAGACCGACGCCCTTGGTGCGGGCGACCCGGCTGGAGAAGGTGCTCGACACCCCCGCCCACATATACTTCAAGAACGAGAGCGTCTCTCCGGCGGGAAGCCACAAACCGAACACAGCGGTGGCCCAGGCTTATTACAATAAGATAGAAGGAACCAAACGGCTTGTGACCGAAACCGGCGCCGGTCAGTGGGGAAGCGCCCTGTCGCTGGCGTGCAACTTCTTCGATCTCGAGCTTCAGGTCTTTATGGTGAAGGTCAGTTATCAACAGAAGCCCTACCGCCGGTCGCTGATCCAGACCTGGGGCGCGAAGGTTTTCCCCAGTCCCTCGGATCAGACCAACTACGGCCGGCAACTGCTGGAACAGGACCCGGACAACCCCGGAAGCCTCGGCATTGCCATCAGCGAAGCCGTTGAAAAGGCGGCCACCGACCCCGAGGCCCACTATTCGCTGGGCAGCGTTCTCAACCATGTCTGCATGCACCAGACCATTGTCGGACTCGAAGCGAAGAAACAGATGGAAATGGCCGGCGAATACCCCGACGTGGTCATCGGCTGCGTGGGAGGGGGCTCGAATTTCGCGGGAATAGCCTTCCCCTTTGTCCCCGACAAGGCCGACGGCAAGTCGGTGCGGCTCCTGGGCGCGGAGCCGGCGAGCTGTCCGACCCTCACCAAGGGGAAATATACCTTCGACTTCGGGGACACGGCCCGCATGGCACCCATTGTGAAAATGCACACTCTCGGCCACGATTTCGTCCCCCCCGGGATTCACGCCGGGGGACTTCGCTATCATGGCGACTCGCCGCTCGTCTGTCAGCTGGTCGATGCGGGGGTCATCGAAGCCAGGGCGCACCAGCAGCTCTCCTGTTTTGAAGCGGCGGTGCTGTTCGCGCGCTCGGAGGGGATTATCCCCGCGCCCGAGACGTCCCACGCCATCCGAGCCGCCATTGACGAAGCCCTGGAGGCGAAGAAACTGGGAGAGAAGCGGGTCATTCTGTTCAACTTCTCCGGGCACGGGCACTTTGACATGGGCTCCTACGACGCCTATTTCTCGGGTGAGCTCAAAGACTTCGACTACCCCGAGGCCAAGATCAAGGCGGCCCTCGCCAACCTGCCCCAAGTCAACATGTAGAAACCCTACTGCGGTCGAAGCTCCCCCGAACAGCCAGGGAGCTTCGACCGCGGTGGTCTCCTGAAGCCGTCTCCAAAGGTACTGCCATGAAGAAAAAATCCAAACCAATGGTGCATGAGGATCGCGAGCTTCTCCGCACACCCCGCAAGGAAGAACGAAAGGATTTCACATCCAGGGATCCGTGGCGGGCGCTTCGCATTCTCGGCGAAGTGGTGGATGGATTTGACGCCCTGCACGAAGTCTTCGGCGCGGTCACTATTTTCGGCTCGGCCCGGACCCCCGCAGGCCAACCCCACTACGAGGCGGCCCGAACGACCGCCCGCCTGCTGGCCGAGAAGGGCTTTCCCGTTATCAGCGGGGGCGGACCGGGCATCATGGAGGCTGCGAACCGCGGCGCCCAGGAGGGACGGGGATTGTCCGTGGGCTGTAATATCGAGCTCCCTTTTGAACAGGCGCCCAACTCCTACCAGGATATCTCGCTGGTGTTCAGATATTTCTTCGTGCGAAAACTGATGTTTGTCAAATATTCCACGGCCTTTGTCATCTTTCCGGGGGGCTTCGGAACAATGGACGAGCTCTTTGAAGCGCTAACCCTGGCCCAGACCCACACCATCGAGCAATTCCCCATTGTTCTCTTTAACAGTGCCTTCTGGGACCCGCTGCTGCAGTTCATCGAGAACAGCATGCTGACAGCGAAGAACATCTCTCCTGAAGACATTCACCTGATCAAGGTTTGCAACTCTCCCGAGGAGATCGTTGAGAAAGTGCTCGCCTTCTGCGCCAAGAATAACCATCCCGGAAAATCCTGATACCATAGCTCCCTCTGAAATGCATCGCCGCCCGGTTGCCAAAATGCGAGGCAGCGCATATAATGGCTGGCCAACATTGCAACGCCCCGTACCGGGGCCCTTTGTCAGACGGCTGCAAGAAAAAGGGGGATGCCTTATGGAACAACCAATTTGCTGCGGTGTCAAACTGGGACAGTGTGTACCGGACTTCAAGCTGGAGACATTCAATCCGGGCACCTTCGGTTTTGGTGAGATAACCCTGAACGAATTGAGAAAGAAAGGGAAATGGACAGTTCTTTTCTTCTATCCCGCAGACTTCACCTTTGTCTGAGCCACGGAAATGTCCGATCTGGCAGATCGGCACGAACAGTTCAATTCCTTGGAGGCCGAGCTGATCACCGTGAGCCGCGACACCAAATTCGTGCATCTCGCATGGCAACGGGACGAGAAGCTACTCGAAAAGGCCGAGTTTCTGATGGGGTCCGATCCCACCGGCGAAGTGGCCAAACTCTTCGGAGTCTACGATGAGCAGACCGGTCTGGCGCTACGGGGCACCTTTATCATCAGTCCTGAAGGGATCCTTCTCGCCTCCGAAGTGAACTTCTACAATGTCGGCCGGAACGTGGATGAACTGCTGCGGAAGATCAAAGCCAATCTCCACGTGGCCCGGCATTCCGACGAGGCCTGCCCGGTCAACTGGGACACAGGAGACAAGACCCTCAAGCCTTCGGAGAAGATGGTGGGGAAGGTCTTCGAGGCGATGAAATAGTGGCGGGTTCAAGCAGGACACGCTGCCAGCAGCGAGCAAAGATGAGCGGCATCGGCGAACGGTATCAGCAGGAAACGAAATACAGCCCCGACGTCCTTCACGGCCGCAAGCGCCAGAGGCACCGCAGGGCGGAGCCCTTCAAGGAGTATGAGGAACCGCTCGCGGTGATCCCCCTGCCTGAGCCCGACTTCTCCGGGGGTGCCGATCTGTGGCAGGCCATGAAACATCGGCGATCGCGAAGGGCCTACAGCCAGGAGACCGCCCTGCCAGCGGATGTTCTGGCCACACTTCTGTGGGCCACGCAGGGCATCTCCGCGGGCAAGGGGGAATTCCTGTTCCGCACGTCCCCCTCGGCCGGGGCTCTCTACCCGGTGGAAACCTACCTATCGGTACGGGCGGTGGAAACCCTTCAGCCCGGTCTCTACCATTTCCGGCCGCAGCATTTCGACCTTGAGTTTCTCAAGAAGGGGGATCGCTCGCGGGAGCTGACGGCCGCAGCCCTGGCGCAAAACATGGTCCAGCAGGCCCATGTCACCTTTATCTGGTCAGCCATTGTGGCGCGCTCAACGTGGAAATATGAAGACCGGGCCTACCGATACATCTACCTCGATGCCGGCCACATTGCGCAGAACCTCTACCTCGCAGGTGAGGCCCTGGGGCTGGGAGTCTGCGCCATCGGCGCGCTCTTTGATGACGAGATCAACCGACTCCTCGATCTGGACGGCACGGAGGAAACCATCATCTACATGGCCGCCGTCGGCCTGCGCGAACGGTGAGCACGGGGCTGCCGGCGGCGAATCGCCGCCGCCCATGCCTGGAGACCCGACCTCCAAAGCGATTCTTTCGACAACCCGGCTAAACTCCATCCCATCTCAAATCCAGCCGAAATAACCCTTGATGAAATCGGATTCTGAGGGTTATCATACGTTTATAGAGGATGATCTACTTTTTCAGCCCGGATATTTCATGAAGATCACCCGCGCAATATCCGGGCGAGCACCTTTTTCATCTGAAATCAGTCCATGGTTGAATCAAAGACCTATCCGGCAGTTCAAGGGGTCTCAGGATCCCCCGGGAAACAATGCCCGGGGGCAGGCCAGTCGTATCTGGTGATACGCCCCCTGACAGACCGCCCCGGGGAGCTCGCACCTTATGTGCCGCCCCTGACAGAGCTCACCGGACTCGACGCAGGCACCGTTCGCCAGAAATTTACAGGAAAGGCCCTGCAGGTTCTCCGGTCCCACCCGGACGCAGCCGCCCTGCAGACAACAGCCGTCAAGCTGCAGGATGCAGGCTTTCCGGCCGTGCTCATCGACCGGAATGAGCTGCGTTGTGCCCCCAAACCGCAGCGCGTCGTCGGACTGGATATGGGAAAGAATCGGCTCGGTCTGCTCGCCCCCTCGGGAGAGTTCCTGCACGCCTTGGACGGCTCGAAGCGATGCCTTCTCGTGCTGTCTTCTCTGAAAATCCGGCAGCTGCGTAACCGGCGGATGGCAAAACGGGTCATGACGGGGGAGTCCGCCCTGCAGGCGGAGCGCCTCTTGCGGCTCATTTTTCAGGGGCACCCCGTCATGGTCCTCCATGTGGAGGGTCTCGAGACACCCCTTTATTTCCATGCCCGCAAGTTCAATTACGGGACCCTCGGCGATCAGAACCGCAAAGCCGTTGCCCTGAACTTCCCCCTTCTCATCAGAACCATTCAGCAGCATTCCCCGGAGACGTGGATCGACACGGGATTCGGGGAGAACCACCTCCCCTTCCTCCAAAGCTTCGGCAAACAGGGTGAAGAGCAGACGCTGCAGGAGTTTTTCCACTATGCCGCATTCATCTCCCTGGCAGACCGGGAAGGCATTTTCCGCTCGGCAGCCCCCGGCAACGCGCCGCCCCCCCCTCGGCGGTGGACGATCTGGCGGGCCTTCTCTGGGCGGGGCCCCTGCTGGCGGCGAGCACGCCGGCCGACACGAAGGATTCCGCAGTCAACGTGGAGATTCACGGCGAGCCCGGGCAGGCCGCAAGCGTTTTGCCGCCCCCGCCCGAAATGGCAAGGGATTTCTCCTTCGGCGGACTCACCGGGAGCGTCCACAGGCCTTGGCTGATGATAAAGCGCTTCCGCATCTTTGTGCGTCACGTGGGACCGCCGTTTCTGGTTTATCCGCTCGCCCTGGCCACCCTGGGAGCACCCTTTGTCGGGCGCACCCATGCCACGGGCCTGTCCTATGCTGTCTCCCTGACCGCCATCGGACTGACCGCCTTCATCCATGCCTTCGTACTGCTCGGACGCAAACGGGCCATCGAGAACTGCCCGACGAGCAAGCTGCGCTCTATGCCGATGGGGCTGGTCGAGGTCAAGGGCCGGGCCCGCCAGAAATATTCCCTGAAGGCGCCTTTCTCCCTGACCGACTGCGTCTATTACGCCTACGAGCGATACGAGTGGGAACACATGGGCAACCAGGCGGGCTACCGATTGAAGCAGTGGGGCGAGAGCGGCAAAGTCCCCTTCTACGTTGAGGATGAAACGGCCCGGGTTCTGATCCTGCCGGAGCACGCCATTATCAAGGCCGGTACGACGCAGGATATGAGCGCTCCCTTTGGCGGCGCCCTGGGCCTGGCGCAGTCATTCTCAAAGACCGGCAATCAGAAGATCGTGGAGCGGGTGATCCCCCTCGGAGAGCCTCTCTATGTCATGGGGTTCGCTCATCCGCTGCGAACGGGCCGGGAGGTGCGGCATGGCCATTTCATGGAGAAGCTTCGAAAGCTCAAGAGCGACCCCGCGCGTCTGGCCGATTACGATCTCGACGGCGACGGCTCCATCAGCGAAACGGAGTGGGAGGGCGCCCGCCGGGACATGCAGGAAGTCGCGCTCCTGGACCAGACGGATGACGGGCGAGATCGGGTCTGCATTTCGGAACATCCCACGGAAGCCCTCTTTTATATTTCAGACAAGCACGAAGAACAGCTCACCCGGTCGATGGCCTGGCGCATTCCCTTCTTTCTCTGTCTCGGGGTGGCGCTGGTGATCGGCGGGCTGGCGTTCATGCTCAAACCTTAACAGGAGGTGAAATATGGCGTCTCTGATTGTCCTTTCAGTCTTGACCTTCTCGCTGCTGGCCGTGGTGTTCTATTTCGTGATCATCTACAACGGCCTCGTCACCGTCCGGAACAATGTGGACAAGTCCTGGAGCAACATCGATGTCCTGCTGAAGCAGCGACACGATGAGCTCCCCAAACTGGTGTCCGTGTGTGAACGGTATATGAAACACGAAGCGGATACACTGGAGAGGGTCATCAAGGCCCGGGCGGCCATGGCGAACGCGGACAGCATGGACGAGCGCCGACAAGCCGACGGCATGATCAAGGAAGCTCTCAAATCTCTGTTTGCCGTGTCGGAGAACTATCCGGAACTGAAGGCCGACCGCCGATTCGGGCAGCTGCAGTCGCGCATCACCGAAATCGAGAACGAAATCGCCGATCGGCGGGAAATGTACAATGAGAGCGGGAACATCTACAATATCCGCATCGCGCAGATCCCGGACGTCTTCGTGGCAAAGCTTTTCAATTACCGAACAAAGGAGCTGTGGCAGATCGTTCCGGAACATCGGGAGGACGTCCCCGTCAGCTTCTCATATTAGCCCGAATTCTCCCCGTGGCGGCTTAGGACAAGGGCGCCACCCAAACATCGTTGCGCGCCGTCAAGAAGGGGGCACATCAGAACGCCCTTCCTGTTTCAGATGGATGTCATGGCACTGGTGGCAGCTGTTCGCGTCCAGGGCTTTCAGGTCCTGCCGGCAGGCGCTTCCATAGACCAGCGGCAGTACAAAGGTCTTGCCCGTCGCTTTGCCGGTCAGGACCAGTCGGCCCCCCTCTCGACGCACATGGGGCAGAATCTCTCCTTCCTCTGAGAAGAGTGCTGCTTCCCCCGGCTGCCGCTCGTAGCTCCTCATGATCCGCTGCACCTTCGGGGGCTCCTGCCCGGAGAGCTCCCGCAGAACCGGCGGCCTCTCCAGCGTCCCGTGGCAGGTGTCGCAGCGGATGCGCTGCTGCGACTGCTGGTCGCTGTACAGATACCCGTCTCCCATGACCTCGCTGTCCGTGTGACAGTCGATGCAGTCGAGTTTAAACTCACAACGTGTGAAGAGCGTCATGGGATTGTAGTAGTCGACAAGACGGCCCGCCTCTTCCAACGACTGAACCCGATCGTCCAAGTCGGTCCGTCTGTCAAAGGCCATCCGCTGCAGGTCATGGTTTCCCCGGTTGTGGCAATGATTGCATTGGGTGTACGGGATCTTGAGAGTGAGTCTGTGGACGGCACCGTGCCCAGGCGCATCCCTGGCGATGGTCGGATCGTCCCCCCGATAATAGGCCTCGTCTTCATACAGATAGTGGCAGGCCGCACAGCCGGAAGCCCGATAGCGGTAAGGCTCTTCCCGACCGTCCGTCCAGAGATGGCACTGATTGACACAGCTCTGGTGCAGCTGCGTGTCGACCCGGTGTCCTGAAAACTCGTAAGGCACCCCCGTGGGATCGGCACGCAGGGGCTCCCCGTCATCAGTCAGGGGCAGATCCGCCGCCTCGGTGTAAGGCAGCGGGCGGAGCGCCGGCACCACGCCCGGGGTACCGTCCGGCGGTCTTCCTTTTATGGCGCTCACGCCGAAGCGCGCCGGCCTTTCCTTCTGGGCGCCGAACGCATAGCGGGGCAGCCCCGCCTCGCCTGCCTTGGTGGCCATGATGGTGCTCCGAACCCGCTGGATGTGGTCCCGTTCTTCGGTTGCATCGCCGTTATGGCAGGCGGTTCCGTCGGCCATCCTCCGGCCGCAGCTCTCATCGATCACCCTGAAATCGGACGGGTTTCGCCCCCCGATCAGCCCGGCATGGGCCTGCGGCAGCCGCACCGAAAGAGGATCCCCCCCGTGGCAGATGGTGCATCCAAAAGTCTCCGGCGGGTGGCCGGCGCCGATGGGCTCAATCCCGATGTGACAGGAGAGACACCGCTCCCGCCGGTTTCCGGGCAACACCGTCTCCTGGATCGCCGGCAGGTCGCGCTGCAGTGCGAGGATACGGCGCCGCGCAGCCTCCTGGACTTCAGGGCTCGGCGCCTTTTCCGATTCGACCCGTAGCTGAGCGATCTTCCGGGCCTGGTAGATCCTCTGATATTGGCGGTAAGATTTGCCCTTTTCCCTTACCGCAGCCCACAGAATGGTCAGACCAAAGAGCATCAGCAGGATGACGACCGTTTCCTGATATCGCATCATGGCACTACCGGAGAAAATGAAGGAGGGTGATTGCGGCCACACCCCCAAGGATCAGCAGGAGAAGCAGCGACGCCCGCGTCTGCGCCCCCGGCAATGCTTCACCTTCGGCATCCGCCTGCAGCGGCAGGAAGGGTATCAGACTGAGGATCGCGAAAAGGACAACCGGCACCAGGATCCCTGCAATCATCGGCGGCAGGTGGCGCAGCAGCTCCTGTACCCAGGCGAAGATCCAGGGGGCACGGACGGCGGCGGGCGTCATCGCCGGATCGGCCGGCTCTCCCAGGGGTGCGGGGCTGAGCAGAGACCACCCCATGAGCGCCACCGAGACGGCCAGCATGGCCACCACTTCATACCGGACCAGGGTCTCCCGGGACACCAGGCTGGCGCTTTCCTGTTCTTCCGTGCGTTCCATAAGATCCATCCACAATCGGAGCTAGAGAAACCGGCCCATATACCCCAGGCGGCTGACCTTCCAGAAATGATAGAGCATAAAACCAAACACCGTCATGGGCAGCACGACGCAGTGCCATAGATAAATCCGCTGTATCGATGCCGACCCGTAGGTGCCCGTCCCCGTGAGGAGGCGGTGCAGCCCCTCGCCCACATAGGGGATCTCCCGGATAACCCCGAAGGCCACAAAGCCTGCCCAGAAGGTGTCCCGGTCAAAACGCAGGAGGTACCCGCTGAAATCGATGATCAGCATTAGGGCCAGCAGCAGCACCCCCACCACCCAGATCCAACGCTTGGCTCCCTGATGGGACTCCGTCAGCACCACCCGAATCATGTGAAAAAGAATCAGGGCAACCATCCACTGTCCGCCCCAGTAGTGCAGACTGCGGATCAGTTCCCCATAGGGCACTATCTCGGTGATCTCGCGAACTGAAAGATAGGGTGCGGCACCGCCGGTGCGATAGTGAAACATGAGGAGCACCCCCGTGAGCGCCAGCACGAGAAAAAGATAGGCCGCCAGCCCTCCCATGCAGAAGGTGAAGGTGAACCGTACCCGCTCGCGGGGAATCCACGGCGGATGAACGTGGGCCAGAAAATCGATGACGCCGCCCCGACGCCTTCTGCCCTGCGCGTCGCTGACCCGCTCTGCCGCGACGGGAAGCTGCTGCTTATCGTTTCCCATGAACGCTCCCCACCCCCAGGCTCTCCAATACGTGTTGTGCACAGCGCACCCCATCCAGGGCGGAACTCACAATGCCCCCGGCGTAACCAGCGCCCTCTCCGACGGGGTAGAGTCCCTCGGCACTCACGGAGGCATAGTTCTCCTTTCGAACAACACGCACAGGCGACGACGTCCGGGTTTCCGCGCCAACGAGCACCGCCTCCTCGGAGACAAAGCCGGGGAGTTTGTGGTTCCAGGCCGGCAGTGCGCGCCGCAGACCCTCCGTCACAAAAGGCGGCAGCAGCGCGGCCAGATCGACCGCCGACACCCCCGGCCGGTAGGTAACCTGCGGCAGGTTGGAAGACGCCCTGCCGCGCAGGAAATCGCTGACCCGCTGGGCCGGTGCACGGTAGCCCCCCCCACCCATCCGAAAGGCCGTCTGCTCCTGCTGCCGGAGGTAAGCCAGCCCCGCCAGCGGCTCGGCACCTCCGAAATCCTCGCAGTTCACGGTCACCACCAGGCCGCTGTTGGCGTAACCACTGTCGCGGCGAAAACGGCTCATGCCGTTGGTCACAACGTTTCCCGCCTCGGGGTTGGCCGCAATGATGCTGCCGCCCGGGCACATGCAGAAAGAGTAAACCCCTCGCCGGCCGACGGTATCCCGGAAGGTAAGGCGATAGTCGGCCGGCCCCAGCCGCTCATGGCCGGCCCACCGGCCATATTGCGCACGGTCGATCATTTGCTGAGGGTGCTCTATCCGGACCCCCAGGGCGAGGGGCTTCGGGTTCATTT
>CALZGC010000126.1 GCA_945786985.1 uncultured Nitrospirota bacterium | reverse complement strand
TGGAGATGGTGATGCCCGGGGACAACATTGCGATGGAAGTGGAGTTGATCACGCCCATCGCCATGGAGAAGGAGCTTCGCTTTGCGATCCGCGAGGGCGGCCGGACGGTGGGCGCCGGGGTGATCAGCGAAGTCATCGAGTAGCAGGTGAGAACGCGCCCCGGGGGTATGCGCTGCGGCATCATTAGTTGGATCGGGGTCGGACGATCACGGGCTTTCACTGAGGGAAACGGGGTTTCGTCATGCGAGATATCATCACCTTGGTCTGTGTTGAGTGCAAGCAGCGGAACTACACCACGACCAAGAATAAGAAGAACACGCCCCATAAGCTGGAATTCAAGAAATACTGTCGTTTTTGCCGGAGCCATACTCCGCACAAGGAAGGAAAGAAGTAGCGCCGTCGGTTCCGGTGAAGAGGCAGTCAGATCCAGCAGGCCAGTAGCTCTAACGGCTAGAGCAGCGGACTCCAAATCCGCGGGTTGGGGGTTCGAATCCCTCCTGGCCTGCCAGAATGATCCGCGGGGATCCGCCGGATTCCCCTTTTGCATCGATAGGTGAGCTGTGATGGACAAAATACGGACGTTTCTTGAAGAAGTCAAAGGCGAGATGAAGAAGGTTTCGTGGCCCACCTTTGTGCAAACCAAAGGGTCCACAGTGGTGGTGATCATCACCGTGATTATCATCGGTGCCTATTTCGGTGTGATAGATTTCTTCCTGGCCAAGTTCGTCCATTTGCTGCTTGGCTGATGGCGGTGCCTCGATATGGGAGTCTCCATGGAAAATCAGTGGTATGTGGTGCATACCTACTCCGGTTTTGAAGGCAAGGTCAAAGAGCACATCCTGAAGAAGGTGGAGTCGCTGGGGCTGCAGGAAAAAATTTCCGAGGTGATTATTCCCACCGAAGAGGTCATTGAACTGCGGGACGGCAAGAAACGCAAGACCTCCAGGAAGTTTTTCCCCGGTTACATCCTCATCAAGATGGACCTCACCGATGAGACATGGCATCTGGTGAACGGCACCCCCAAGGTGACGGGGTTTCTGGGCGGCAGCACCAACCCCACGCCGTTGAAAGAGGAAGAGATGCAGGAAGTGCTCCATCAGATGGACACGGGGACCGTGCGGACGGCCGCGAAGAGCTCCTTTGAGTCAGGGGAGGTTGTTCGGATTGTGGACGGCCCCTTTGTCAACTTCAGCGGCGTGGTCGAAGAAGTCCATCCGGATCAGGGCCGGCTGCGCGTGATGGTCAGCATCTTCGGCCGGGCCACACCGGTGGAACTAGAATTCCTCCAGGTGGAAAAGGAGAAGTAGTCCGGGGCGATCAACCGGCCCAGGGGGCATCCGCTCGGGCGGTTCACAACGACGAGGGGTATCATGGCAAAGGAAGTCATCGGAAAAATCAAGCTGCAGGTTCCGGCCGGAAAGGCGAATCCGTCTCCCCCGGTGGGGCCCGCCCTGGGACAGCACGGGGTAAACATCATGGAATTCTGCAAGGCCTTTAATGCCCGAACGCAGAATGAGGCGGGGATGATCATCCCGGTGGAGATCACGGTCTATGCGGATCGCACCTTTACCTTTATCACCAAGACCCCTCCGGCCGCGGTACTCCTGAAGAAGGCGGCCGGCATTGACAAGGGCTCCGGCGAGCCCCACGTGACGAAGGTAGGGCAGGTGAGCCGGGAGGATGTCCGGAAGATCGCCGAGCTCAAGATGCCGGACCTCAATGCCAAGGATCTGGAAGGGGCGATGCAGATCATCGCCGGCACTGCCCGCAGCATGGGCATCGACGTTGTCTGACGGTGGCGGGCTCTTCGGCGGGGCCGTTTAGGATAGGAGTGAAGGATATGGGTAAGCAGGGCAAGAGATTCAGTGGCGCTCGGGAAAAGGTCGACCGGGACCGACTCTACAGCGTCCAGGAGGCGCTGGAACTGGTTCGGGAGACCCAGGCGGCCAAGTTTGATGAGACCGTCGATATCGCCGTCCGCCTCGGCGTCAATCCGAAGTATTCCGATCAGATGGTGCGGGGCGCCGTGGCCCTGCCCCATGGGACGGGCAAGAGCGTGCGGGTCCTCGTCTTTGCCAAGGGCGAAAAGGATAAGGAGGCGCGCGACGCCGGGGCCGACTTCGTCGGGGCCGAAGACCTGGCTGCCAAAATCAAGGAGGGGTGGCTCGACTTCGACCGGGTCATCGCCACGCCGGACATGATGGGCGTCGTGGGGCCGCTCGGCAAGATACTCGGGCCCCGGGGGCTGATGCCGAACCCCAAACTGGGTACCGTCACCTTCGATCTGGCCCGGACCATTCAGGAGGTCAAGGCGGGCAAGATCGAATTCCGGACGGAGAAAGCCGGCATCGTCCATGCCGTCATCGGCAAGGCCTCATTTGATGCCCAGAAGCTCTACGAGAATGCCGCGGCCCTCTTTGAAGTGCTCTACAAACTGAAACCGGCCGCCAGCAAAGGTCAGTATTTGCGGGCTGTCGTGATCTCCACGACCATGGGGCCCGGCATCAAGCTGGATCCGGTCGACATTGCAAACACCTTTGCCCGGTAATCGGGCTGTTTCGGGGGAAGGGACCCCAAGTTATTTCGGTCGGGAGACACCCTGCGTTGCACCGGAGACGGCTGCAGCCGGGGCTGTTGAACCTGTCAGAGACAGCAGGTGATGCCCATCGGGGCATCTTAAGCGGGAAACCGGCCTGCCGAGACAGACAGACCTCCGCAGTCAAGCGATACGGGCTTCTGTCCTCTGACTCTGATCACGCACAGGTGGTCCGGGCCTGCAGCGACCGGCAGGTAAACGTCAGCCTGTGAGCAGACAGAGAGGAAAGGAGGAAGGAATCGTTGAACAAGGAAAAGAAACAACAAGTCGTACAGGAGTACCGGGAGAAGTTCGCTTCGGTCAAGATGGGCGTTCTCACCGAATACCGGGGACTGACTGTCGCCGAAATGACCGATCTTCGCAAGAAGCTCCGGGAAGCCTCCCTCGATTTTCGCGTGGTGAAGAATTCCCTCGTTAAAATCGCGGCCGAGGGAACCCCCCTGGAAGCGGCCCGGGATTATTTCCAGGGGCCCATTGCGCTGGTGTTGAGCTACGACGACGTGGTGGCGCCGGCCAAGCTGCTGACCGAGGCGGCCAAGACGCACAAGAAGCTTCAAATCCGCACGGGGGTCATGGACGGGGCCATCCTGAGCAACGAGGAGTTGGCACGCTTTGCCACCCTCCCGTCGCGCGAAGAGCTGTACAGTATGTTTCTGCGGGTACTTCAGGCGCCGCTGACCCAGGTCTGCACGGCCTTGACGGCGCCGTTGCGTGATCTGGCGAACGCCTTGAACGCCGTGAAAGAGAAGAAGGCCGCCTGAAGCTTTGGGGCGCCACTGAATGCAAGAAACAAGCCCATCCGGCGCGCAGGCGTGCCGGATTTTGGGGATGGAGGAGAAGAGAGAATGGCTACTACCAAAGAAGATGTGCTGGGCTTTATTGAAAATGCGAGCATGCTGGAAATCTCCGATCTCGTGAAGGAGATTGAGGAAAAATTCGGTGTGTCGGCAGCGGCCCCCGTCGCTGTAGTCGCCGGTGGGCCGGCCGCTGCAGGTGAAGCCGAGGAGGAGAAGACCTCCTTCAATGCAGTGCTTACCAGTTTTGGCGACAAGAAGATCCAGGTGATCAAGGAGATCCGCGCCATCACCGGGCTCGGCCTGAAGGAGGCCAAGGAGTTGGTCGAAGGGGTGCCGAAGCCCGTGAAGGAGGGCGTCTCCAAAGATGAGGCCGATCAGATCAAGGAGAAAATGGAGGCCGCGGGAGGCACCGTCGAGATTCAGTAGTTGTGATTTGCAGTCAATTTAAGGATGCTGATGCAGCCCGAGGGCCTGGTCCTTCGGGTTGCACCAGGGCCGCCGTGATTGTTTCGTTAAGTCTTGATAGTCGTGAATATTCCATTCTACGCCCGTCTGTTCGGAAGCATTTCCGGCACAGGCGCAGAGTCGGTCATACCGCCGGGAGGATGCCGCGGACATTCTCTGTTACTTATTTCCGAGACAGCTTGACCCATTCCGTTCACGGTTGCATGGGATCGTTACAACATTCAATAGGAGTCCCCAATGCCAAAGGTTAGCAAGCCGAGTCTGAGAGTCCGCCAGGACTTCTCCAAAATCCGGACGGTCATGGACATTCCGAATCTCATTGAAGTGCAGAAGACTTCATACTGGATGTTCCTTCAGCACGATGTCCTTTCGGACAAGCGGGACACCATGGGTTTGCAGTCCGCGTTTGACAGCGTATTTCCCATCACCGATTTCAACGAAACCCTCTCCCTGGAGTTTGTCGATTATGCCCTGGGGGATCCCAAGTACGACATCCGGGAGTGTCTGCAGCGGGGCACGACCTATGCTGCACCCCTGCGGGTGCGGGTGCGGTTGATCGTCTACGATGTGCCCGAGGAGGACCGGGAGAAGAAATCCGTCCGGGACATCAAGGAGCAGGAGGTCTATCTCGGCGAGATGCCCCTGATGACGCCCAACGGCACCTTCATTGTCAACGGCACGGAACGGGTCATCGTGAGCCAGTTGCACCGGTCGCCGGGTGCCTTTTTCAGCCACGACAAGGGCAAGGCACACGCGCCTGAGCGGTTCCTCTACTCCGCCCGAATCATTCCGTACCGCGGCTCGTGGCTCGATTTTGAGTTCGACTCCAAAGACCTTCTCTACGTTCGCATCGATCGGCGCCGCAAGCTCCTGGCCACGATCCTGCTCCGGGCCCTCGGCTACAGTACGGAGGAGCTGCTTCGGATTTACTACCAAACAGAGAAGTGCCACGTGGCCGGCTCCGGGAACATTATCAAGGAGGTCAACCCCGAGGTGCTCAAGGGCACCCGGGCCACGTCCAACATTTACGCGCCGGGGAGTCGAAAGATTCTGGTCAAGGAGGGGCACAAGATCACCAAGGTTGCCCTGAAGCGGATCGTGGATTCCGGGCTAAAGGAAATGAAAATGACCCCGGAGGAGCTCGTCGGGAGGGTGGCCCTGCAGGACATCGTCGACCCCGAAACGGGCGAAGTGATCGCCGAGGGGAACGCCGAGCTGACCGAAGAAACGGTGGCCGCCGTCCTGGATAAAAAGGTGCGGGAGTTTGAACTGCTCTTCATCGACAACATTCATGTCAGCTCTGCATTTCGCGACACCCTGGCCCAGGACAAGGTCGGCACGCCCGAAGAGGCCATGATTGAGATCTACAAGCGGATGCGCCCCGGTGAGCCGCCGACGCTGGAGACGGCACGCGATCTTTTTGGCAGTCTCTTCTTCAATGCGAAGCGCTACGATCTCTCCCCCGTGGGGCGCCTCAAGATGAACCACAAGCTGGCGCTCGAGGTCCCCATGGAGACCCGCACCCTGACGGTCCAGGACATTACGGCGACCGTGAAGCACCTGATCGACCTGAAGAACGGCCTCGGTAGCGTCGACGATATCGACCACCTGGGCAACCGCCGGATTCGCTCGGTCGGTGAGCTTCTGGAGAACGCCATCCGCATCGGGCTGGTCCGCATGGAGCGGACGATTCGGGAGCGGATGAATCATCAGGATGCGGAGACGGTGCTCCCCAAGACCCTTATCAACGCCAAGCCCGTCTCGGCGGCCATCAAGGAGTTCTTCGGCAGCAGCCAGCTCTCCCAGTTCATGGACCAGACCAACCCCCTCTCGGAGATCACCCACAAGAGAAGACTTTCCGCCCTGGGGCCGGGTGGGTTGACCCGGGAGCGGGCAGGCTTCGCAGTTCGCGACGTCCATCCGACCCACTACGGCCGTATCTGCCCCATCGAGACCCCGGAAGGGCCGAACATCGGGCTCATCACCTCTCTGTCGACCTACGCCCGGGTGAACCAGTACGGCTTCATCGAGTCCCCCTTCTGCAAGGTGGAAAAAGGCAAGGTTACGGATACCGTGGATTACCTCACGGCACTGGAGGGGGAACAGTTTGTGGTGGCCCAGGCCAACACGCCCTTTGACGGCAAAGGGCGCATCACCGCCAAGCTGGTCTCGGCGCGCTCCCAGGGCAACTTCATGATGGTGCCGCCGGAGCAGGTGGACTACATGGACGTTTCCCCGAAGCAGATTGTAAGTGTGGCCACTTCCCTCATCCCCTTTCTGGAGCATGACGATGCGAACCGCGCCCTCATGGGGTCGAACATGCAGCGGCAGGCCGTGCCCCTGCTCAAGACGGAGTCTCCCATCGTCGGGACCGGGATGGAACCCGTCGTCGCCCGGGACTCGGGTGTCGTGGCCATTGCGCGGCGCTCCGGTGTGGTCGACTACGTGGATGCCGAGAAGATTGTCATCAAGGCCGACCGGGAAAAAAGAGGCAAGGGGCTTGGGGGAGCGAGCAGACTGGATATCTACAATCTGGTGAAATACCAACGTTCCAACCAGAACACCTGCATGAATCAGCGACCCATTGTCAAGAAAAGCGAGCGGGTCAGCCAGGGGCAGATCATTGCCGACGGGCCTGCCACGGAAATGGGTGAGCTGGCCCTCGGGCAGAACGTTTTGGTGGCCTTCATGCCGTGGCGGGGATACAACTTCGAGGACGCCATCCTGGTCAGCGAGAAGCTCGTAAGGGAGGACCGCTTCACGTCGATCCACATCGAGGAGTTCATGATCGAGGCCCGGGACACCAAGCTCGGTCCCGAGGACATCACCCGGGACATTCCCAACATGAGCGAAGACGCCCTGCGCAACCTGGACAACAGCGGTATCATTCGCATTGGCGCGGAGGTCCGACATGGAGACGTGCTGGTCGGCAAGGTGACTCCCAAGGGTGAAACGCAGCTCACGCCTGAGGAGAAGCTGCTTCGGGCCATCTTCGGGGAGAAGGCCGGCGACGTGCGGGATGCTTCGCTGAAGGTGCCCCCGGGCGTGGAGGGGACCGTGGTCGATGTCAAGGTTTTCATCCGCCGGGGGGTCGATAAAGACGAGCGGGCTCTGAGTATCGAGAGCGATGAGGTCGAACGGATCCAGAAGGACTACGAAGAGGAACTCCGGATCATCCGGGAAGAGCATCTGGGCCGGAAACGAAGCCTCATGGTCGGGTACAAAGTGAAAGAGTCGATCCGCGATGAGGATGCGAAGAAAGTGCTGGTCAAGAAGGGCGGCGTCCTCAATCCTGATGTCATTGAGGAGATCCCCCTGGAGGTCTTCGAGAGAATCCAGGTGGTGGTGGACGACAGCCTCAGTGAGAAACTGGAAGAGCTGGAGAACCGCTACCGCGAGAGTCTGGGGGACATCCAGAATTTCTATGACGAGAAGATCAACCGTGTCCGAAAGGGCGACGAACTGCCGCCGGGCGTCATCAAAATGGTCAAGGCCTACGTGGCCATGAAGCGGCGCCTCTCCGTCGGGGACAAGCTGGCCGGGCGCCATGGCAACAAGGGAGTCGTCTCCAAGGTCCTGCCGGTGGAGGACATGCCGTTCCTCCCGGACGGGACGCCCGTCGACATCGTGCTCAACCCGCTGGGCGTGCCGTCCCGTATGAACATCGGGCAGATTCTGGAGACCCATCTTGGCTGGGCGGCCAAGGCCCTCGGCTTGCATATTGCGACGCCCGTATTTGATGGCGCATCGGAGACCGAGATCAAAGCCATGCTCAAGGACGCGGGACTGCCCAGCCACGGTCAGACGGTGCTCCACGACGGCAAAACGGGAGAGTCCTTTGACCAGGAGGTTACCGTCGGTTACATGTACATCCTGAAGCTGCACCATCTGGTGGATGACAAGCTCCATGCCCGCTCCATCGGTCCCTACTCGCTGGTCACACAGCAGCCTCTCGGCGGTAAGGCCCAGTTCGGCGGGCAGCGGCTCGGGGAAATGGAGGTGTGGGCGCTGGAGGCTTACGGCGCGGCCCATACCCTGCAGGAGTTTCTGACGGTGAAGTCCGACGATGTTCCGGGCAGAACACGGATCTACGAGTCCATTGTGAAGGGACAGAATACCCTGGAATCCGGCCTGCCGGAATCCTTCAATGTTCTCGTCAAAGAGCTGCAGAGTCTCTGTCTCGACGTGGAACTCATTTAGACAGGATCCGAAATTTCCCGGCGGGCAGGCGGCCTTGGACCGCCCCGCCGGGTTCCCATCCATATGGGGAGGTAAAGACATTGAAAGATATTTACAGTCTGTTCGACAAGCCGAAGAGTACGGTCACCTTTGACAAGATCCGCATCGGCATCGCCTCACCGGAGAAAATCCGTTCGTGGTCCCACGGGGAGGTCAAGAAACCGGAAACCATCAACTACCGAACGTTCAAGCCGGAACGGGACGGGCTCTTCTGCGCCAAGATCTTCGGCCCCACCAAGGACTGGGAGTGTACGTGCGGAAAATACAAGCGGATGAAGCACCGCGGCGTCATCTGTGACAAATGCGGGGTCGAAGTCATCCAGTCCAAGGTGCGCCGGGAGCGGCTGGGGCATATTGAGCTGGCCTGTCCGGTCTCCCATGTCTGGTTTTTCAAGGCCCTGCCCAGCCGCATTGGCAACCTGCTCGACCTGACCCTCAAAGAGCTGGAGAAGGTCCTCTACTTTGAGTCCTACCTCATTCTCGATGCCGGTAAGACAGATCTCAAGGCCATGTCCCTGCTCACCGAGGAGCAGCATCGCCAAGCCCGAGACGAGTTCGGCGATGGCTTTACCGCCGGGATCGGCGCGGAAATCATCAAGCAGGCCCTGGCGTCCATCGATCTGGACAAGCTCTCGGAGGAGCTGCGCGAGGGGGCCCGGACGGTTAAGTCCAAAGCGATCAAAGCCAAGATGATCAAGCGTCTCAAAGTGGTGGAGGCCTTCCGCCAGTCCCACAACAGTCCGGAGTGGATGGTTCTCGATGTGATCCCGGTGATTCCCCCCGAACTGCGGCCGCTGGTGCCGCTGGAGGGCGGCCGATTCGCCACGTCGGACCTGAACGATCTGTACCGGCGGGTCATCAACCGGAACAATCGGCTCAAGCGGCTCATCGAGCTGAGCGCTCCGGAGGTGATCATCCGCAACGAGAAGCGGATGCTGCAGGAGTCGGTGGATGCCCTGTTTGACAACGGGCGGCGCGGCCGCATCATCCGGGGGCCCAACAAGCGCCCGCTGAAATCTCTGAGCGATATGCTTAAGGGCAAGCAGGGTCGTTTCCGTCAGAACCTGCTCGGCAAGCGCGTCGACTATTCGGGCCGGTCCGTGATTGTGGTGGGACCGGACCTGAAGCTGAACCAGTGCGGGCTGCCCAAGAAGATGGCCCTGGAGCTTTTCAAACCTTTCATCTTCAACAAGCTGGAAGAGCAAGGGTATGTGACGACCATCAAGAGTGCCAAGAAGATGGTGGAGAAGCTCAAGGACGAGGTCTGGGACGCCCTGGACGAGGTGATCCGGGAGCATCCGGTGCTGCTGAACCGGGCCCCCACCCTGCACCGGCTCGGGATCCAGGCCTTTGACCCGGTCCTGGTGGAAGGCAAGGCGATCCGGCTCCATCCGCTGGTGTGCGCCGCCTTCAACGCGGACTTCGACGGGGACCAGATGGCCGTGCACGTGCCCCTCTCGGTGGAGGCCCAGACCGAGGCCCGGGTGCTGATGCTCTCCATCAACAACATCCTCTCCTCGGCCAATGGCCGGCCCATTACCGTTCCCACGCAGGATATGGTGCTGGGGTGCTACTATATGACGGTGGAGCTGTCCGGCGCCCAGGGTGAGGGAATGCGCTTCAGCGGGTTCGACGAAGTCCGCCTGGCCTATGACGCCCGAAAGGTGAGCCTCCACGCCAAGGTCCATGTACGCATCAACGGCAAGAGCAAAGAGACCACGGTGGGTCGGGCGCTGATCGGGGAGGTCCTGCCGGCGGCCATCGCCTTCGAGGCGGTGAACCGGCTGCTGAAGAAAAAGACCCTGGCCTCGCTGATCGATGCCTGCTATCGGATCGCCGGTCCCTCCGACACGGTGATCTTTCTGGACAAGCTCAAGGAGCTGGGTTTTGAATTCGCCACCCGCGCCGGGGTCTCGGTCTGTGTAGATGATATGCACATCCCCACCCACAAGCAGGCCATCCTGGCGAAAGCCATGAAGGATGTGGACGAGGTCTCCCGGCAGTATGCGGACGGCCTCATCACCGACGGTGAGCGCTACAACAAAGTCATCGATATCTGGGCCCAGGTGACGGACAATATTTCCGCCGAGATGATGAAGGAGCTTGGGCTCGAGGAGGCAGGCGAGGACGCGAGGCCGAGGACGAAGCGGGAGCTCAATCCCATCTTCATCATGGCCGACTCGGGGGCCCGGGGCTCCGCGCAGCAGATTCGTCAGCTGGCCGGGATGCGGGGCCTCATGGCCAAACCGTCGGGGGAGATCATTGAAACCCCCATTACGTCGAATTTCCGGGAAGGTCTGACGGTGCTCCAGTACTTCATCTCGACCCACGGCGCGCGCAAGGGGCTGGCCGATACGGCCCTGAAGACCGCCAACTCGGGATACCTCACACGGCGCCTGGTCGACGTGGCCCAGGACAGCATCATCCTGCTACCTGACTGCGGGACCCTGGACGGCATCGAAGTGTCGGCCCTGGTCGAGGGTGGCGAGATCATCGAGCCCCTCTACGACCGGATTCTGGGCCGGGTGGCCTCGGAAGACATTCTCGATCCCGACGGCGAGACGGTTATCGTCAAGGCCAATGAGGAGATCGATGAAGCGACGGCGGCCAAGGTCATCGACGCCGGTATCTACATCGTCAAAATCCGCTCGCCGTTGACCTGCGAAACGGAGCGGGGGCTCTGTGCCCGGTGCTACGGGAGGGACCTGGCCCGGGGCGTGCTCATCGACATCGGGGAAGCCGGCGGCGTCATTGCGGCGCAGTCCATCGGGGAGCCTGGGACGCAGCTGACCATGCGGACCTTCCACATCGGAGGGACCGCCAGTCAGGTGGCGGAGCAGACCACCCTGGAGGCCAAGACCGCCGGCACCGTGGTCTACGAGAAGATCAAGACGGTTACCAACAAGGAAGGCAAGATTGTGGTGATGAACCGCAACGGCCAGATCCTCGTCCTCGACCGGAAGGGCCGGGAGAAGGAGCGCTACAGCGTGGTCTATGGGGCTGCCCTGCGGGTCCAGGACAAGAAAAAAGTGAAGGCGGGAGACGTGCTGGTCGAGTGGGATCCGTACACGACGTCCATCCTGACGGAAGTCGGTGGGAAGCTGGCCTTCGGGGATATCAACGAAGGGGTCTCCATGCGGGAAGAGGTGGATGAAGTGACCGGTCTCTCCCGGCGGGTGATCATCGATTACTCCAACACCGATCTCCGGCCGCGGCTCTCCATCAAGGGCAGCGGCGGCAAGACCCGCAAGCTGCCCGGAGGTCGGGGTGACGCCCGGTACATCCTGCCTGCAGGCGCCAATATTCTGGTGGAAAAGGGCGATGACGTTGCTCCGGGCGACGTGCTTGTGAAGATCCCCAGAGAAACGACGAAAACCAAGGATATCACCGGAGGTCTGCCCCGTGTGGCCGAACTCTTTGAAGCGCGCAAACCCAAGGAACAGGCTGTCATCAGTGAGGTCGACGGCACCGTCAAGGATGGCGGCTTCGTGCGGGGCAACCGCAAGATCATCGTCGTCACCGAAGGCGGGGAAGAACACGAGTACAGTATTCCCCGTGGCAAGCACGTCAATGTGCACGAGGGCGACTTTGTCAAAGCCGGCGAGCCCCTGATGGACGGCTCTGCCAATCCCCACGACATTCTCCGGGTGCTCGGTCCGAAGGAACTGCAGAAGTATCTGGTGGACGAGGTTCAGCAGGTCTATCGGCTTCAGGGAGTCTCCATTCATGACAAGCACATTGAGGTCATTGTGCGCCAGATGATGAAGAAAGTTCTCATCGAGGAGAGCGGGGACACCGATTTTCTGGTGGGCGAGCAGGTGGATAAATTCGTGTTTGCACAGCGCAACGCAGCAACGCTAAAGGCGAAGAAGACACCGGCCCAGGGCACGCCCCTTCTGCTGGGGATCACCAAGGCCTCCCTGAACACGGACAGCTTCATCTCGGCGGCCTCCTTCCAGGAGACGACCCGTGCCCTTACCGAGGCGTCCATAGCCGGCAAGGTGGACGAACTGCTGGGCCTCAAGGAGAATGTCATTATGGGGCGTCTGATTCCGGCCGGCACGGGGATCCGGCCTTATCGGGAGACCATGGTCAAGGTGGATCAGCCGGAGGAGCCCGAACCGGAGCCGACCGAGGAGCTTGCAGAGAGTCTCGAAGAGGTGGCTCACTAAGTGGCCCTGTTCGTAAATAGGGTGACGTATCGAGAGCAGCGTCGCGCGGGCTCGTCAAGGCGCGCGACGCAAGCGTACCCCCTGTGGAGCATCGCAGGGAGCGGCTCCCAAGAGACCTTAATGTCTAAACCGCCGTCGGCGGCGTGAATCAGAGTGAAGGGGGAGGATGTCCGGGTGAAGAAAGTCCTTCGCCGGGGAAAAGACAACGCCGAGGAGTCTGTATGATGGCACTCGCACACCGCCGACTGCGCGGATTGTGCCGCGCAGACCCCTAGAAACTACTTGACAGTGCGTTCATTTTTCTGTTACCGTGCGAAGGTTTTTCGCCTGAGACGGACTGCCCCGGGCGGAAAGATGAGAGCCCTTGTATTCAAAGGGGTTTTTCGGTCTTATGAGAAACCCCGCTGGCGGGGAGGGAAATCGTGCCGACCATCAATCAATTGGTAAGACAAGGACGAAAAAAGGGCCGCCGAAAGACGAGTGCACCGGCCCTGCAGAGTTGTCCCCAGAGGCGGGGGGTCTGCACCCGGGTGTATACCTCGACGCCGAAGAAACCCAATTCAGCGCTTCGCAAGGTGGCCCGCGTGCGTCTGACCAACGGATACGAAGTCACCACCTACATTCCCGGGGTCGGGCACAATCTGCAGGAGCACTCCATTGTCCTGCTGCGGGGCGGCAGGGTCAAGGACCTGCCGGGCGTTCGATACCATATCATCCGTGGGACCCTGGACGCCACGGGGGTGGCCGACCGGAAACAGGGGCGTTCCAAATATGGCGCAAAACGGCCAAAAAAATAAGATCAGGCAGGAGTCACACTTATGCCACGCCGGAGAGTAGCAACCAAGCGGGAAATCTTACCGGATCCCAAGTTCCACAACAAGCAGGTGAGCAAGTTTGTCAACGGGCTCATGGGGCAGGGCAAGAAGAGCCTGGCCGAAGATACGTTCTACGGTGCCATGGAAATCATCCAGAAGAAGACCGGTGAAGATCCGGTCCAGATCTTCCAGCGGGCCATGGAGAATGTGAAGCCCATGGTGGAGGTCCGCTCCCGGCGGGTGGGAGGCTCCACCTATCAGGTGCCCGTGGAGGTCCGTCCCAACCGGCGCTCAGCGCTCAGTCAGCGCTGGATTATCAGTTTTGCCCGGGGCCGGGGCGAGAAGACCATGAAAGAGCGCCTGGCTGCAGAGTTGCTGGATGCGTCCAACAAAGGGGGTTCGGCGTTCAAGAAGAAAGAAGACACCCACAAAATGGCTGAAGCGAACAAAGCCTTTGCGCATTATAGGTGGTAGGAGATGGCCGCGACGGCAGTGATGAAAAAGACCAATCGGGGCCGGAGGAAAGAGGGCGTGGCCAGAGAGTACGCATTGATGAAATACAGAAACATCGGGATCATGGCCCATATCGATGCGGGGAAGACCACCACGACCGAGCGGATCCTCTTCTACTCCGGTATTTCCCACAAGATGGGTGAGGTCCACGACGGCGCCGCTGTTATGGACTGGATGGTCCAGGAGCAGGAACGGGGCATCACCATCACCTCGGCCGCCACCACCTGCCTCTGGCGGGATCACCGGATCAATATTATCGATACGCCGGGACATGTCGATTTCACCATCGAGGTGGAACGCTCCCTGCGGGTGCTCGACGGCGCCATCGGGGTCTTCTGTGCCGTGGGCGGCGTGGAACCCCAGTCGGAGACGGTCTGGCGCCAGGCGGACAAGTACCAGGTGCCCCGCATCGCTTTCGTTAACAAGATGGACCGCATGGGGGCCGACTATGCGCGCTGCGTCCGAATGATCCACACCCGGCTGGGCGCCCATCCCGTCCCCGTGCAGCTTCCTATCGGCAAGGAGGAGCATTTCAAGGGGGTCGTCGATCTTGTGGCCGACAAGGCCTGGATCTGGGAGCAAGAAGGGCTCGGTCAGAGCTACAATACCACGGAGATTCCCGAGGAGATGCGGGACGAGGCGCGGCAGTACAGAGAGCAGCTGATTGAGGCGGTCGCCGAATTCGACGACGCCCTGATGACCGATTACCTGGAAGGGCGGGAGGTGGCGGAGGAGAAGATCCGGGCGGCGGTGCGGTCCGCCACCCTGAAGCTGAAGATCGTCCCCGTTCTTTGCGGATCGGCCTTTCGCAACAAGGGGGTGCAGCCCCTGCTGGACGCCGTGGTGGATTATCTCCCGTCCCCTCTCGACGTGCCGCCCATGGAAGGGATTCGGCCCGGTACGGACCAGACCCTCTCCCGCAAAGCCGATGACAACGAGCCGTTCTCCGCGCTCGCGTTCAAAATCATGAGCGACCCTTTCGTGGGGCAGCTGACCTTCCTTCGGGTCTACTCCGGCACCCTGCAGGCGGGCAATCAGGTGTATAACGCCACCCGAGGTCGCCGGGAGCGGGTCGGGCGTATCCTGCGGATGCATGCCAACAAACGGGAAGACATCCAGGAGGTACGCACAGGAGACATTGTGGCCGCCGTCGGCTTGAACAGCTGCATGACGGGCGACACCCTCTGCGACCATAAGAAGCAGATTGTTCTCGAAGCCCTGGAGTTTCCCGAGCCGGTCATCTCGGTTGCCATCGAGCCCAAGACCAAGGTCGATCAGGAAAAACTCGGGGTCTCCCTGGCGAAGCTGACCCAGGAGGACCCCTCATTTCGGGTGGGCATCGACCAGGAGACGGGACAGACCATTATTTCCGGAATGGGGGAACTCCATCTCGAAATTATCATCGACCGGCTCCTGCGGGAATTCAAGGTCGACGCGAATGTGGGCAAACCGCAGGTGGCCTACCGCGAGACCATCCGCAAGAGCGTCAACGCCGAAGGGCGCTTCATCCGCCAGACAGGCGGACGGGGCCAGTACGGTCATGTCCGTATCAAACTGAATCCCCTGCCCCGGGGCACCGGGGTCCAGTTCCGGGATGAAACCAAAGGGGGGGCGGTCCCGCGCGAATATATCGCCCCGGTTGAACAGGGGGCACGGGGAGCCCTCGAAGGGGGCGTCCTGACCGGTTACCCCTTGGTGGACGTGAAAGTCACTCTCTACGACGGGTCGTACCACGATGTGGACTCTTCGGAGATGGCATTCAAGGTGGCGGGTTCCATGGCCATCAAGGATGGTGCGTCCAAAGCGGATCCGTTCTTGCTGGAGCCGATGATGGCCGTCGAAGTGGTGGTTCCGGAGGACTACATGGGACAGGTCATCGGCGATCTGAATGCCCGCCGCGGACACGTGCGGGGAATGGAGAGCCGGGGAAACATTCAGGTGATCGACGCCCATGTGCCGCTCGCGGAGATGTTCGGCTATTCCACCGACCTTCGATCCGAGACACAGGGGCGCGCCACCTATACCATGCAGTTTGACCACTATGCTGAGGTGCCCCGGCAGACCGCGGATCAGATTGTGGCAAGGATACAGGGGCGATAAGAGAGACCGAGGAAAAAAGAGGCGGGCGCGGATCCAAGCGGCGTCCGGCCCGGCGAAGGAGGACATTTCATGGCGAAGGCAAAATTTGAGCGGACGAAGCCCCACGTAAACATCGGGACCATCGGTCACGTGGACCACGGCAAGACGACCCTGACGGCGGCCATTACGCGTGTGTTGTCGAACAAGGGTCTGGCGGAGTTTCAGGCCTTTGACCAGATAGACAATGCGC
>CALZGC010000125.1 GCA_945786985.1 uncultured Nitrospirota bacterium | reverse complement strand
TATGGGTACGACCTGTTCAGCATCGGCGCCCATTTCATCAAGGTGATCGCCTTCTACCTGATCTATCGGGCCATCATCAAGACGGGTCTGGTCAGGCCCTTCGACCTTCTCTTTCGAGACCTGAAGCAGAGCGAGGCTACCCTGCGAATCGAGCGAGATCGGGCGCAGCGCTATCTCGACATTGCGGGCGTTCTCATCGTCGTGGTCGATGCCGACCAGAGGGTCTCCCTGATCAACCGGCGGGGCTGCGAGCTCCTGGGGCTCCCTGAGGCCGCCATCCTGGGCCAGAACTGGTTCGACCACTTCATCCCCGAGCGCGCACGCGCGGAGGCCAAGGCCAATTTCGTCAAGCTGCAGCTCATGGGGGGAAAGCGCCGGCTCTTCGAATATGCGGAAGGCCCCCTGCGGCAGCGGGGGGGCGGTGAACGGATCATCGCCTGGCACAACACCCTGCTCGATGATCCCACAGGGCGGGTCCTCGGCGTGCTGAGTTCCGGCGAGGACATCACCCTGCGGAAAGAGGCGGAGGCCCAGCTCATTCGCCACGGAGAAGAGCTGGAAGCGCTTGTTGAGGACCGGACGCGCGACTTGAGGGCGGCCAATGAACAGCTTCGCGGAGAGATCGGCGAACGACAGAAGTCGGCGCGGCGTTTGAAGGAGTCGGAGCAAGAATTCTGGGCCCTCTCCCAAGAGTTTCACACGCTCCTGAACGCCATTCCCGACGCCCTCCTGCTCCTCTCCCCGAAGCTCAAAATACTCTGGGCCAACGACAGTGCATCCAGAATTTTTCAGCGGGACTTGGCCGACATGAATGGGCGGTACTGTTTCGATCTGTGGGATCACACCGCGGAGATCTGCAAAGAGTGTATTGCGGTGCAGTGTTTTCAAAGCGGCCAGTCCACGGATGCGCGGTTTACCGCACCGGACGGGAAATTCTGGGAGATGGCGGCCTTCCCCATCGGCAACGAGAGCGGAAAGGTGGTCAAGACCATCGTGATTTATCGGGATGTCACCGAAAAGACCCGGCATCAGGCCGAAGCCCTCCGGGCTGCGCACCTCGCCTCGCTGGGGGAACTGTCGGCAGGCTTGGCGCACGAAATAAACAACCCCACCAATGGCATTATCAACTATGCTCAGATCCTGGCCGGCAGAAGCCGACCGGAAAGCAAAGAGTACGATATCGCCCGGAGGATTCAGAAAGAAGGAGAGCGGATGGCGGGGATCGTGAAGAGCCTCCTTTCGTTTGCCCGCCCCAGGAATGAGCAAAAGGTCCCTGTTTCTATTCATGAAATTCTCTCTGACTGCCTGGCATTGACCGCGGCCCTGGTTCGAAAAGACGGTATCCGTTTGAAAACCGACCTCCCGAGCGACCTGCCCCTCATTATCGCCAATCCCCAGCAGATCCAGCAGGTCTTCCTGAACATCATCAACAACGCTCACTATGCCTTGAACCAGAAGTTCCCCGGAACATCCGAGGAAAAGATCATTGAAATTACCTGCTGGAAGATCCCTGACCGTGAACATCCGACCCTGCGGATCATGTTCCATGACAGGGGCACCGGCGTTCCGGCAGATTTGGTGGACAAGGTCATGAACCCCTT
The DNA here is from genome assembly GCA_945786985.1 of uncultured Nitrospirota bacterium. Classification (GTDB taxonomy): domain Bacteria; phylum CG2-30-53-67; class CG2-30-53-67; order CG2-30-53-67; family CG2-30-53-67; genus CALZGC01. The sequence goes on along the minus strand of CALZGC010000125.1, from coordinate 5,095 downwards.
CTTTACAACCAAGCCGAGCAACCGGGGAACCGGTCTGGGTCTGAGTATCAGTCACGGGATCATCAGCGATCACCAGGGTCAGATGCGCATTGAGAGCGGGGAAGGGGAATTTACCCGGGTCATCGTCGATCTTCCGGCGCGCCGGCCGGATCGGAAAGACAAAGCCGGGGAGTCTCTCTCCAGAGTTTCACCTTAAAGTTTGTCCGATCCGTCCCGGCGTCTTTGAGGGAAGAATTTGTTGAAATATTCTCCTTTTGGGGGACTTTTTTAACTCAAACCCCCGCAATGGCGATATCGGGATTTGCCTCTCTGCATTTGGGCAGTATAATAAGAGATTTATTTCAACTCACAGGGTCTGCGCCGGAGGCATTTGATTCACCCCATGCACCGGTTCTGGAGAGATCACCCAGGGAGTCCCCATGGCCGAGAAGAAAAATAACCCGGGAAGCAGGAACAAGAAAGGTCCTGCCGCTTCAAGAAAACCCCGTACGGCCACCGCGAAAACCAAAGCCGCCGCTCGCACGACCAAGAAAGCGGCCACCAAGCCGACGAGAGCACAACCGCTGCGCGTCGTCGGCATGGGCGCCTCCGCCGGTGGATTGGAGGCTTTCGAACAGTTCTTCACGCACATGCCGGCCAACACCGGAATGGCCTTCGTCTTGGTCCCCCACCTCGCCCCTTCCTATAAGAGTATCATGACGGAGATCCTGCAGAAGTACACGAAGATGGCGGTCATGGAAGCCGAAAACGGAATGGCGGTTGAGCCGAACAAGGTCTATGTCATCCCTCCAAACAAGGACATGGCCATCCTGAACGGAGCCCTGCAATTGATGGAGCCAGCCGGCGTGCACGGCCAGCGGCACCCCATCGATTTCTTTCTGCGGTCGCTGGCGAAAGACCAGAGAGAAAAGGCGATCGCCATTGTCCTGTCAGGAACCGGTACCGAGGGAACCCTGGGCTCCAGGGAGATCAAGGGAGAGGGCGGACTCGTAATGGCCCAGGATACGGAGAGCGCCAAGTATGACGGAATGCCTCGAAGCGCCATCGCCACGAACCTGGTAGACTTCATTCTCCCCGCCGACCAGATGCCGGAACATCTCATCAGATTTTCAAAGGGCATTAAACTCCGGGAACGCAAAAAAACCGACGTCTCGAAAGATACACTGACCGACAATCTTCAGAAGGTCTTTGTCCTGATTCGGAACCATACGGGCCACGATTTCTCCCTGTACAAGAAGAACACGATTATCCGCAGGATCGAGCGACGAATGACGGTTCACCACTTAGGGAAGATGGCCGATTACATCCGGTATCTCCGGGAAAGCCCGAATGAAATTGATCTGCTCTTCAAAGAAATATTGATCCGGGTCACCCATTTTTTCAGGGAGCCCGAATCCTATGAGGCCTTCGCGAAGAAGGTGCTGCCGTCACTCTTCAAGAAAAAATCCTACGACCAGTTGGTGAGAATCTGGGTTCCCGGCTGCTGTACCGGAGAAGAGGCCTATTCTCTGGCCATGCTTTTCCTGGAACATATGAAGAAGATCAAACAAAACTACAGCATCCAGATCTTTGCCACGGATCTGGACCACGAAGCCATTGAGATGGCCCGTGTTGGCCTTTACCCCAATACCATTGATGTGGACGTCTCGCAACAGAGGCTGAAACGTTTCTTTATCAAGAAAGACGGCAGCTACAAGATCAAGGACGAGGTCAGAGACCTGGTCGTCTTTGCCGACCAGAACCTTGTCAAGGATCCCCCCTTTTCCAGGATGGACCTGATCAGTTGTAAGAATTTACTGATCTATATGGAACCTCAATTGCAGAAAAAGCTCCTGTCCAACTTCTATTACTCCCTGAATCCCGGAGGCATACTCTTCCTGGGGGCTTCCGAGAGCATTGCCGACCTGACCGACGTCTTTTCTGTCATCGACAAGAAATGGAAACTCTTTGAACTCAAAGACAAGAAGATTCAGTTTCCTCCCGCCAGGCTGGATCAACCCGTTTTGGACCCCACACAGATCGCTACCCGGGCGACTCGAACGGAACACCTCGTGAGAGCCGAAAGAGTCGATATCGATGAGCTGACCCGAGGAATCCTTCTGGATAGATTCACGCCGCCCTGTGTCATCATTAATAAGGAGGGCGATATTCTCTATATTCACGGCCGGACCGGCAACTATCTCGAACCGGCTCCCGGGAAAGCCCGGTTGAATATCTTTGAAATGGCACGGTCGGGATTGAAGCTTGAACTGAGAGCCGTGACCCGCACGGCCATCGGGAAAGGAGATGAAGCTATCCTGGACCACCTGGAGGTCAAAACAAACGGCGAAACCCATCACTGCAAATTACTGGTCAAACCTTTCAAGAAGCCGGCCATCCTGAAGGGTTTGCTCATGGTCGTCTTCGAAGCGCTGCCGACGCCGCAACATCAAACAGCAACCGGCAAAAGAACCGGTACGAAAGACAAGACCGACCGGCATATTTCGGAGCTGAAAACGGCACTGAAGGCCACCCGGGAGCACCTTCAGACCAATATTGAGGAGCTCGAGACCACCAATGAGGAACTCCAGTCCAGCAATGAGGAGTTGCAATCGGCCAACGAAGAGCTGCAAAGCACCAACGAAGAGCTGGAGACGTCCAAGGAAGAGTTGCAGTCCGTCAACGAAGAATTGGTGACCGTGAATGCCGAGCTTCAGAACAAGAATGACGAGTTAACTCAAGCAGGCAATGATATGGCCAATCTCCTTTCCAGTACGAGGATTGCCTCCATCTTTCTGGACGACAACCTGTGCATCAAGCAGTTCACCCCGGAAGTGACCAGAATCATCAACCTGATCGAGACAGATCGGGGTCGCCCGATTCACGACATTGTTTCAAAACTGAAATACAAGAGCCTGAAGGCAGATGCCGCCGCCGTTCTCAAGACGCTGGCCGTGAAGGAAAAAGAAGTGGAGGACGAAAGTGGGCTTTGGTATCAGTTGCGAATCATGCCGTACCGCACCCTCGAGAATGTGATCGACGGGCTGGTGATCACGTTTTCGGACATCACCTCTCAGAAGAAGGTGCAGAATGACCTGCGCGATGCAACGACCTATGCCGAAAGCATTGTGGAGACGATACGCGAACCTCTCCTGATTCTCAACAGTAACTTCACGATTCTCTCAGCAAACCGCTCCTTCTATAAGGCGTTCCGCGTCACCGAAAAAGAGACGACGGGCCGGCACCTCTACACACTCGGGAACCAGCAGTGGAAAATCCCTGAACTGAAGGAGCTCATGGAGAAGATTCTGCCCAAGAAGACCACCTTTGAAAATTTCAGAGTGGAACAAGACTTCCCGTCCATCGGCCGTAGGGTCATACTCCTGAATGCCCGGCGTATCAGACAAGCGAGCGGGGGGAGAGAGATGATCCTCCTCGCCTTTCAAGATATCACAGAGAACAAACCTCACTAACGGGGGCTGGCCCCGTTAGAAGTTCCACAGGTAAAAGGCGTAAACCATCAGGCAGACGAAATACAATACGGGGCGAGACTTCTAACGGGGTGGGCCCCTTTGGAAAAGTCATGAAGAAAGACAAAGACAAATCCAACCCGATGGCCGAGCTTCGGAAACGGGCGGAAGAGCGACTGCAGCGACTGCAGCAACTGGGAGAAACGCCGGTCGAAGAACTCTCCTCCGAGGAAGCCCGCCGCCTGATTCACGAACTGCAGACGCATCAGATTGAACTGGAAATGCAGAACGAAGATCTCCGAGCGGCGCAGATCAGGCTGGAAGATTCGCGCAGCCGGTATTCCGATCTCTATGATTTTGCTCCCCTCGGATATTTCACCCTCGATCCGAACGGAATAATTGTGGAGGTGAATCTAACGGGAAGCGGGTTATTGGGCGAAGCCCGAAGGTTCTTGATCAACAGGCGCTTGACGCAGTTTATTCCCCGAGAATACCAGGACGCATTCTATCTGCACCGCAGAAAAACCCTGGACACGAAGACCCTCGAGAGATGCGAAATCAAACTCCGGCGAAAAGACGGTCCGGAATTCTTTGCACAGCTGGAAAGCATCGCCCTGGAGGACCAGGAGGGAAACGTCACGCAGCTCCGAATTTCCGTCAGCGACATCACCGAGCGGAAAGCATCCGAAAAAGCGCTTCGAGAACAGCAGTACCTGAATGAACGGATCGCCGATGCAACACCTTATATTCTTTATATTTACGACCTCGTGGAGCAGCGAAACGTGTGGGTGAACCCACAGATCTCAGCGGTTCTGGGCTACGCGCCGAAAACGATTCAAAAGATGGGATCGGGCTTGATCGAAAGACTTGTCCATCCCGACGACCGGCACTTGCTGGAGCAACACCATCAAAAACTGATGTCAGACCCCTCGGACAAACCCCGGGAAGTTGAATACCGGACGATGCACGCAAACCAGAAATGGCGTTTGCTGCGCAGCCGCGACGTCATCTTCAAGAGGGATTCGCAAGGGACCCCCCGGGAGATTCTGGGCACGGCAGTAGACATTACGGAGTTCAGGAAAACAGGAAAAGCGCTTCGGGAGAGTGAAGAACGCTTTCGCTCCGTTGTGGAAAGCGCGCACGAGGGGATTGTATCCACCGACAAGGCCGGCAACATCATTTCCTGGAACAGTGGCGCCGAAAACATGTTCGGATATGCAGAGAATGACATGCTCGGCCGACCCGTGACCGTTGTTATGCCGGAAGAGTTTCACGCGCTACACCGGCACGGACTCCAACAGGCAGTGACAGCCGAATCTCGAGTGCTGCGGAGAACACGATACATGCAGGGCTTGAGAAGAGACGGTGGTACGTTTCCCATGGAGCTTTCCCTGGCGATCTGGCGGAAAGAAGAGGAAACCTACTTCACGGGAATCGTTCGCGACATTACCATTCGGAAGCAGACGGAGGAAGCGCTTCAACTCTCCCATCTCTTTCTTGAAATTGCAAACCGGCATGTGGAACTGCCCAGCCTGCTCCGGGAATTTACGGCAAAGATCCAGCAGTTCACCGGATGCTCGGCCGCCGGCATCGGCCTTTTCGATGAAAAGGGAGATCTTTCCCCCCTCAACTATGTCGGTTTCACG
>CALZGC010000124.1 GCA_945786985.1 uncultured Nitrospirota bacterium | reverse complement strand
GGCTGTGATTGCCCCCAGAGCTACAACAATGGATTTCAAGTTAAACGTTTTCGCTTTCATGGCTGTGATTCCTTTGCTCAATTCCCCGACGGACCTGTCGCCCGGTATGGCACCGATCCTCCCGGTCCCCCGTAGATACAAACTCCTCCTCTTCTTCTCTGGATGACTCAAGCTTAGCACTCGCCTACATTTTGTCAACTGACGATACGCGGCAGGATTGATTCGGAGACCTGAGTTTCTTGCCGCCCAAACGCGCTCAAGGGGACAGGGCCGGGAGGCGCCAGCCCGCCGAATACCTCCCTTATTGCATTTTCGGCAACTTTTTGCGTCGTGGGGTTGTCTAATGTAGTGCAAAGACTCCCTGATTGAAGGTAGGGAGTAATGGTGTAAACCGATCCATCTGTACTGTCAGAACGTAATGAAGGCTGGGATCAGTTGTCAAATGAAGAAATATAGGGAAAGATCTAAATTAAGGTGAGCGAATGGCAAAGGGGAGCCATTGGTGGCAGAAAAGGCTGTTTTGGTACACAAAACCGGACCTTCGCCTTTTTAGCCATAAAGTTTCACCTCATCTATTGAGAAGGTCGGGGAGCCAGACCGTCATGAAAACTGCAATCACAACAACTTCAATCATCGTTTCACTCATTTTATGTTGTACGGCCTTCGTGCCGCTCTTTCAATCGGGCGCCAGCGCGGCTGTTTCAGCTGACGATTCCTACGAAATGTTCTATCCGGAACAACTGGACAACCTGACGGCTCCGATTGCGCTCTATCCGGACCCGCTGCTGGCCCAGGTGCTGCTGGCTGCGTCGTTTCCGGAGCAGATCGATGAGGCCGCCCGATTTCTTCGGGCCGGCGCCGACCCCAAGGCGATCGACGACCAACCGTGGGATGTAAGCGTCAAAGCCGTGGCCCACTACCCAACGGTTCTCTTTATGATGGCCGATGATCTCGACTGGAGCACAGCTCTGGGACAAGCCTACGTCTATCAATCGACGGATGTTATGACAGCGGTGCAACGGCTGCGGGCCCAGGCGCATTCTGCCGGAAACCTCGTCACGACGCCTCAGATGGCGGTGGTCGTGGAGTCCGGCTACATCAGCCTCTGGCCCGTCCATCCACGCTACATCTATGTGCCGGCGTACGATCCCTCCGTTGTCTATTACCGCCGCGCAGGTTATTGGCCCCATCCGATGATCTCATTCGGAATCGGCTTTGCCATCGGGGCGTGGCTGAACTACGATTTTGATTGGTATGGGCACCGCATCTACTATCACGGCTGGGTGCCGCGAAGGGGCTGGGTCCATCGCTATCGTCCGCACGTGCATATCACGCACAGATACGTCCACAAACGCTTTGCCCATATCCGGACTAACCGCGCCGTGGTGCACCACCGGGTGAACTACAACAACTTGAACCGTCATCGAGCCATTCATCGACACGTGAATTATAAGAACGTCCGTATCAAGCGGAGTGATCTTGACCATCGCCGCAAGCACCTCGTATCACAGGGCAACCGGCAACCGAACAACAGAATTATCCGCCGGAACGGCGATGCGAGTCGAAGGCGTCTGGCCGAGAGAGGATACCATCGGACCGGACCAACCAGAGAGGCGCTGCGCGACACGGAGACAAAGAGGGGGGCTCTCAGGACGAACCGGTCTGCAAGGGAGCCGGACAATCGCCTCGCGGAACGTCGGAACAGACCCGCGTTTCGCAACAACCGAACCGTTCGGGATGAGCGCGTCTCCACTCATCGCACAGAGGTCCGTCGTGAGCGGACGAACCGGTCGGTGAGGCGATCACCGCAGCAGCTCGCTGAACGGCGCAACGGTGCAGCGCTGCGAAGCAATCGAACTCGCGACAAGGCAAGGGTCTCTACCGAAAGGACGCAGGTCCGTCGTGAGCGGACGAACCGGTCGGTCAGGCGATCACCGCAACGGCTCGCTGAGCGGCGAGACGGTGCAGCGCTGCGAAGCAATCGAACTCGCGACAACACAAGGGTCTCTACCGAAAGGACGCAGGTCCGTCGTGAGCGGACGAACCGGTCGGTGAGACGATCACCGCAGCGGGAGGCGAAACAGCGAGACGATTCAGCGCTGCGAAGCAACCGAACTCGCGACAACGCAAGGGTCTCTACCGAGAGAACGCAGGTCCGTCGTGAGCGGATGAACCGGTCGGTGACCCGGTCTCCCGATCGGCGAATGGAACGCCGGGACAGCTCAGCGTTCCGCAGCAGCCGAACAGATAATGACCGGCGGTCCAGAGGACGCAGACGGTAGATGGTAAATGGAAAATAGAAAATGGGAAATAGGAAAGAACCCTGTTTTCCTTTGTGCCCTTTGTGTCTGGTGGTGAAAAAGTATTTCGCTCTTACTAGGAATTGCCTTTCTTTGCGTCCTTTGCGCCTTTGCCCCATTAGAAACAAGAAACGTTTCTAACGGGGGAGCCGATGAGATTAGTTTTGGTTTTTGCCTTTAACCCGAAAAGCCTTTCTCTGCGCTTGCCCCGTTAGAGGCGAAGCCTCTAAATGGGGTCCTCCGCGCCTGCCCCGTTAGAGGTGAAGCGTCTAATGGGGATCTTTGCCCCATTAGAAACAAGAAACGTTTCTAACGGGGGAGCCGGTGAGAAAGGTTTTCCTACTCGAAGAGCTGCAGCTGGTCCCGTCGGACCTTGGCGAACCGTACGGAGTAATCCCCGGTGAAGCAGGCGTTGCAGAATCCCTGGCTCCGGTCCGGAACGGCGGCGAGGAGTTCTTCAACCGTGAGGTAGCCGAGGGAATCGGCGGTGATATACTTGCAGATCTCCTCCACGCTGTGAGAGGAAGCGATGAGTTCGCGCCGAGTGGGGGTGTCGATACCGTAGAAGCAGGGGTGGGTCGTGGGGGGGGAACTGATGCGCATATGAACTTCTTTCGCGCCGGCCTCCCGCACCATTTTGATGATCTTGCGGCTCGTGGTACCGCGCACAATGGAGTCGTCCACGAGAACGACCCGCTTGCCCTCAAGGGCGCTGCGGACCGGATTGAGCTTCAGTTTGACGCCGAAGTGGCGGATGGCCTGCTCCGGCTCAATGAAAGTCCGGCCGATATAGTGGTTGCGGATCAGCGCCAGTTCAAAGGGAATTCCCGACGCTTCGGCGAACCCGAGTGACGGCGGCATGCCCGAATCGGGAACGGGCACGACCACGTCCGCATCACATGGCTGACTGCGTGCCAACACCCTGCCGAACTCCTTTCGTACCTCATTGACCGTGTGGCCGAAGACAATGCTGTCGGGCCGGGCAAAATAGATGTATTCAAAGATGCAGTTACGGGTCTTGCGCGGCGGAAAGGGATAGCTCGAATGGAGACCGTGTTTGTTGATGATCAGAATCTCCCCGGGTGCGATCTCGCGGATATAGCGCGCTTCAATGAGATCAAAGGCGCAGGTTTCGGACGCCACGACATACGCGCCGTCCACCTCCCCGAGCACCAACGGCCGGATCCCTCGGGGGTCTCTCACGGCAATCAGCTCGCATTCACTCATGAAGAGCATGGAGTACGCGCCCCGCACCTGCTCCAGGGCGTCGACGATTCGCTCGGAGAACGTGGAGTACTTGGAGCTGGCAATCAGGTGGACCACCACTTCGGTGTCGCTGGTGGTATGAAAGATGGAGCCGTAGGCTTCGAGCTGATCTTTGAGGAAGGCGGCGTTGACGAGGTTCCCGTTGTGGGCAACACTCATCTGGCCGAGGGAGTAGTTCACGACGATCGGCTGAACATTCTTCAGGTTACTACTGCCCGTGGTGGAGTAGCGATTGTGGCCCATGGCCATGGTGCCGGGCAGCCGCTCGAGCCGGGCCCGGGTGAAGATTTCACTGACGAGCCCCATATCCCGCTCGGCATGCAGGACCTGCCCGTCGGAAGAGACGATTCCTGCACCCTCCTGCCCCCGGTGCTGTAGGCCGTGCAGGCCGAGGTAGGCCATATTGGCGGCTTCGGGATGCTCGAAGATGCCGAAGACACCGCACTCCTCATGGAATTTGTCCGGGCCTATCATCCGCTTGTTTAACTCACCCCCACGTCTTATGCAGTCAGTTATCTTATTTTTACTGGGGCCGCATCAACCTCGTGATTGCCCCTTTGTACACCCGGCGAAGCGCCGCCACCGGAACATTTAGGGTACTCTCCGGCAGATCGATTGTCAAACGGTCGCCGCCGACCATGCCGAGATAGGTGATGGGAGCCCCGATCCGATTGACGATAGTCTTGAACGCGTCCAGGTGCTTGTCCGGCAGACTGACGATGATCCGGGACTGACTCTCTCCAAAGAGAAGCACATCGGGTCGGATGGGGTCGTCCAGCGAGAGGCCGGCACCGCGGTGCGGTCCGGGACCGCCGATGCACGACTCAGCCAGGGCCACGGCCAGGCCACCATCGGCGCAGTCGTGGGCAGAATGTAGCAGCCCCGCTTCGATCGCGGTGAGCACAGCCTCCTGAACTTTCTTCTCTTTTTCCAGATCGAGGACCGGCGGAGTGCCCCGGACCTGCCCGTGTATGACCTCCAGGTATTCCGAGCCACCCAGCTCTTCCAGGGTCTCCCCCACCAGGAAAACGGCATCGTTCTCCTCGCGGAACCACGGGGTCATGTGCCGGTCGATATTCTCTATAACACCGACCATCCCGACGGTGGGCGTCGGCCAGATGGCGTCGCCCTTGGTCTCGTTGTAAAAACTGACATTCCCGCTGATGACGGGAGTGCCCAGAGCCCGGCAGGCGGCACTCATCCCATCCACAGCCCTGACGAACTGCCACATGATGTCCGGCTTCTCGGGGTTTCCGAAATTCAGGCAGTCCGTCAGCGCCCTGGGCCGGGCGCCCGAGCAAACGACGTTTCGGGCCGACTCAGCCACGGCCGCCATGCCGCCCACGTAGGGATCGAGAAAACAGTAGCGGCCGTTGCAATCGGTGGACATGGCGAGCCCCTTGCGGGTGCCCTTGACACGGATGACTGCAGCGTCCGATCCGGGCAGCACCACAGAGTTGGTCCGGACCATGTGATCGTACTGCTCGTAGACCCATTCCTTGTCCGCTATGTTGTGTGAGGCCATCAGCCTTTTGAGCACCTCCGAGAGGTCCTCGGGAACGGCGATGGTGGAGAGATCCAGCTGCCGGCGGGCCCGCTGGGGCTCCGATTCCTCGTGGGGCCGGTCGTACTTGGGCGCCTGGTTCGAGATCTGCAGGGCCGGGATTTCGGCGACCTCCCGGCCGCTGTCCAGGATCCGGAGCATCCCGTCGTCGGTGACCCGGCCGATGGTCACCGCTTCCAGATCCCACTTGCGGAAAATGGCGTGGATCTCCTCTTCCTTCTCTTTCTCGGCCACCATGAGCATCCGCTCCTGGGACTCGGAGAGCATGATCTCATAGGGGATCATCCCCTCTTCCCGTCGCGGCACGTTGGCCAGATCGATTTCAACACCGGTGCCGGCACGGCCGGCCATCTCGCACGACGAGCTCGTGAGCCCCGCACCGCCCATATCCTGGATTCCGACCAAAAGCTCTTTCTTCATCACTTCAAGACAGGCTTCGAGCAGGAGCTTCTCCATGAAGGGATCCCCCACCTGAACGGTGGGCTTTTTCTGTTCCGAATCGTCGACGAACTCCTCCGATGCCATGGTGACGCCGTGGATGCCATCCCGGCCGGTTTTGGCGCCAACGTAAATCACGATGTTTCCCGGTCCCGAGGCGTAGCCCCGGAAGATCTTGTCGCTGTCCGCGATGCCGAGGGTAAAGGCGTTGACCAGGCAGTTGCCGTTGTACGACTCGGAGAAGAAGATTTCGCCCCCTACGGTGGGGACCCCCATGCAATTGCCGTAGCCGGCGATGCCCGCCACCACGCCGTCCAGGAGATAACGGTTGTGCGGCTCCGAGAGCTTCCCGAAACGAAGAGAATTCATGTTGGCCACGGGCCGCGCCCCCATGGTGAAGACGTCTCGCATGATCCCGCCGACCCCGGTGGCCGCCCCCTGGTACGGCTCGATAAAAGAGGGGTGGTTGTGGCTCTCCATTTTGAAGACGGCTGCCAACCCCTCGCCGATGTCGATGACCCCGGCATTCTCGCCGGGCCCCTGAATGACGTGCTCCCCTTCGGTCGGAAACTTCGCCAGGTGGATACGGGAGCTTTTGTAACTGCAGTGCTCACTCCACATGACCGAAAAGATTCCGAGCTCCGTGAAGGTCGGCTCCCGCCCGAGGATATCCAGAATGCGCTGATACTCCTCCTCGGTCAGCCCGTGTTCGGCAATCAATTGTTTAGTAATTTCAGG
>CALZGC010000123.1 GCA_945786985.1 uncultured Nitrospirota bacterium | reverse complement strand
GGCCGACGCGATCGGCCGCCCTCGATGGGTTGCTCGGGCTTGTCCCGCTCCTCTATCTGATGCGGCGCAGAATCAGGCACGCAGCAAAAGGCCACCCGGCAGCCGGAGAGTGATACTTTGAAAGCAAACCATCCGTATGATCGATCCCGGCGGCATCTGCGCGGAGGATGGACCCTTTGGGGCGGCTATGTTGCGGCCCTCATCTGTCTGTTCCCGCTCGCCGTCTTCGCCCAGGAAGCCAGTTCACCAGTCATTCGCAAGATCGACATCGTCGGTAACCGGCGCATCGACAACGGCACCATTCTGGGCAGGATCGGTTCCCGCATCGGTGAACGCCTCTCCTTGGAGACGATTCGGGAAGACATCCGTGCCATCTATGGCATGGGCCGTTATTTCGAGAACGTCCAGGCGGAAAGCGAGCCGATGGACGGCGGGGTCCGTCTCGTCTTCCGCGTGGAGGAAAAACCGATCATCTCCGGGATCACCATCGAGGAAAACAAGGAACTCGAAGAGGGGAGCATCCGCGACGTGCTTTACTCAAGAATCGGCTCCCCCTTCGACCTGAAGAGCGTGAAGAAGGACAAAGAGGCCATCAAGAAGCTCTATCACGGCAGGGGATTTTACTTCGCACAGATACGAAGCCGGGTGGAGGCGGACAAGAACGAAAACAAGAAACTGATCTATTCCATTAACGAGGGCAAGAAAGTCGTCATCGGAGAAGTGCTCCTGGATGGCAATGAGAGCCTCAAGGCGGGCAAGATTAAAAAGCGGGCCATGGAGACCAAGGAACAGTGGATGCTCTCCTGGCTAACCTCCGCGGGGGTCTACAAACGGGAAATCCTCGACATCGATCTCGAACGGATCAAGGACTATTATTACAGCCACGGCTATCTGGAGGTCACGGTGGGGGAACCCCAGATTTCCTTCAATAAACCGGACCGCCGCCCCCGAGACCGCGCTTATGAATGGTTCAAGGGGATTTTCTGGAAGAAGAACATGATTGCCGTGACCATCCCCATCTCCGAAGGCGAGCAGTACCGGGTGGCCGGGATCGACTTTAAGGGAAACACGGCCATTCCCGAGAAAATTTTGAAGGCCGCCTTGAACTCACAGGAGGACGAGGTCTTCAGCAGCGAGAAGATACGAGCGGACATCCAGACGCTGAGCAGACTGTTCGGGGAGAAAGGCTTCGCCTTTGCCAGCATTTCCCCCCTGACGGACCTGAATCGTTCGGACCGGACCGTGCATCTCACGTGGAACATCTCAGAGGGTCAGCGGGTCTTCGTGGGCGAAGTCAATATCACCGGAAATCTGCGCACCCGCGATACGGTGATCCGACGGGAGATGCGCTTCAATGAAGGCGATCAATACAACATCGCCAAAATCGATCGAAGCAAGGTCCGTATCCGCAACACGGGGTTTTTCGAGGATGTCCAGGTCCTGACCAATCGCCGGCCCGGAGAACAGGTGGTCGATCTGGATATCGCCGTCAAAGAACAGCAGACCGGTTCTTTGAGCTTTGGTCTGGGCGCCAGTTCGACCCAGGGCTTGGTGGGGTCCTTCGACGTGCGGCAGAGAAACCTCTTTGGCACGGGGCGTGAGCTGAACGTGGCCGCCATGCTCGGGGGGGAGGACAGCACCTTCAGTATCCGCTTCGTGGAGCCGTGGCTCTACAACCGGGAAGTTAGTCTGGGGATTAATCTCTTCAAGACGATCTCCGATTTCGACTCCTTCGAGGAGGACACCACCGGCGCGACGATTACTCTGGGCCGGGCCCTGGATGAATACAGCCACGGCTCCATCGGACTCAACTACGAAAAGATCGATTTCACCGATGTGGACACCGCCTTGCAAACCGCCTCGACCGAGGCCCAGTCCGTCTTCGGACTCACCCTGGGGTGGCGGCGCAACACGGTGGACAACATTCTTGATCCAACGCGGGGCTTTCTGGCCCGCGCGTCGGCGAAATTTGCCAGTTTCCTGGGGGACGCGGATTTCAACAAGTACTTCTTTTCCGATCGGATCTTTCTGGGTGGACCGGGCAAGACCACCCTCTCCATCAACGGCGAGTTCGGCTATGTCGACGTCAACCGGGCCGAGGACATCCCGGTTTCCGAGCTTTTTTTCCTGGGCGGCATCGAATCGGTGCGAGGATTCCAGTACCGGAGCCTGGGCCCCAGAAATGCTTTCGGAAGCCTGATCGGCGCGCGTAAGCTGGTCCTCATCAACACGGAGTTCTACTTCCCCGTCGCCCCGGCCGCAGGCCTGAAGGCCTTTCTCTTCTTCGACACGGGAAAAGTCTTCGACCCGGCCAGTGAGACAACCGTCACGAGCTTTCCGGGCAATCCGGTGGACCTCGATGGGGACGGCAATATCGATGCCTTCGAGGTGGTCCGAAGCCCCCACCTGACCGACGGGGACGAGTGGAAGAAAAGTTACGGGATCGGTTTCTACTGGCGGTCCCCCATGGGACCGGTCAAGATTGTCTGGAGCGATGTGCTGGACGAGGAGCCCTTCGATGAAGTGGAAACTATTCAGTTCAGTCTGGGGACGGCCTTCTGACGGCGGAGTCCGCCGGGCAGTCCTCTGGAATCACCATTGTTGCACTGTGAAGGAGTGAAACCATGAAAGCAAGAACAGCCCTGATGTTGGCCGCAATCATCGGCGTACTCTTCGCCTCAGGCGCCGTCGCACACGCCAAAGAGGATCGCATCGGTTTCGTAGATTTTCAGAAGGTCTTCGCGAAATCGAAGGTGATCCAGAAACTGAATTCGGAACTCGAACGGGATCTGAAATCCGAACAGGAGGCCATTTCAAAAAAGCGGGACTCCCTGGAAAGCAAGAAGCAGGCATTCGAAAAGAAAACGTCGGTGATGAATGAGGATGTGCGGACGAAAAAGGAAGGGGAACTCCTACAGGAATTCAAGGATCTGAAACGCTACGCCAACGACAAGGAAGAGGAGTTCAAGCGGAAAGGCTCCGGCCTCATGCAGAACATCATGAAGGAGCTCACCGATATCGTAACGGAGATCGGGGAGAAAGAGGGCTACACCGCCATTGTAGAGCGCTCCACCGGCGGCGTCCTCTACATGGCGACCACGGCCGACATCACCGATGTGGTGGTCGAGGCGTATGACAAGCGAAACAAATAGGCCTTTCATGTCACACAGTGAAACGGGAGAAACCTGGCGGCTCGCACAACTGGCCGCCGCCGTTCAGGGGGACCTGGATGGCGACGGATCCGTTGAAATCCGGGGCGTCGCGCCGATCGACCGGGCGGGGGCCGGCGAGATTACCTTCGTGGCCGACCCGAAATATCTGAGTGCCCTGAACGATACCGGTGCCGCCGCCGTGGTTCTGGCACCCGGGGTCCCGTCGCCCATCCCGGCCATTCGGAGCACCAACCCGTACCTGGCCTTTGCGAAAATCGTCACGCTTACCCAACAAGGCGAAAAGACGCCCCTCGGGGTGAATGCCGATCTAATCCAGGGGGAGGGGTGCGACCTGGGAAAGGAGCTGTCCATATACCCACGGGTCACCCTGGGGAGTCATGTGCGCATCGGCGACCGCGTGACCCTGTACCCCGGGGTGATCATCGGAGACGGTGTGATCCTCGGCGATGACATTGTCCTTCATGCCGGCGTTTCGGTGCGGGAGGGTGTCCGCATCGGCAACCGGGTGATGATTCATGACGGGGCCGTCATCGGCAGCGACGGTTTCGGCTTTGCTCCCGACGGGAAACGCTATTTCAAAATCCCACAGATCGGCGGCGTCGTCATCGCCGACGACGTCGAAATCGGAGCCAACACAACCATCGACCGGGGCGCCCTGGGCGACACGATTATCGGCACCGGAACCAAGATCGACAATCTCGTTCATATCGCACACAACGTGGTCATCGGAGAGGACTCAATCATCCTGGCACAGGTGGGCATCGCGGGCAGCACCGTCATCGGAAACCACGGGACCCTGGCCGGTCAGGTCGGCGTAGCCGGCCATCTCAGCATCGGAGACAACGTCACCGTGGGCGCGCAGTCCGGTGTGACCAAGAACATCGGGGCGGACGAGACCGTCAGCGGTCTGCCGGTGATCGCCCACCGGGACTGGCTGAAGGCGGCCGCGTCCTTCGCCCACCTGCCGGCAATCCGGCGAGACCTTCACAGACTTCAGCAGACAATCAAGGATCTTATGACAGGACTGGAGGGAGGAGAGGGCCATGATGGAAGTTCATGAGATCATGCAGTACCTGCCGCACCGCTATCCCCTGTTACTGGTGGATCGCATCATCGAAATAGAGCCGAAGAAGAGAATCGTCGGGCTCAAGAACGTCTCGGTAAATGAGCCTTTCTTCCAGGGGCATTTCCCGGGGCATCCGATTATGCCCGGCGTACTGATCATTGAGGCCATGGCCCAGACGGCCGGGGTTCTCTCCATGCAGATGGTGGATGATCCGGCTTCCAAAGTAATCTATTTCATGAGCATCGACAAAGCGAAATTCCGCCATCCCGTGCATCCGGGTGATCAGCTCCGCCTTGAGCTGGAGGTCCTCAAGATTCGGGTGCCCATCATGAAGTTCGAGGGGACGGCTTTCGTGGGCGAGCGGAAAGTGGCCGAGGCACAACTCACGGCGACCATCACTGATAAAGATTGAAGACCGAAGGGTTCGAGGATTCAAGCCCCGTTAGAAGTATCACACACAAATGAGTCAGGCATCCGGTTGGCGGATCACGGTATGCTGCCGGACTTTTAACGGGGCGAGGGTTCGAGTGAAAAATCTAAGAACGACAACACTAAAGACTTGAAGAAAAGGTTCTCGATGAAAGCGCACCCTACGAGCATCATTCACCCCGGCGCTCGCATTGAAGACGATGTGGAGATCGGTCCCTTCTGTGTCATCGGGGAGCACGTTCAGATCGGAGGGGGGACGAAGATCAAGTCCCATGTCAGCATCGACGGATGGACCGAAATCGGGGCGGGATGCGCCTTTTATCCTTTCTCTTCCATCGGCGAGCCCCCGCAGGACCTCAAGTTCCAGGGGGAGTCTTCCGTCCTGCAAATCGGCCGCAACAACGTCTTCCGGGAGTTCGTCACGCTCAATCGGGGCACCGAAGGGGGTGGCGGCGAGACGGTCATCGGAGATGACAACTTTTTCATGGCTTACTGCCACGTGGCCCATGACTGCCGGATCGGCAATCATGTGGTCATGGCCAACGCAGCCACGCTGGCCGGGCACATCACCATTGCAGATCATGCGATCATCGGGGGGCTCTCCGCCATTCACCAGTTTGTGAAGATCGGGCGATACGCGATTATCGGCGGCGCCTCGGCCGTGCCCAAGGATGTCCCGCCCTTCTGTAACGCCACCGGCAACCGGGCCGTTCTGCGCGGCCTGAACACGGTCGGTCTGAAGCGCCACGGCTTCGTGGAGACAACCGTGCAAGAGCTGAAGAAGGCCTATCGGGTCCTCTTTCGCTCCGACCTGATACTACAGGAGGCTGCAGCACAAGCCCGGAAGGAGAGCGCTGCTTTGCCCGAGATAGAGGAGCTGGTCCGTTTCGTGCTCGAATCCAAACGGGGCGTCTGCAAATAAACGAGCGGCGCAGGAAAGACCCTTCCCAAGGGAGGGGCCCAGGAAGCGGCTAGAGAGGCAAGGGATGCAGAGGCGAACACCGGCAGATCTGAAGAAGGTCCGCACCCAGGCAATCGGAGAGCGGAAGAACAAGGTGGGCATCGCGCAGTTTGGACGCCCCAGCCAGAAGGGGGAGGGGTTTTCCAATTTTCTCGACTCGCTGCCCGACATTCTCGCCGCCCGGGATTTCCGAGCCGTGGTGGACGCGGTGCTGCGCGCCCATCGTGCAGGACGGCCCGTGGTGATGGCCATGGGGGGTCACGTCATCAAGTGCGGACTCTCTCCCATCGTGATCGAACTCATGGACCGGGGGGTGCTGACCGCCGTGGCCATGAACGGCGCGGGCTCCATTCACGATTATGAAGTCTCCCTGATCGGCGGCAGTTCCGAAGACGTCGCCGAGGAGCTCCAGAGCGGGCGCTTTGGTATGGCCCGGGAGACGGGTGAGGGAATTTTTTCTGCCCTGACGCAGGGGGCAGTAAACAACTGGGGCTATGGTGAATCGCTGGGCCGCTATATTCTCTCTGGAGACAACCCGCACCGGGAATTGAGCATCCTGGCTGCCGCCGCGCGGCACGGACTCCCCGCCACGGTCCACGCGTCTATCGGCGCGGACATCATTCACATGCACCCGGGGATGGACGGTGCGCTGATGGGCGAGGCCACGTTTCACGATTTCAGACTCCTCTGCACGGTCGTCTCCGATCTGGGCGGCGGCGGAGTCTTCATGAATGTGGGGTCCGCGGTGCTGATTCCCGAAGTTTTTCTCAAGGCCGTCAGCGTTGCGCGCAATCTGGGACACGACGTCTCCGATTTCGTGACGGTGAATTTAGACATGATCCAGCACTACCGCCCTCGGGAAAACGTTGTGCGGCGCCCAACACTGAAAAGCGGCACGGGATATGCGCTCACAGGCCATCACGAGATCATGATCCCCTTGCTGGCCCGCGCCATCCTGGAGAAGCTGTAGAGCCGATCACAAGCTCCCATCGACCTGACAAGAGCAAGGTCCCATGACCCACAAAGAGATCCAAAATATCCTGGCGGGTATCCGAAACCGAAAGATCCTCGTGGTCGGGGATGTCATGGTCGATGAGTACGTCTGGGGACGCATCGAGCGCATCTCGCCCGAAGCTCCCATTCAGGTAGTCGATGTACAATCCGAGGATGCACTGCTGGGCGGGGCCGCCAACGTTGCGGGCAATCTGGTCGGCCTGGAAGCCAGGGTCTATCTGGCCGGGGCCGTGGGTACCGATGAGAAAGGGGTCCTGCTCAAGACCCGCCTCCGGGAAGAGGGCGTGCGCATCCAGGGTCTCGTCACCGATGCCAAGCGCCCCACGTCCGTGAAAACTCGGGTCATGGGTCAAAATCAGCAACTCCTTCGGATCGACCGGGAACACCGGGTTCCCCTTTCCGGGCGAACCGAGGAACGTCTTCTAAACTACGTGCGCAAGCAGATTCCGGTGTGCGATGCTGTGATCCTCTCGGATTACGGCAAAGGGGTCCTGACCGATCGGATCCTCGCCAAAACCATTGCTGAGGCCCGCCGGTGCCGGAAGATCGTCGTCGCCGATCCCAAGCGAACGGACCTGCGGCACTACCGACGGGTAACCTGTTTGACGCCCAACCGCAAGGAGGCTTCGGAAGCGCTGCGCCTGCCCCTGGGGAGCCCCCGGCAGATTCAC
This sequence comes from uncultured Nitrospirota bacterium, assembly GCA_945786985.1. Classification (GTDB taxonomy): domain Bacteria; phylum CG2-30-53-67; class CG2-30-53-67; order CG2-30-53-67; family CG2-30-53-67; genus CALZGC01. The sequence goes on along the minus strand of CALZGC010000123.1, from coordinate 7,592 downwards.
CAGGCCGCGAGCGCGCTGCAGCGCCTCCTGAAGAGCCCGGCCTGCCTGATCACTCTGGGCAAAGACGGCATGGCCCTTCTGCATCGTGACGCCTTCACCCTGATCCCCACGGTCGCCCGCGAGGTGTATGACGTCAGCGGCGCGGGCGACACGGTCATCGCCGTCTTCACCCTGGTGGCCGCGGCCGGCTACGACCTCACCACGGCGGCCCACGTGGCAAACACCGCGGCGGGCGTGGTGATCGGCAAAGTGGGCGCGGCACGGGCATCGCCGCAGGAAATGCTTGCCTACCACGGGGAGGTCCTTCCCCCGGGCAACGGAAAGAACCTCCAGGCAGCAGACCTGCGGGAGCGGGTGCACCTGCTCCAGGGCGACGGAAAACGGGTGGTCTTCACAAACGGCTGTTTTGATCTGCTGCACGTCGGTCACATCCAGTACCTCCAGGCGGCCCGCAGGCTGGGGGACTGCCTGATTGTCGGGCTGAACAGCGATGCGTCGGTGCGGCGGCTCAAGGGCAAGCGGCGCCCCCTGATCTCAGAGGAGGAACGGGCCCATATCCTCGCCGCCCTGGACTGCGTTGATTATGTGACCGTCTTCAATGAAAGCACGCCGATGAAGCTGATCCGGACTCTTCGCCCCGACATTCTGGTCAAGGGGGGGGACTATCGCAAGAGCGAGGTCGTGGGAGCGGAGTTCGTCGAATCCTACGGCGGACGAGTCGCCCTGGTCCCGGTGGTGCAGGGAAAATCAACCTCTGAAATTGTACAACGCATCGTTCAGCGTTACGGGGCCCAGCGTTGAAGCAGCGAAGCCGGCCCTCTGCGAAAGGGTGAACAACCATGAACTCGGATCCGAAGAAAACGCCTTCCCTTCGGCTCGGTGTCGTCGGGGTCGGTTATCTCGGGCAGCATCATGCCCGGATCTACGCCGACATACCGGGCGTGGAACTCGTGGGTGTGGTCGATGCAAACGGAGATCGCGCGGCAGAGATCGCCGGAAAATGCGGCGTCGCGCATCATGCGGATTATCGCGACCTCATCGGCAAGATCGATGCGGTCAGCATCGCCTCTCCGACGATCACCCACTTCGAGATCGCCCGGGATTTTCTGCAGCAGGGGATCGACGTGCTCGTGGAGAAACCGATCACGGCCACGCTGCCCCAGGCGGAGGAACTCGTCCGGATGGCCGGCGTACACCACCGGGTTCTGCAGGTGGGCCATATCGAGCGCTTCAACGGAGCGGTCCGGGAACTGGCCCGCCTTGTCCGGAACCCCGGGTTCATCGAGGTCCATCGCCTGGGCGTGTTCGTCGACCGCGCCACTGATGTGGATGTCATCCTGGATCTGATGATACACGACATAGACATCATTCTCAGCCTGGTCCAGGCGCCGGTCCGGGATATCCGGGCGAACGGTGTCCCCGTCATCACGCCCAACGTGGATATCGCCAACGCGAGGCTGGAGTTTGAAAACGGCTGCGTTGCCAATGTGACAGCCAGCCGCGTGTCGGCGCGGCCCCAGCGCAAGATACGTTTCTTTCAGCCCGACACCTATATCTCCCTGGACTTCCAGGCCCAGACGGTCGAGTGCTATCGCCGTGTCGGCGATCCCCGCGGCTACCTCGTCGGGGAAATGCCAAAGATCGTCCGGGAGGAAATCACCATTCCGAAGGAGGAACCCCTGAAGGTGGAGCTGTCAGCCTTCGTGGAAGCCGTGAAACACCGCACCCGACCCATTGTCTCGGGTGAAGAGGGACTCAACGCTCTGCTTGTTGCCACCAATATCCTTGCCAAGATCGGCTTGGGTAACACAGACAGCGACCGGGTGCCTGCATCATGAGTGCAAAGCAGATCATGATCATCGCCGGTGAAGCCTCGGGCGACCTGCATGCGGGCAACCTCGTCCTGGAGATCGCAAAGAAGGATGCCGACGTACGCTTCGTCGGCATCGGCGGGACGCGGATGCAGGCCGCCGGCGTGGCGCTCATCTTTGACAACCAGACCATTGCGGTCACCGGGTTTTCTGAAGTCCTGTCGAAGGCGGGTCAAATCCTGAAGGCGCACAACGTTGTCAAAAAGACGTTGCAGCGCGAACGCCCCGACCTTCTGATTCTGGTGGACTTTCCAGACTTCAACCTGCGGGTGGGCGCGGTGGCGAAGAAACTGGGCATTCCCGTTATCTATTACATCAGTCCCCAGGTCTGGGCCTGGCGGAAACAGAGGGTTCATCAGATCCGGGAGTTGGTGGAGAAGATCATGGTCATTCTGCCCTTCGAAGCATCGCTCTACGGCGATAAGGGCATCTTCGTGGGACACCCGCTGCTCGATGCCGTCCGGCCGACGCTCTCACAGTCCGAAGCGCGGGAGCATTTCGGGCTCGCTCCGGAGGATCGTGTGGTCACGCTCCTCCCCGGAAGCCGGAGCAATGAGATCCGATCGCTGCTCCCGGACATGCTGGAGGCGGTCGCGCTCATCCGGGACCGGGTGCCTGCGGTACGGTTTCTGCTCCCCATCGCCCCGACCGTTTCGGAGGCCGAGGTGGCGACGATCTCCGGGCGCTCGCCGGTGCCCATCGAGACGTTTCCCGGACGAGTGTATGAGGCCCTTTCCGTCTCCGATTTCTCCATCGTCGCCTCGGGAACGGCCACACTGGAAACGGCGCACTTCGGTGTTCCCATGGTCATTCTCTACCGCGTGTCCGCCTTCACCTACTTCCTGGCCAAACGCCTGGTCCGAATCCCGAACATCGGCCTAATCAACATGGTTGCGGGAGAGCGTGTCGTTCCCGAACTGATTCAGGCCGCCGTTACCCCCCGGCGGATCGCAGAGGAGGCACTGCAGTGCCTGGAGGACCGTCACCACGCCGGACAAATCTCGCGAAGACTGAAGGCCGCCATGGCAACCCTCGGTGAACCGGGTGCGTCAGCCCGGGCCGCGGGTGTCGTGTTGAATCTGATTGGAGAGGCCGCATGAAAACCTACCGACGGCTGCTCCGTTTCATGGCGCGGTACAAAGGGTACTTTTTCGTGTCCTTTCTTTGCATGGGGGGGGTCTCCCTCGCGAAGGGCGCGCTCGCCTGGGCCGCCGGCCCGCTGGCCCAAGGGATCTTTCTTTCCAAAAAGACGTCCATTCTCGCGATCATGCCGGTGGTCATCCTCGCCATCTACATCGCCCGGGGCCTGAGCATGTTCGGCCAGGCCTACTTCATGGCCCTCGTCTCCCAGCGCACCATCCGGGATCTGCAGAACCATGTCTACGAGCGCCTCCTTCGGATGTCGCTCTCCTTCTTTGTGCGCAATCCGACGGGCGTGCTCATGTCTCGGATCACCAATGATGTCAGTCTGGTGCAGCAGTCGGTGTCCAAGGCGCTGTCCAGCCTCATCATGGAGAGCATGACCATCGTGGTGCTCTTCACGATTGCCGTCGTCAAGGACCCCATGATCACTCTCATCTTCGTCGTGGTGCTCCCGCTGTCCACCATCCCGGTGGTCCGCTTCGGACGGAAACTTCGAAAGATCAGCACCAAGACCCAGGTAAACTTCGGATTGATCAGCTCTTTTCTGCACGAGACCATCACGGGCATGCGGATCGTCAAGGCCTTCGGGATGGAGAAGTACGAAAACAGCCGGTTCCGTGACCGGAGCCAGAGGCTCTACAAGACCCGCCTCAAGTCCGATCTTGTGCGGGGCTTCTCCGAACCGGTGATGGATCTGATCGAAGGAATCGGCGTTGCGCTGGTGATTTTCATCGGCGGCTCCGGCGTCATCAAAGGACAGATCGACTTTGCCGAGTTCACCACACTCATGGCCGCCATCATCATGATGTATGCACCCGTCAAGAAACTGAGCAAGGTGCACTACATGATCCAGGAAGGAATGGCCGCGGCGGACCGGATCTTTGATCTGGTGGACCAGGTCCCGGACATTGTGGACAGACCCGATGCAATGGAGCTGCCCCGGGTGGCGCGGGGCATCGCCTTCGACGACGTCTACTTCCGCTACGAAGACAAGATGGTCATCCAGGGCGTCTCCGTCGAGGCGAAGACCGGCGAAGTCGTCGCCCTCGTCGGGCCGAGCGGCGGGGGCAAGACGACCCTGCTCAATCTGATCCCAAGATTCTACGAAGTCACCGAGGGCGCCATTCGAATCGACGGGCGCGACATACGGAACGTGACCCTGGCCTCCCTGCGGCGCCAGATCGCCATCGTCAGTCAGGAAACGGTTCTCTTCAACGACACGGTGCGCAATAACATCGCCTACGGTCTGGAAGAGATCCCCAACGAGACAATCGTTGCAGCCGCGCGGGCCGCCAACGCCCATGCCTTTATTGACGAGCTGCCGGAGGGGTATGAAACCGAAATAGGCGAGAGCGGTTTGACGCTCTCCGGAGGACAACGCCAGCGGCTCTCCATTGCGCGGGCCCTTCTCAAGGATGCCCCCATCCTCATCCTTGACGAAGCCACCTCCGCTCTCGATACGGAATCGGAGCGGATCGTTCAGGAAGCGGTCAACCGACTGATGCAGGGGAGAACAACCTTTGTGATCGCCCACCGCCTCTCGACCATCATCGACGCGGACCGGATTCTGGTCATTCAGGAAGGTCGCATTGTCGAGAGCGGCGGGCATGCAAAGCTGATCGAACAGAACGGGCTCTACAAGCAACTCTATGACAGACAGTTTGCGGACACTCCGGCGCCTGTCGAGGGTCATTCCGGATGAGTCTCCAGAGGATGATTGATTTTCTGCTTCCCCCCGCAGCCTCCCTGCTGATTAAACTCGTCGCACTCACCCTTAAACTGGAGATGGTGGGCCGCGAGCATCTGGACCAGCTCCGGGGTCAGAAACAGTCCGTGCTCTTCGCCTTCTGGCACAACCGGCTCCTCTATGTTTGTTATTTCCTGCGCCGGGAGAATCTGACGATGATGATCAGTCAGAGCCGGGACGGCGAACTCATCGCCCGCGTGGCCCGTCACTTCGGTATCGGCTCGCTGCGGGGTTCGTCTTCGAGAGGGGGGTTGCGCGCGGTGGCCGAACTGGCGGGAATCATGGCGGAAGGCGCAAACGGAGGGATTACACCGGACGGCCCCCGAGGCCCCAAATACGAGGTCCAGATCGGTGCCCTCCTCGCTGCAAAGAAGGCACGGGTCCCGATCCTGCCGGTCTCCATCAGTTTCAGCCGCAAGAAGATCTTCAACAGCTGGGACCGCTTCCGTTTTCCGCTCCCCTTCGCCCGGGCCGTCCTGGTGTTCGGAGAGCCCTTCGCGGTGCCCGAGCGTGCCCGGGGCGAAACCCTGGAGCGGCTCCGGGGCGAGCTCGAAGGCCGACTGAAGCAGGTCACCGAGCAGTCCGATCGCTACTTCGGCGTCCTTTGAAATCCGGCCGTAGGCAAGGGAACCTCCGCGTGTTTTTTCTCTACAACATCCTGATCACCCTCCTGGCCGTTGTGGGCCTGCCGTGGTTTCTCGTGAAACTCATCACCACACCGAAATACCGGGAGGGCGCGGCCCAGCGTCTGGGGTTTCTCCCCTCCCCCCTGCTCCAGCCCATTGAGGGATCCAAGCCGATCTGGGTTCACGCCGTTTCGGTCGGCGAGACGATCGCCGCGGCCCCGCTGATCCGGAAACTGCGGCGCCAGTATCCCGCGCGGAAAATCGTTCTCAGCACCGTCACCGCGACCGGAAACCTTACGGCCCGGGCCCAGGTCCCCGATGCCGATGCCGTGATTTTCTTCCCCTTCGATCTCCCCGGCATACTGCACCGGGTCGTCCGGAGCATCAACCCCGCCCTGTTCATTCTGATTGAAACGGAGATATGGCCGAACTGCATCCGGTTGCTTCACAAGCGCAAGGTGCCGATCCTTGTCGTCAATGGCCGCATCTCGCAGGGTTCCTATCGGGGCTATCGGCGCATTCGCTTCATGATGAAACGGGTGCTGCCCCGCATCAACGGGTTTCTCATGCAGACCGAGGAGGACGCCCAACGGATCGTGGCCCTCGGTGCGCCGCCGGATCGTGTCCAGAACGCCGGCAATATCAAGTTCGACCGGGATGTGCTGCCCCTGGCGGAAATGGAACAGCTGGCCATTCGACGGGACTATTTTCTGCCGGAAGAAGGTCCCATCCTGATTGCCGGGAGCACCCACAGCGGTGAAGAGGCCGCCCTGATCGGAACCTATCTGCAGCTCAGACACGCCCATCCCGACCTGGTCTTCATCCTGGCGCCGAGACACCCGGAGCGGGCCCCGGAGGTGGAAGCGCTCCTTCAGGCCATGGAGCTCACCTACCAGAAACGGAGCCGGCCCCAGTCCGGTCGGGCGGTCCTTCTCCTCGATACGGTCGGTGAACTCATGCGGCTCTACGGCATCGGCACCGTGGCTTTCGTGGGAGGCAGTCTGGTCCCCTCGGGCGGGCACAATATTCTGGAGCCCGCCATCTACGGCGTGCCCGTCGTCTTCGGCCCCCACATGGAGAACTTCCCCGAAATCACGGAGGTCATGGTGGCCCACCTCGCAGGCCTGCAGGTGAAGAGCGCCGATGCGCTGGCCGCCGTCGTCGGGGAACTGCTGCGCAACGATGCCCGGCGGCAGGCCATGGGGGACGCAGGCATGGCCGTGATTCGCAATAATCAGGGGGCCCTGGAAACAAACCTTGCCCTGGTGGGCGAATTGCTGATGGAGTAGCCGCCGATGGCATTCGAACCAATCCGCCGCGAACTCCTCAATCCGGAGCGTCCGCACATTCGGAAGCTTCAGGCCGCGCTGGCCCCGCTCTCACCGCTCTATGAAAGGGTCATGGCCCTGCGGGCCCGGCTCTATGCCGGGGGTTGGCTGACTTCCCGGCGCCTGGCGCGCCCGGTGATCTGCGTCGGAAACCTCACCACCGGCGGCAGCGGCAAAACCCCGATGGTCATCAAGATCGCGGCCGAACTCTCCCGGCGAGGCCTCCGCCCGGTCATCCTAAGCCGCGGCTATGGGCGGACAGGCGAGGCAACGGTCCGCGTCGTCTCCGATACCCATGCGGTTTTGATGGACCCCCGGGAGGCCGGTGACGAGCCCTATCTCATGGCACGGAAGCTACCGGGCACGCCCGTGGTGGTCGGCAGCAATCGCTTTGCCGCAGGACAGGAGGCCCTTCGCCGCTTCGACAGCGACGTACTGGTACTGGACGATGGATTTCAGCACCTGCGTCTGCGCCGGGACGCAGACATCCTGCTCGTCGATGGGACTGAGCTTCTCGAAGAATCACGCTGCCTTCCGGGTGGGAACCTGCGGGAAGGGCCGGCGGCCGCGGGACGGGCGGACGTGATCGTCGTAACGGAAGACGCGGCCGAAGATGCCCGTTCGGCCCTGGGCCGATGGGCGCCGCAGGTTCCGATCCACCGGGCCCGATTCGATACCCGTCATGTCCGAACCCTCCCCGATGGCGAACGCCGTTCCGTTTCCATCCTTCAGGGAAAGACTGTTGCCGCCTTTGCAGGCATCGCCCGACCGGAGCGCTTCTTCGCAAGTCTCCAACAGGCCGGAGCGCGTCTATGTTTGGAGCGACCCTTCCCCGACCATCATCCCTACACATCCGCCGAGTTGGATGCGCTGCAGC
>CALZGC010000122.1 GCA_945786985.1 uncultured Nitrospirota bacterium | reverse complement strand
CCTGCGGTCGGAAGTGCTCAAGACCGTCGAGGAGATCGAGGAGACGGTGAACATCACCGAGGCCGATATCATCATCAGCGGCGGCCGCGGCGTCGGCAGTGGCGAGAATTTTGCGGTCATCGAGGCGCTGGCCCGGGCGGTGGGGGGCGCCGTCGGTGCGACCCGGGGCGCCGTCGATGCCGGCTGGATGCCCTATTCCCACCAGGTCGGCCAGACGGGCAAGACCGTCTGCCCCAAGCTCTATATCGCCTGCGGCATTTCCGGCGCGGTGCAGCACCTCGCCGGGATGCAGTCTTCTGATGTGATTGTGGCCATCAACAGGGATGCTGAGGCGCCCATTTTCGAAGTGGCCACCTACGGCATCGTGGGGGATCTCTTCGAAGTAGTCCCCATGCTCACCCGAGCCTTCAGCGAGCAGTCGGGGGGCACGGGATGAGGGGCGTGGCTTTCGTTTTTCCGGGACAGGGCTCCCAGAGCGTCGGGATGGGGACGGACCTGGTTGAGAACTTCCCGGCGGCGCGGCTTGTTTTCGAAGAGGCTTCGGACGCAACGGGGATGGATCTGTTGCGTCTCTGCAAGGAAGGCCCTGCGGAAGAGCTGAACCGGACCGAGGCGACCCAGCCCGCGATCCTCACAGCCAGCATGGCCGCTTACCGGGTGCTGGACAATGAAACGGAACTTCGGCCGGTGATGGTGGCCGGGCACAGTCTGGGTGAGTACACGGCGCTGACCGCGGCCGGCGGATTTTCGCTGCACGATGCGGCGCCGCTGGCGCGCCGCCGGGGGCGCTTCATGCAGGAGGCCGTTCCCGAAGGGGAGGGGGCCATGGCCGCGGTGCTCGGCATGGAACTGGACGCACTGGAAGCGCTCTGCCGGGACGTGGACGGCCTGGCGGTGCCGGCCAATCTCAATGGCCCCGGACAGATCGTTATTTCCGGGGAGACGGCCGCGGTGGAGGCGGTCATCGCACTCGTTCGCGAACGGGGCGGCAAGCGCGCGGTGCTGCTGCCGGTCAGTGGACCCTTTCACTCGCCGCTGATGGAACCGGCCGCGAAGCGGCTCCAGGCGGTGCTCGTGGCTCTTGACGTCCACGAGACCGCGGTGCCGCTCGTCAACAATGCCGATGCCGAGACCGTCCGGACACCGGAGCAGATTCGGGACGGTCTCGTACGACAACTCACGGCGCCCGTGCGCTGGGAGGCAGGGGTTCGCCGGATGGTGGCCGAAGGGGCGGCGTGTTTCATCGAGATCGGGCCGGGCCGCGTGCTGTCGAACCTGATTCGCAGAATCGACCGGGAGGTGCAGGTCTGGCACATGGCGGACACGGAGAGTCTGAAAGCCATCCAGAAAGCTCCGGTCCTGCGGGAGGTCTGAGATGTCTCTGAGCGGAAAGGTTGCTCTTATTACCGGCGGTGCCCAGGGAATCGGCAAAGCCATCGCGCAGGGCCTCGCCGCAGACGGTGCCGACTGCATCGTGTCGGATGTCAACCGGCACGCGGCCGAAGAGACGGCGGCGGATCTCCGCAGCGCCGGGGGCCGGACCCTGGCCCTGCAGGCCAATGTGGCCGACGGGCAAGCCGTGGCGGCCATGGTGAAGCAGGGGCTTCATGAATTCGGGCGGATCGATATCCTCGTGAACAATGCCGGCATCACCCGGGACGGTCTTCTCATGCGGATGAAGGACGACGAGTGGGATCAGGTCCTCGACATTAATCTCAAGGGTGCCTTTCTCTGTATCCGGGCGCTCGTTCGGCCGATGATGAAGCAGCGCAGCGGTCGGATCATCAACATCGCTTCCATCGTCGGTGCCATGGGCAATGCGGGGCAGGCTAACTACGTCGCATCCAAGGCGGGCCTGATCGGATTGACCAAGAGCGTGGCCCGGGACCTCGCCTCCCGCGGTGTCACCTGCAACGCGGTGGCACCGGGCTTCATCGACACGGCCATGACCCAGGCACTCTCCGATGATGTCAAAGAAAAGCTTCTGGCCCAGATTCCCATGGCCCGACTCGGCTCGGCGACAGATGTCGCCCAGGCCGTTGGTTTTTTGGCGTCGGAGGAGGCCGGTTACATCACCGGCCAGGTGATTCATGTCAACGGCGGCATGTACATGTAATAGGGAAAGTGCCAACCCTGAGCTCGAATACAGAAAGACAGAAAGAAGCAAACAGGACCTCACGACTGGGAGGAAAAGAAATGGAAGACAAGATCAAGAAAATCATTGCAGAGCAGCTGGACGTGGACTTGGCCTCGGTCAAGCCGGAGGCGTCTTTCGTCAATGATCTGGGCGCGGATTCGCTGGACACGGTGGAGCTGGTCATGGCGCTGGAAGAGGAGTTCGGGGTTGAAATTCCCGATGAAGAGGCGGAAAAAATTACCACCGTGCAGCATGCGATCGACTATATCCGGGAAAAAAGCTGACACACACCTTGGGTCTGAAACGCCCGTGGTGACTTGTGCAGGGCTTATCGCCGGACCGGGAGAGACGGTTTTATGAGACGAGTGGTAATTACCGGGATGGGGGCAGTGACCCCCCTGGGCAACGATCTGAAATCGACGTGGGAGGGCTTGGTGAACGGCCGCTCCGGCGTGCAACGCATCACGCGTTTTGATGCAAGCGACTATCCGTCGCAGATCGCCGGCGAGGTGAAGGGCTTTGATCCCGATCCTTACGTCGACAAGAAAGAGCAGAAAAAGATGGATACCTTCATCCATTATGCTCTGGCCGCGACGCAGATGGCCGTGGCCGACTCGGGCCTGGTCATCGACGATGCCAATGCCGAGCGGGTGGGGGTTATCGTCAGCGCCGGCATCGGCGGCCTGCCGGCAATCGAAAAGTATCACCGGGTGCTGCTGGAGCGTGGCCCCAAGAAAGTCACACCCTTTTTTATCCCCATGGTGATCATCAATCTGGCCTCCGGCCAGATCGCCATCCGCTACGGCGCAAAAGGGCCGAATACGGCGCCCGTCACCGCCTGCGCCACGGGGACCCACGCCATTGGAGACGCCTTCCGGTTCATTCAGCGGGGCGACGCGGATGCCATGATTGCGGGTGGCGCCGAATCGACCATCTGCCCCCTGGGTTTGGCCGGCTTCTCCGCCATGAAAGCCCTGTCCACCCGCAACGGCGAGCCCGAGAGGGCGAGCCGCCCGTTCGATGCAGGCCGCGATGGTTTTGTCATCGGGGAGGGGTCCGGGGTGGTGGTGCTGGAGGAATTGGAGGCGGCGCGCAGACGCGGGGCCCCGATCTACGCGGAGGTCGCGGGCTACGGTCTGACCGGCGATGCCTATCATATTACCTCACCGGCCCCCGAAGGGGAGGGCGCGGGGCGGTGCATGGCGATGGCGCTCCGGGACGGCGGCCTGGCACCGGAGGATGTGGACTATATCAATGCCCACGGGACTTCCACCAAGTTCAATGATGAATTTGAGACCCTGGCCATCAAGCAGGTCTTCGGGGAGCATGCCCGCAAACTGGCCGTCAGCTCCACCAAGTCCATGACCGGCCACCTGCTCGGTGCGGCCGGCGGAATCGAAGCCGTGTTTACGGGCATGGCCGTTAAGGAAGGGCTCGTTCCGCCCACCATCAACTACGAGGAGCCCGATTCGGCCTGTGACCTCGACTATGTGCCCAACGAAGCCCGACGGGTGCGGCTCCGGGCGGCGCTGAGCAACTCCATGGGGTTCGGGGGCACCAATGCGGCCCTGCTCCTGCGGACGTACCCATGAATCCGGACACCCGCGCTCTTTCCCGGCTCCAGGAAGGCCTCGGCTACACCTTTCAGGATCCGGGGCTTCTGATCACCGCACTGACCCACAAATCGTTCCCCAACGAGAACCCCGGCCTCCAGCGGGAAGACAATGAACGCCTCGAGTTCCTGGGCGACTCCGTGCTGGGCCTGATCATCAGCAATCACCTCTACCGGCGGCATCCCGAACTCAACGAAGGCGAACTCTCCAAGATCCGGGCCCACCTGGTCAAGGAGACCAGTCTCGCTGCGGTGGCCCGGAAGATCGGGCTGGGAGAATTCCTCTTCCTCGGCAAGGGCGAGGAAGGGACGGCTGGACGGGAGAAGGTGTCGCTGCTTTCCGACACTCTGGAGGCGGTGATCGCAGCGGTCTACCTCGACAACGGACTGCGCTCGGCCACAAAGGTTGTCCTGGCACATTGTCGCGACCTCATCGAGGCGGTGCTGGAACGCAAGCACCCCTCCGACTATAAGACGGCCCTGCAGGAGCTGTGTCAGGAGCGTTTCGGCGTCCTGCCGGAGTACACCTTGAGCCGATCCACCGGGCCCGACCACAAACGGGTATTTGTGATGGAGCTCTCTGTGAACGGTGAGATACTCGGCGCTGGAAGCGGCCGCAGCAAGAAGGAGGCCCAGCAGCAGGCCGCGCGCGAAGCGCTGGAGAGCTTGCGTAAGAAAAAGAGCAGAGCCCGGTCCGGCGCTCCGGCGAAGTCGGGGCTTAGCAAGGCGCCGCGAGCGGCTTCGAAGCATTGACCGGAGCCAGGCATATTCGGCCGGGTTTCAGAGGGAGTGTATCCCATGGAGCAGATGACGCTTCTTCAGGAAAAAGTGGTTTCGGAATTGGACCGGCTCTTTCCCCGTCTGGTTGAAATGGCTCGGACCATCTATGAGCACCCGGAGCTGGGCTTTGAGGAGAAGGAAGCGGCCGAGCTGCTGGGCGCCTTTCTCCAAGGAAGCGGATTTCACGTCGAAGCCGGACTGGGGTCCCTGCCCACCGCTTTCCGGGCCTTTCAGGGAGCCGCCGAGAGGCCTTCCGTTGCCTTCCTTGCCGAGTACGATGCCCTGCCTGGTCTGGGGCACGCCTGTGGACACAATCTGATCGCCGTGGCCTCCGCGGGGGCCGGTGCGGCCCTGGCGGCGGCTCTGCCCGAAGGGGCCGGCCGCGTCTTCGTGATGGGCACCCCGGCAGAAGAAATGCATGGTGGCAAGATACGCATGATTCAGGAGGGGGCCTTCGACGGTGTGGAGGCGGCCCTCATGTTTCACCCGTCCGTTCGCAATGCTGCGGTCAAGCGCACCCTGGCCATGACGGAGCTGAAGGTTTCCTTTCACGGCAAGAGTTCCCATGCCGCTGCAGCGCCGGAGCTTGGGATCAACGCACTGGACGCCATGGTATTGACGTTCGCCGGAATCAATGCTCTGCGCCAGCAGATACCGGACGATGCCCGCATCCATGGTATCATTACCCGCGGCGGGGATGCCCCGAACATCATTCCGGCGTTCACCGAGGCCCGCATAGCCGTTCGCTCCCTGGAGCATGGGGCCATGAAGGCGCTCATCGAGCGGGTGCGGGGATGCGTGGCGGGCGCAGCCCAGGCCACGGGATGTTCCTTTGAAGTCGAGGCGGTGGGGCCGGCCTATGAGGGCCTCCTGCCGAATTATACCCTGGCCGGTCTGTTCCGGAAACATGTAGAGGCCTTGGGAATGGTGATCGACGATCACGATGAGACCGGGTACATCGGCTCGTCGGATATCGGCAACGTCAGCCGCGTGATGCCCGTCATCCATCCGGAGTTGACGATCGGCACCCGGGAGGCCCTGCCCCATACGACCGGTTTTTGCCGGGCGGTGCAGAGCGAGGAAGCGCAACGGGTTATGGGCATTGCGGCCAAGGCACTTGCGCTGACGGCCCTGTCCTATCTGGCGGATCCGGACACCCGAGCGAAGGTGCAGGCCGAATTCGAAAAGACCTCGCGGGGCGCGAAGCCGGCGAGCCGGTCCTGATCTGTTTGGCCAGACCGCTCGGACGCTGCGGGAGAGCACGGCACCCATCGACATGAATGCACTCGATATCGCCATCATCGTCATTGTCGGCACCACGTTCGTCATGAGTCTTTTCCGGGGGCTGGTCAAGGAGGTCTTTGCCCTGGGGTCGCTGATCCTGGGGTTTGTCATCGCCAACGCAACATACGTCTATCCCGCCGAGTTTCTTCGGGCCTATGTGCAGAGCGACGCGGCGGTCAAGGTCCTGGGGTATGTGCTGGTGTTCGTTGGGGCCAGCATTGCTATTCGGCTCCTGGGAACCTTCGCTGAGAAGTTTGTCCGCAAGGTACTGCTCGGTTGGGCCAATCATCTGGGAGGGGCGGTCTTCGGGTTGCTCAAGGGGTGTCTCATCGTCTCGGTGATCCTGATGCTGGTGACCAGTTTCATGCCCAAGAGCGTGATCCTGCAGGAGTCGACCCTGACCCCCTATGTGCTCTCTACCGTGTCCTGGGTGGCCCGTGTCTCCACGCCGGAGATCAAGGAGAAGTTCAAGGCCACGCGCCAGGAACTGGAAAAAATCTGGAAGACCACGGTCCAGAGACCTCGGATCCCGGCTCTCGGCGACAGGTCAGGTCGCGTGGTGCGCGTGCAAGCCGGGCCGGTGGGTTCAAACCGACCGGAGCCGGGGTCCCCGTTCAGGGAGGAGACGACATGAAACGGATCGGAATGGTGGTACTCGGAACGTTTCTGCTTCTGATGGTGAGCCCCGGCGTTCAGGCGCAGGAAGCCACCCTGGGACAGGCGCTGCAGCACTATTATCGCGGGGACTATCCGGCGGCGGTGGATGTTCTGAAAAGCATCACGGACCGGGACCCGGAGAACGCTGCGGCCTACTACTACCTGGGCTATACCTATCAGGAAATGGGGAACTACTTGGCCGCCCGGATGGCCTTCAAGAAGACCTACGAGATCAATCCAGATTTCCTGCCGAGCGTCCCGAACCCGGCCCGGTAAGGGGTTAACTGGGAGAAGCAATTCCAATAGGGCGCTATTGGAGAACCGACGAAACAACATCATTGTTACCGTGCCGGAGGAGATCCGTCTCCGGGCGAAAGCCGCATCCAACCGGATGCCGGCCATTGAAACCGGATAAAGGATGACGCGTTTTGCTTTCCTGATTCTACCGCTCTTTGCGTGCGTTGCGGGCTGCCTCCAGGCGGCCCTGCACCCCTCCCTCCACAGAGTAGACGCTTTGCCGCCATTGACCATCGATGACGCTTCGGACAGTCTGCAGCGCGCGGTACAGCGTTCCCTCGACACTATGGCGCCGTCCCGTCTGCGGGGACGCGGGCCGCTCTCCCGGCAGGAGAGCTTGGAAACCCTCTCTCTCTTTCTGGAGGTGCTGGCCGGGGCGTCCGATGTCGAGACCCTGCGCGCTGAAATCGAGCGTCGCTTTGATCTTTACGCCGTGACGGATCCCGTGCTCTTCACTGGTTACTACCAGCCCTTTCTGGAGGGGAGTCCGGTCCCGACGGAACGTTTCCGCTACCCCCTCTACCGGCGCCCGCCCGATCTTCCGGTCGGCCGGAAAAGCCCCTGTGTGATGGGGCGGCTTCCCTTCGGCGGGGCGTCCCGAGCCTATTACACCCGAGAGGAGATCGAACAGGGGGGCGTCCTGCGCGGTCGGGGACTCGAACTAGTCTATCTGGACAGCGCCATCGAGCGCTTTGTGCTGCACGTTCAGGGGGCGGGTGACATCCGCCTGCCCGACGGGCGCGTCCGGCACGTCCAGTTTGACGGCAGCAATGAACGACCCTACACCTCAGTGGGGCGGATACTTCGGGATTCGGGCAGTCTCGATCCGGACGAGATCAACCTTCCCCGCATCAAGGCCTACCTCCGGAGTCACCCGGGGGAGGCCGAGCAAATCATGAACGAAAACGAACGCTACATCTTTTTTAGAGAGTCCGAGCGCGGCGCAGAGGGCGTTCTGGACACCTTGCTGACCCCCTATCGCTCCCTGGCCACCGACCCGCGGGTGATCCCCACGGGGACCGTCTGTTATTATGAGGTAACGGTTCCCGAATTCGATGCCGCAGGAGATCCGGCCGGTAGGGCTAAACGCACAGGATTTGCGGTCAGCCAGGATGTGGGCGCCGCCATTCGCGGGCCCCATCGGGTGGATCTCTACGTAGGCCGGGGGGCGCAAGCCGAACGGCTGGCGGGACACCTCCAGACACGGGGGCGGCTCTACATCCTGATGCGAAAGTCCACCGGCATTTCCGGAAGCAGTGGCGGCGACTAGCCCCGATTTGTTTTTGTCTGTCTGCTGTGATATGCTCATTACTTTTCAAATCTCATTTAATACTATCCGGGTTTCATGATGCAGCAGAGGGTTCTCTGTTTCGGAGAAATACTGTTCGACATTTTCCCTGCCTATGAGCGTCTGGGCGGGGCACCCTTCAACTTCGCCGCCCATCTCTGCGCCTTTCAGGTCCCGACGCGGTTGATCACCCGGGTTGGTAAGGATGACAGGGGGCGGCGTATCACCGACGCTCTGGACCGCTGTCCCGGTACAGACGCCCTGCAGATCGATGACCGGCACGACACGGGGGCTGTTCGCGTCCGGGTGGACGAACAGGGCGTTCCCGAGTTTGACATTCTGGCGGATGTGGCCTATGACTATATTGCATACGACGCGTCGGTGCGGCGGGCCGCGGCGGATGAACCCGCGCTCCTCTACTGCGGCACGCTGGCCCAGCGAAACGATATTTCCCGGGAAACACTCCGGCGACTGCTCGCCGAGGTGCGAGGCGCCCGGGTCTTCTGTGACATGAATCTGCGGCCGCCGCACTTCTCTGCGGCGTTGGTGGAGAGCTCGCTGCAGGCCTGCCAGGTGGTGAAACTCAATGAGGGCGAGCTGCAGATGTGCAAGACACTGCTTGGCAAGTCCCTTCCGGACGCGGCTTTCATTGACTTTCTGATGGCCTGTTATCAGCTGGAGTGGCTTTGCCTCACACGGGGGGAGCGGGGAAGCGATCTCTACCATGGCAAAGAGCGCTGCGCCGTCGAAGGGATCCCGGTGGAGAGCGTGGTCGACACGGTGGGCGCCGGGGACGCCTATGCATCCGTTCTGGCCCTGGGAATCTTGAACGGCTGGGGTCCACAGACCATACTGGCACGGGCCACCGAGTTTTCTGCCGCGCTGTGCGGTCATCGGGGCGCCGTGCCCGAATCGCCGGACTTTTACGAGCCCTTTCTGTCCTGGCTGGGTGAAGGGGGAAGATGAAATCCAAGGGACTTTATATTCAGATGATCAGTCTGCACGGACTGATTCGCAAGAGCAACCTGGAAATGGGGCGCGACGCCGACACCGGCGGGCAGATCAAGTACGTCCTGGAGTTGGCCAATGCCCTGGGCGCCCGGGACGAAGTGCGGCGGGTGGATCTGTTTACCCGGCTCATCCGGGACAAGACGGTCTCGCCGGACTATTCGGAACCCATCGACGAGATCTCCCCCAAGGTCCGCATTGTGCGGATCCAGTGCGGCGGCACCCGCTACCACCGCAAGGAACTCCTGTGGCCCTTCGTTGAGGAGTATGCGGATAAGACGCTCCGTTTCCTGAAGAGCGAGCAGGTGCTGCCCGATGTGATACACGGGCATTATGCCGATGCGGGCAAAATCGGCCTCGAACTTTCGAACATTCTGGGGATTCCCTTCGTGTTCACGGGACATTCGCTGGGGCGCCCCAAGGAGCAGCGCCTCCTGCAATCAGGGATGAGCGCGGAGAGCATCAACAAACGCTTCCGTATCGATCACCGTATCTGCGTGGAAGAGGAGATCCTCCGCAATGCGGACCTGATCGTCACGTCCACCCGCCAGGAAGTGGAAGAGCAGTACGGCCTGTATGCCAACCAGGAGATGCCCTCCTACGAAGTCATTCCGCCCGGAATTGATCTGGACCGGTTCCATCCTTACTACGACGACATTCTGGGAGGGCTCGACGAGGTCCACAAACAGGCCATCGTGTCGGTGTCGGCCAATATGGATCGGTTCTTCCTGAAGCCGGACCGACCGCTCATCCTGGCCTTGAGCCGTCCGGAGAAACGGAAGAATATCAATGGCCTCATCACCGCGTACGGTGAGGACCCGGAGCTTCAGGCCATTGCCAACCTCGCCGTGTTCGCCGGCATCCGCAAGGATATCTCCACCATGGGGGAGAACGAGCAGGAGGTGCTGACGGAGATCCTGCTGCTGATGGACAAGTTTGACCTCTACGGCAAACTGGCCATCCCGAAACAGCACGATTTCGAGTACGAGGTGCCCGAGCTGTACCGGATTGCGGCGAGAAAGCGAGGAGTTTTCGTGAATCCAGCCTTGACGGAGCCTTTCGGTCTCACCCTCCTCGAGGCTGCGGCGTGCGGGGTGCCCATCGTGGCAACCCGCGACGGCGGACCCCAGGATATTGTCAAGAATTGCCGCAACGGCATCCTGGTGGACGTGAACCAGAACCGGGAGGTGAGCCATGCCATCAAGAAACTCCTGGTGGATGAGGCCCTGTGGAAGAAGTATTCCACCAACGGTATCAACCGGGTGCGGCTGCACTACTCTTGGGAGACGCATGCCGACACGTACCTGAAGAAGATGAGGAAAGTCGTCGCGGAAGAGACCGCCAGCCTGCACGAGATGCCCAGCTCCGGTTCCGTCGGGCGCCGCCTCAGCCGGGTGCACAAGTTCATCATTACCGACATCGACAACACCCTCCTGGGCGACGACGGAGCCCTGGAAGGACTCATGGAAACCCTGAAGAGGCACCAGAACGAGGTGGGGTTCGGCATCGCCACGGGGCGCACCATTGATTCAGCGCTGGAAGTCCTGGAGGAACACGGGATTGCCGTACCCGATATTCTCATTACGTCGGTGGGGGCGGAGATTTACTATGGGGCGAAGTCGAAGCCGGACCGGGGGTGGGAGAGCCATATTTCCGCCAAGTGGGACCGGAACAAGATTGAAAGGCTGCTCAAGCGTTTTGCCTTCCTCGAACTGCAGGAGGGGGATACCCAGCGGAGATTCAAGCTGAGCTACTATGTCGACGGCACTCACCGGGACATGGCGGAGACGCTGGCCCAGGTGCATGCGCTGTTGATCGAAAACAAGAGCCGCTACAATATGATCTTCTCCCACCAGCAGTATCTGGATATTCTGCCGTACCGTGCGTCCAAGGGAAAGGCCATCCGATATCTGGCCTACAAGTGGAACATTCCCCTCTCGAGTATTCTGGTGTCGGGCGACTCCGGAAACGATGAAGAAATGCTGCGCGGCGAGATGCCGGCCGTGGTGGTGGGGAACCACAGCGACGAGCTGAATCATCTCAAGGGGGCCCGGAACGTCTATTTCTCAGACAAGGCCTATGCCGCCGGAATTCTGGACGGTATTACGGATTACGGTTTTCTGGAGGAGAGTGCATGAGCCCGGTCAAGTGGTCCGATTTGATGCGTGCCGAGGACGTCAAGCCCTTTCAGGGATTTCTGCTGGAGCTGGTACGCGGCGAGAAGAAGTACCTGCTGCGAAATGATATTCTCCTGGCGCTGGGAGAGCGCCGAGGGGCCGACCAGCCAAACGATGATGAGGCCGGGCCTTTTTCGTGGAAGACCTTTCTCAAAAAGGTGCAGGAGATTATTGTCTTCGAGCGCTTCCTGGTGATCATACACCGGCACCACATTATGAGGGACCGGTTCTACAAGGCTCCCTTCACCCGTGCCCGGATCGGCAAACCGGAGGAGATTTCCGTCAGTGAACTCCTCGATCTGAGAGACTTTTTCGTGCTGCAAACGAACGGGGCAGGGGGGGTGCCCCTGAAAATAGATTTTACCCCATTTTATGACTACGCGCCCCACATACGCGACCCCAAGAACGTGGGCAAGGGGATCGAATTTCTCAACCGCCATCTGTCGAGCAGTATCTTTCAGGATCCCCGGAAATGGCACAAGACCCTCTTCGAGTTCCTCAAGATTCACAGTCTTGGGGGCAAGCAGCTCCTCATCAACGGTGTGAGAATTCCCGATGATGAAAAGCTCATCGAACAGCTCGATCGGGCGGTGGAATGGCTCAGCGAGGCGGACGATTCATGGGAGGCGTCCCGGGTGGAGAGCGAACTGCGAGCACTCGGCTTCGAGCCCGGCTGGGGCGGCAACGTCGCGCGCATTCTGGAGACACTACAGCTTCTGCTCAACCTGTTCGAAGCACCCGACAGCGGTTCGCTGGAAGCCTTCATCTCGCGCATTCCCATGGTGTCCAACGTCGCCGTCATCTCGCCCCACGGGTTCTTCGGGCAGGAAGATGTTCTGGGCAAACCCGACACCGGGGGTCAGGTAGTCTATATCCTCGATCAGGTCACAAGCATGGAAGCCTACCTGACCGACAGCCTGCGTCTGTCAGGATTGAATGTGGAGCCCAAGATCGTGGTGGTGACACGGCTGATTCCGAAAAGCGAGGGCACGGCGTCCCACGTCCGTCTGGAGAAAATCAGGGACACGCGAAACTGCTGGATTCTCCGGGTGCCCTTCCGGGGCGGCGATGAGCAGGTCGTGGACTACTGGATCTCCCGCTTCTGGGTCTGGCCCTATCTGGAGAAATTTGCTTACGAGGCGAAAGAGGAGCTGACTCGGGAATTGGGGCGGAACCCCGATCTGATTATCGGCAATTACTCCGACGGCAACCTGGTGGCTTCTATTCTTTCGGAGGAAACGGGCGTCATCCAGTGCAACATAGCCCATGCGCTGGAGAAATCGAAATATCTCTTCTCCGACCTCTACTGGCAGAACATGGAGCCCGAATACCACTTTTCCCTGCAGTTCACCGCCGACCTGCTCGCCATGAACATGGCTGACTTCATTATTGCGAGCACCTTTCAGGAAATCGCCGGGACGCCCCATGTGCGGGGTCAGTATGAATCCTATCTCTATTACAGCCTGCCGGGCTTCTATCAGGTGCTCGGCGGCGTGAACCTCTTTCACCCCAAGTTCAATGTTATCTCCCCCGGTGTGGACGAAAGCGTCTATTTCCCGCACACCGAACAGGCGCGGCGGGACCGGAAAGGGGTGCAGCGGCTGAATCGCCTGCTTTTCGAAGCGCAGGACGAGGAGATTCTAGGAACGCTCGAGGATGCAAAGCGGATCCCCATCTTCACCATGGCCCGTCTGGACAAGGTCAAGAACGTGGCCGGGCTCGTGGAGTCTTTTGGAAAATGTCCGGAAATCCGGAACCGCTGCAATCTCATCGTGGTCGCCGGCAGGGTCGACGCAGCCCAGAGCGAGGATCCGGAGGAGAAAGAGCAGATCGAGCGGATCCATCACCTGATCGAGAAATACGACCTCGACGGGCAGATCCGCTGGATCGGGAAGCACCTTCGCAAGGCCGACACCGGTGAGATCTATCGGATCATGGCTGACATGAAGGGCGTGTTCGTCCAGCCCGCTCTCTTTGAAGCCTTCGGGTTGACGGTTCTCGAGGCCATGTCGTGCGGGTTGCCGGTCTTCGCGACCCAGTTCGGCGGCCCCTCCGAGATCATCCAGCACGGCGTCAACGGTTTTCTCATCAATCCGACTCGCTACGATCGCATTCGGGATCAACTCGTGGCGTTTCTTGAAACCGCCGGCGACGGTCCGCTCACCTGGAACTTTATTTCACAAAACGCGATTGCCCGGGTGCGGGAGAAGTATACCTGGCAGCATTACAATGAACAGCTGATGAAGCTAACCAAACTTTACGGATTCTGGCGGTATGCCGTGACCAACAAGGAGAAGCGGAAGATGAAGCTCTATTCGCAGACCCTTTTTCATCTGCTTTTCAAACAGCGGGCGGCGCAGACTCTGGGGCCGAAGTAGGCCCGCCCGGGGGAGGGGCGGGACTAAATCAGTTTGTTCAGCGTGTATTCAATGATCCCCTCCGCACCCTGGCGCATCAGTTGGGGCACCAGTTCCCGAACGGTCTCCTCCGAGATCACCGTCTCCACCGAGACCCAGTCGCTCTCGTAGAGGGAGGAGATGGTGGGCGCCGTGATGCTCGGCAGGGTCGCCACCAGCTCTGCAAGTTTTTCTTTGGGAACGTTCATCTTCAGGCCCACCATTCGCTCGGCCCGCAGGGCGGACTGCAGGAGGGTGGCCATGTTCTCAATCTTTTCCCGTTTCCAGGGATCGCTCCAGGCGTCTTTGTTGGCCACCAGCTGAGTGTTGGTTTCCAGCATCTCATGGATGATTCGCAGTCCGTGGGCCCGGAT
Organism: uncultured Nitrospirota bacterium; assembly: GCA_945786985.1. Taxonomy (GTDB): domain Bacteria; phylum CG2-30-53-67; class CG2-30-53-67; order CG2-30-53-67; family CG2-30-53-67; genus CALZGC01. Next base: position 13,232 of record CALZGC010000122.1, on the reverse strand, counting down.
GGTACTTTCCGTTTCCGTGATCTCCACCACGGCCTCCACCAAGCCTTCCACGACCTTGGCCTCGGTAGCGCCCCAGGAAAATTCTACCGCCACGTTGATACCCCGCTCCTCAAAGTAGCGCCGGGTGTAGCGGACCAGCTCGGTGGAGACGGTCTTGCCATCCAGGTCGCCCAGGTCCCGGATGGGGGAGTCGCCGGCCACGGCCACGACCCATCGGGCCGGTTTCTGACTGGCCTTGGAGTAGACCAGATCGCAGATGATTTTCACGTCCGCTTCGTTTTCGAGCAACCAGTCCCTCCCTGTCAGACCAACGTCCAGGGTTCCGTCCTGAACGTAGCGGGGCATCTCCTGGGCGCGGACCAGGGCACAAGCAATCTCCGGGTCGTCGATGGAAGGGAAATAGTTCCTCGAATGGGTTCGGATCTGCCAGCCCGACTTGTCAAAGAGGGCGATGGTGGCTCGCTCCAGGCTTCCCTTGGGGATTCCCAACTTCAACTTATTCACCGTAGACCTCCTTCGGATCAAAGACGCGCCCGCCCGCTGTTTCGGCTATGTCGCCGTGCAGGGTGCGGTAAAAGCAGCTGCGGTATCCTGTGTGGCAGGCCGCGCCGCCGGCCTGCTCCACTTTGAGCAGAATGGTGTCCCCGTCGCAGTCGATGAGAATTTCCTTCACACGTTGCGTGTGCCCGGAGGTTTCTCCCTTGACCCAGAGCTGATTGCGCGACCGGCTGAAGAAACAGGCGCGCCGCGTTTCCGCGGTCTGCTTCAGGGCCTCCTCATTCATATAGGCCAGCATGAGCACCTCCCCCGTGACGGCATCCTGGACGATGACCGGGAGCAGGCCCTTTCCTTTGTCGAAATCAACGGGTTTCATGATCAGACCTCGTCGTGTGCTTCCTGGAGCGATTGTCGTGAAAAAATTCAGAGTATTCACACTTACGCGGGACAAGTCAAGGCAAAAACGGGTCTGCAAGAACGGGTCGGTGCTGCAGGGAAGAGAGGCTGCCGGGAGACGGCAGGTGTCGGCGCGTTGCGGCCAGTCCGGTCTGTCCGGAGAGAGAGAGTGCGCACGTGGTTGGCAGGGCTCCGTGGTGCCATCCTGCGTCGCTTGACGGGCTCTGGCAGGTTTGGTACCTTCAGGTCACCTTCGGAACGTCCAGCGGGGACAGGGCATGCCCTGCCTGCGTTCGGTCCTGGGCGATGCCATCGTAAGGTGTTTGACATTCAGGAAGTCGGGTGTTGCCTAAGGGGGCAGCGTCCGGAGAGATCTATCATTCAACCGATGGGAGGCGAACGTCATGGCCAAGGCAACCAGAAAGAAGGCAGTGAAACCCAAGAAGAAAGCCAAACCTTCTAGCGCCACTGCGAAGGCAACACGCTCCAAAAAGAAGGCCAGCCGCTCAAAGGCCAAACCCGCTGCGTCGAAAAAGAAGGCCAGCGCCTTTACCTGCAGCACCTGCGGACGGGTGGCGTCCGAGAGGGGACACCTCTGCACACCGGTCATGGCCACCAAGAGCTACACGTGCGATTCCTGCGGGTTGACGTCGACGAATGCAAGACATCTCTGCAAGCCGAAGATGAAAGCCATTAAATTCGCCTGTGATAGTTGCGGCCGTGTCGCTCCGGAAAAAAATCAGCTGTGTCATCCCAAGGCCATCAAGTAGGCGTCTCTTCAGCGGCACCTCGCCGGTAGCGCCCCCTGCCCGGCAGGCGTCCCGTTGTTCCCGTCCCGGCCGGGGCCGAGCAAAGATCGGAAACGGCGGCCAAGCGGTCCTCCCCCCGAAGGGGTGCGCCATTTCTTTTGCGCCGTGTCCTCAGGGGGCCGATTGGTTCGTATCGACCGGTCCCGTGTCCAAGTGCCCGCCCGGCGTCTGACGTGCCTTTCTGTTGACAGGGGTTTTGACCGGGGGACCGTTTGGCACTATCTGGGAGGATTCCCATGAATCCCGACAAATATCGGGTCGACCCGGCGCTTCTGCGGTCCTTCGTCGATTTGTCGCACATCGCCTTTGATACGACAAAAGATTTGGCGTCCCTGGATGCCACCATCGGCCAGGACCGCGCCGTGAAGGCTCTCTCCTTCGGACTTCGTATCCGCCAGAAGGGCTACAACATCTATGCCTCGGGACGCCCGGGCACCGGTAAGAGTACCCTCATCCGCAGCCTGGTCCGTCAGCTTGCGAAGGACCGCCCCGTTCCGTGTGACTGGTGTTATGTACACAATTTTCAGCACCCCGAGTGTCCGCGAGCCATTCGTCTGGCGGCTGGCAAGGGCCGGGAGTTCCAGCAGGAGATGCATGAGCTGGTGGAGTATCTGAAGGATAAAGTCCCTGAGGTTTTTCAAAGCAAGGATTACATTGAAGAGCGGGACCAGATTATCGAGCGCGGAAACCGGCGTAAGCAGGCCCTCTTCGAGGAGGTGATGACAAAAGGACGGGACCTGGGATTCGCAATCAAGAGCACCCGTACCGGTTTCAGCTTCAAACCGACGCGGCAGGGCAAGCCGTTGCGCCCCGAAGAGGCCCAGCAGCTCTCCGTGGGAGAACAGAAGAAGATCGAAGAGGGGCAGCGGGTGATCTCTGATTACCTGCGGGATCTAATGCTCAAGTTTCAGGAACTGGACAAGGAGACCGAAGAAACCCTGCAGACGTTCAATCACGAGGCCGCCAACTTTACCATCGAAGCGCGATTCAAAGCGCTGCGGGAGAAATACCAGGACCACGAGAAGATCGTCCAGTACCTGCACGATGTCTACGCAGACATTCTGAAGAACTTCCGGGAGTTCCTGCCTTCCTCCCAACCGGAAATAGCTCTGCTGGCGCAGGTGGGGAACCAGGAGGATCGTCACTTCACCCGCTACCGGGTGAATCTCCTGGTAGACCACGCCGAAACCGCAGGCGCACCGGTGATTGAGGAGACCAGCCCCACCTATCCCAATCTAATCGGGCGTATCGAAAAGCGGGCCCGCCTGGGCACCCTGCAGACCGATTTCACCATGATCCGCGCCGGTGCGCTGCTGAAAGCAAGCGGCGGCTACCTGGTGCTGCATATCCTGGATATTCTGACCCATCCCCTTTCATGGGAAGCCCTGAAGAAGGCCATCACAAAGAACGAGCTGGCCATAGAGGATCTGGGTGAATTATACGGAGTGCTCTCCGTGTCCGGGCTGAAGCCCGAGCCCATCCCGGTGGATCTCAAGGTGGTGGTGATCGGCAGCGCCTACATCTACTCCCTGCTTCAGATCTACGATGAAGACTTTGGCAAGCTGTTCAAGGTCAAGGCCGACTTCAGCACCCGAACCCGACGGTCCGAAGAAGAAATGACACGGTACGTCCAGTTCGCGGCCAAGGTCTGCCGGGAGGAAGATCTTAATCACCTCGACCGGGGGGCCGTGGGCGAACTGCTGAGTCTGATCACCCGGATGGTCGATCACAAGGAGCGGCTCTCTCTGCAGTTCAATGAGGTGGCCAACCTGATCCGGGAAGCGGCCTTCTGGTCTTCCGAGGAGGGATCGACCAGCGTATCGGCCCGTCACGTGCAGAAGGCCCGGGAAGAGCAGATCTACCGCAGCAACCTCCTGGAGGAGCGGATTCAGGAAGAGATCGACGAAGAGGTGCTGATGGTGGATGTGGCGGGCGAAAAGGTGGGGCAGGTCAACGGTCTGGTCGTGTACTCCGATGGTGAGTACAGCTTCGGCAAACCGAGCCGCATCACGTCACGGACCTACCTCGGCCGCAAGGGGGTTATCAACATTGAGCGGGAAGTGGAGCTGTCCGGCAAGACCCACAGCAAGGGGGTCATGATCCTGTCCAACTATCTGGGGGGTCGCTATGCGCAGGAGCATCCCCTGTCGCTCTCCGCGAGCGTGGCCTTTGAGCAGTCCTACAGCGAAGTGGATGGCGACAGTGCCTCTGCGGCGGAACTGATTGCCATCCTCTCCAGTCTGACGGGGGTCCCCGTCCGGCAGCATCTTGCCATCACCGGATCCATCAACCAGCATGGCGAGATCCAGCCGATCGGCGGGGTGAATGAAAAGATCGAGGGATTTTTTCAGACCTGCCGGAACCGCACGCTCACCGGGCCGCACGGGGTGATCATTCCCCATCAGAACGTGCAACACCTCTGCCTCGACCGGGAAGTCCTGGACGCCGTGAAGGAGGGCCTGTTCCAGGTCTACGAGGTGAAGCAGCTGGATGAGGCGGTGGAACTGCTCACCGGCATGGAAACGGGGGAACTGCAGGAGGACGGAACCTTTCCGCCGGGGACCTTCAACGCGCGGGTCCAGGAGGCCTTGGGACTTATGCACGAGAAACAGGAGGAAGATCACGGCGACGAAGACGGTGAGGGCGACGAATCGTGAGTGTCAGCGCCTACGATACGGTATGTCTTTTGGCCAGAAGCTTGATGACGCGGGGGAAGAGATCGTCGAAATTCTCCGGTACTTCCATGAACTTCAAACCGACCCGGTAGCCGGCCGTATCCTCCACCAGCCAGACGGCTTTTGCCACGAATTCCAGTGTCAGGTATTGTGACTTCTCATGGGCCGCCGGGTCGATGACGGTCAGAAAGAGTTCGATCTCCCGGCCCAGGCTTACGTCCGCGCATTCCATCGATACACAGGCTCCGCCCCGGCTGAGATTGTGAACGACCGTCGAGTGGAATTCCTGCGGGAACTCATCGAGGTCGCTGACGCCTTGAACAGCAGGCGGGTCGGTCGGGATGCACGCATATTCGGCAACCAGGTTGAGCCCGAACACTTCATACCGCTCATCCGCTCTTCTCTCCTTGATCATGCTCACCACCCCCTGGCTCCGGTTATGGCCTGTGCTGCTCGGGACAAAACGCCCGCGGACAGCTTCATTATAACACCGGGGTATTGGGAGCAGCAATGCATAAGAGAGGATGGGGCCGACGCAAACCGGGAATGGGCCGCTGAGCGCTCCGGGAAGGAAGCTCAGATACATGGCTGCGGTTTGCTGCCGGCGCGCGTCCGGCCGGACGCGCGACCAAGAAGCCGGGTGTCTCCGACCTTGGCCGGCTACGGCATTTTCTTCCCAACGGCTTCGGCGATGGGTGCCAGCTCCTGGAGTACCTGGGCAAAGCGGTCGGGCTTCAGGGACTGGGCCCCGTCACAGAGCGCTTCCGCAGGCATGGGGTGTACTTCGATCATCAGGCCGTCCGCGCCGGCGGCCACAGCCGCCCGGGCCATGGCCGGCACGTAATGCCAGGTGCCCACGGCGTGGCTCGGATCGATGACGATGGGAAGGTGGCTCAATCGCTGCAGTACGGGAATGCAGCTCAGGTCGAGGGTGTTGCGAGTCGCCGTTTCAAAGGTTCGAATCCCGCGCTCGCAGAGGATCACCGCGTCATTGCCTTCTGAGAGGATGTACTCCGCGGACATGAGAAACTCTTTAATGGTGGTGGCCATCCCCCGTTTCAGCAGGGTCGGTTTCATGGTCTGCCCCACTTCCTTGAGCAGGGCGAAATTTTGCACGTTGCGCGCGCCGATTTGAATGATATCGGCATACTTGGCGACCAGATCGAGATCCCGGGGGTTGAGCACCTCGGTAATGATGGGAAGACCCGTGGCGTCGCGCGCAGCCGCCAAGAGTTTCAGCCCGTCCTCCCCCATGCCCTGGAACGAATAGGGAGACGTGCGCGGTTTAAACGCACCGCCCCGAAAGACGTTGGCGCCGGCCTCTTTCACTGCCTGGGCCGCCCTGAGGACCTGATCCTCACTCTCCACCGAGCAGGGGCCGGCGATGATCATCAGCGTGTCTCTGCCGATGGTGGCTCCCCGGACGCTCACCTCGGTGCGCTCCTTGCGCACCTCGAGGCTGGCCAGTTTGTAGGGCTGCAGGATGGGGACCACCGACTCCACGCCGGCCATGGTCTCGAGCACCTGGAGTTTGCCTTTGTGGCGTTCATCTCCGATGGCGCCGATCACATTGCGCTCCACCCCGTGCATGACGTGGGGTTTGTATCCCAACGCCTCGATTTTCTCCAGAACCTTCTCCAGCTCTTCCGCCGTGGCTTCGGCTTCCATCACGATAATCATGGGAACCCCCTGTGCAAATGATGTCGTTGGTTGTCGCTGCCTCTGCGTGAACGCCACGATACAGCTTGCGAAGGGCAATCGCCCCGGCGCCCGGGGATTTGCCGGCCTCATTATAGCAGACGGTTTGCCCTATGAACAGGTGGGACAGATCTTTTCCGGTTTGCCGACGCCTAATGTCCTCTTCAGATAGAGGCCGGTGAAGGAGGTCGGCACCTCCATGATCTCCTCGGGCGTTCCCGCGGCCACAATCCGCCCGCCCCCGTCTCCCCCCTCGGGACCCAGATCAATGATGTAATCAGCTGTCTTGATAACGTCCAGGTTGTGCTCGATGATGACCACCGTATTGCCCGAATCCACGAGGCGGTTCAGCACGTCCAGCAGCTTCTGAATGTCCGCGAAATGGAGACCCGTGGTGGGCTCATCCAGGATATAGAGGGTTTTGCCGGTGCTTTTCCGGGAGAGTTCCTTGGAGAGCTTCACCCGTTGCGCCTCCCCGCCTGAGAGGGTGGTGGCGGACTGGCCCAGTTTGATATACTCCAGTCCCACGTCGTAGAGGGTCTGTAGTTTGCGCTGGATCCCGGGGATGTTTTCGAAAAAGCGCAGGGCCTGGGCCACGGTCAGATCGAGCACCTCCGCGATGTTCTTGCCCTTGTAGCGGATGTCCAGGGTCTCCCGGTTGTAACGCTTTGCCTTGCAGACATCGCAGGCTACGTAAACGTCCGGCAGAAAGTGCATCTCGATTTTGATCAGTCCGTCGCCCTTGCAGGCTTCGCAGCGCCCACCCTTGACGTTGAAGCTGAAACGGCCGGCCTTGTAGCCCCGGATGCGGGCCTCCGGGACCTGGGCGAAGAGGTTGCGGATATCGGTGAAGACGCCGGTGTAGGTGGCGGGATTGGACCGGGGGGTCCGGCCGATGGGGGATTGGTCCACGTCGATCACTTTGTCGAGCAGTTCCAACCCGCGGATGTCTTCATGGCCCCCTGCCTTGATGCCGGTGCGAAAGAGCCGCTGGGCCAGCGCCTTGTACAGGACTTCCACCACGAGGGTGCTCTTGCCCGACCCGGAGAGGCCGCTGACACAGATAAAGAGCCCCAGGGGAAAGCGGACGTCGATTTTCTTGAGATTGTTCTCCGAGGCGCCGACGATCGTGACGCTGCCCCGCTGCGCCTTGCGGCGACGGGCCGGCACGGGGATGCCCAGCTCCCCGCTGAGGTAGCGTCCCGTCAGGGAGTGGGGGTTCTTGATGATCGCCTCCGGAGGCCCCTGGGCCACCACCTTGCCGCCGTTTTCCCCTGCGCCCGGTCCCATGTCGATGACATGGTCCGCACTGAGGATGGTCTCCTCGTCGTGTTCCACGACCAGCACGCTGTTGCCAAGGTCCCGCAACCGGCGCAGGGTGGCCAGGAGGCGTTGATTGTCACGCTGGTGCAGGCCGATGGAGGGCTCATCAAGTATATAGAGGACCCCCACCAGGGAGGAGCCGATCTGTGTGGCCAGGCGGATGCGCTGTCCCTCACCGCCGGAGAGCGTGGCCGCGCTCCGGTTCAAGGTCAGGTAGCTCAGACCGACGCTGTTGAGGAACCCCAGCCGATCCCGGATCTCCTTGAGAATCCGCTCTCCGATCTTCATCTCCATGTCGGTCAGAGAGAGACGCTCCAGGAATTCGTGGGCCTCTTTGATCGACAGGGTCGCCAGCTCGGCGATGCTTTTGCCGCCGACCCGGAACGCGAGGCTCTCTTTCTTGAGGCGCTGCCCCTTGCATCGGGGACAGGCGCGCACTCCCATATAGCATTCGATTTCCTCGCGCAGCGTGGACGAATCCGTCTCCCGGTACCGGCGGTCCAGGTTGTGCACCACCCCTTCAAAGGGGCGGCGGTAACTGTACCGATCCCCCTTTCCCTCCAGGCGGAAGTCGATCTCTTCGTCTCCCGATCCGTACAGGAGCGCCTCCTGCACCGGGGCTGGAAGCTCCTTGAAGGGTGTATTGATGTCGAAGCTATAGTGTCGGGAGAGCGAAGAGATCATCTGATGAAAATAAAAGGTGTTGCGCCGGCCCCAGGGTTTCAGGGCCCCCTCCCTCAGGGAGAGGTTGCGGTTGGGAACGATCCGATCGGCATCGATACGCATGAGCGTGCCCAGCCCCTTGCACTCGGGACACGCGCCGTGGGGGCTGTTGAACGAGAAGAGAGCGGGCTCGACTTCGGGATAGCTCACCCCACAGTCCACGCAGGCAAGCCGTTCCGAGAAGAGCAGCTCCTCCTGTCCCAGGACGTCGATAATGACGAGTGCGTCGCTGTGCTTCAGGGCCAGTTCGATGGAATCGGCCAACCTCCGGGTGACTTCGGGTTTGATGACGAGACGGTCCACGACGATTTCGAGGGTGTGCTTGCGGTGCTTGTCCAGGACGATGTCTTTGGAGAGCTCCAGCATCTGACCGTCTACGCGCACCCGGATGAACCCATCCTTGCGCATGCGAAGCAGTTCTTTCTTGTATTCCCCCTTTCGGTTTTGCACCACGGGGGCCAGCACCTGTATGCGGGTCTTCTCCGGCAGGGTCAACACCTGATCGACGATCTGGGATACCGTCTGGGAGGTGATGGGCCGACCGCACTGGTAGCAGGACGGCCGGCCGATCCGGGCGTAGAGGAGGCGCAGGTAGTCGTATATTTCCGTGACCGTGGCCACCGTGGAGCGCGGGTTGCGACTCGTGGTCTTCTGTTCGATGGAGATGGCCGGGGACAGCCCCTCGATCAGATCGACATCGGGCTTTCCCATCTGCTCCAGAAACTGCCTGGCATAGGCCGACAGAGATTCCACATACCGCCGCTGCCCCTCGGCATAGATGGTGTCGAAGGCGAGTGAAGATTTCCCCGAACCCGACAGTCCCGTGATCACGACCAGTTGGTCCCTCGGGATCGCCAGGCTGATATTCTTGAGGTTGTGCTCTCGGGCTCCCCGGATCTGGATCGCGTCCTGCTTCACGTTGTACTCCGCAGAAAAATCAAAAGACCATCCTAGCAAATGCTGAAAACAAAGTAAACAGAGACGAAAAGGGGTTGGGTGTTTTTCCTTGACATTCCACGGGAGAGCGTGTATAAAAAAGGCTCTAACATATTGATATTTAATGTAAATTTTTATTATCTTTCGAGGCGGAATCGCATGAGGATGGCGGCGGATCGCCAAGCGGGTCGGGCGGGGGATCGATGGAGGCGATGGTTCGGGATTCTCGTTGCGGGAGCGGTCGTACCGGCCCTACTCGGCGGCTGTTTCTGGAAAGGCAAGGGGCCTGAGACCGAAGCCACGGCGCAGCAGGTTTACGAGGAAGGGGTGGCTCTGATCAAGCGCAATCGCTTCGAGGAGGCCCGGGAGGCCTTCAACCGGGTCAAGGTCATGGGGGCAGACCCCAGCGTGGAGCGCCTTGCCCAGGTCGCGGTGGCGGACAGCTACTTCGAGGAGAAAGAATACGAAGCCGCCCGGGTGCAGTACGAAGAAATCTTCAAACTCCATTCCGGCGGCAGCCTTGCCGACTATCTTCAGTACCGGATCGGTGAATGCTACTTCTGGCAGATGGGCACTGTGGACCGGGACAGCTCGAGCGCCAAGAAGGGGCTGGCAACGTTCAACCACTTTTTGCGGGACTTCCCCCAGAGCCCTTACGCCTCCTCCGCCCGGTTGCGCATTCAGGCCGTCAAGGCCTTTCTCGCGGAGAACGAGTTTCATGTGGGGCAGTTTTATCTGGGCAAGAAGGCATACTTTGCGGCCATCAACCGATTCAAGAAAGCGCTGGCGCTCTATCCCGACTCCGGCATTTCCGACAAACTGGTCTATTATCTTTACCGGGCGTACAAATTGCTTCGTGACGAGGATCATGCAGAGCAGTACAGGCAGCAGTTGATCGAGGAGTACCCCCACAGTGAGTTCATCCCGATGGTTGTTGCGCACGAGGAGAGCGCCCTGTTCCGGAACGCTCCCCCCCGTGCGGCAGAGGCCCCGGCATGGCGGCCCGCGCCCGGACTTATTGTCCTCGCCATGGGTCCCGGTGATTCTGCGTCCGCTGGCTCCGAGGAGTTCTGGTCTGAAGGTCGGGCGGATTGGGAGAACGTTCCCCCGGGGCTGGTCGGCACCTATCGCGCGGCGGACCGGAACGCGTGGCATCGCAGGCTGCTCCTCCTCGGAGAGAAGGATGAGATGACCCGCTGTGTTCCCTGCCTTCCGGAAATTCCGTCGGACGAGAAAGAGCGTTTTCTGACACGGTCCCTGAGCGAAAAGATCTTCCCCTGGTGATGTTTTCCGAATGAGTTCTTATTATCCCCTCTTTCTGAATCTGAAGGGCGAAAAAGCACTGGTCATCGGCGGAGGACAGGTCGCCGAGCGCAAGATCCGCACGTTGCTGCGATACGGGGCGGCGGTCACGCTGGTCAGTCCCGAGATCACTGCCGGGCTTGAGAGGCTGGTTCAGGAGAAGGCCGTGGTGCTTCGGCGGCGCCCCTTTCGGGCGTCGGACCTTGAAGGCGTCCGTCTGGCAATCTGCGCCACCAACGACGAGGCGACGAACCGAAAGGCAGCCCGGGAAGCGGAGAAGCGGAGCATCCTGCTCAACGTTGTCGACGTTCCCGAGTTGTGCCGGTTTATTGTTCCCGCAGTCGTCCGGCGGGGCGATCTGACTGTGGCTATCTCCACCGGCGGGGGCAGCCCCGCGTTGGCGAAGAAAGTACGGCAGGAACTCGAAGCCCACATCGGGCCGGAGTACACGGAGTTCCTCGGGCTGCTGAAGAGGGTGCGACACGCCATCCAGCGGGATGTTCCCGATGAAGCGCAGCGGCGTGGGATCTATCGTGCACTCATGGACTCCCAAGCGCTGGTGTTGCTCCGGGCCGGCCGAAGGGACGCGGCGCGGGAAGTCGTTCATGAGATCCTCGAACAGTTCGGGATCAAGCATGCTGGCTCGGGATAGCAAACGAGAGGCGCTGCCCGGCGGCAGGCTCCTGCGGGGAATGTCCGGCCGGGTGGGGCGGCTGCCTTTTTGTCTCAAGGAGAAGACCATGCGGTTTTGCCCACGCGGTGCGGCTCTGGGGCTGCTCAGTCTGTTGCATGTAGTGCTGGCCATCGGTTCGGCGACACCGTCGGAAGGGGGGGATTATCCCCGCCGGGATGCTGTGGTCCGTGCGGTCGAGAGGTCCTCACCGGCCGTTGTGAACATCCGGACGGAGCAGCTTCATGAGCGACGCTCGCCTTTCCGTGTGGGCCCCTCCGATCCCTTTTTCGACCAGTTTCTGGAGGAGTTCTTCGACGCCTTCGGCCCCCGGGAATACCGGACACAGAGCCTGGGATCGGGCGTTATTATTTCGCCGGAAGGCTACATTCTCACCAATCAGCATGTGGTCGCGCAGGCATCGAGCATCATGGTGCGCCTCGCCGACCAGCAGGAGTATCCGGCGAAGCTGGTGGGTGCCGACCCCAAATCGGATCTCGCGGTGATCCGGATCGAAAACTCCGGACCGCTCCCATTCATCCGGATGGGGCGTTCCGATGACCTGATGATCGGCGAAACGGTCCTGGCCATCGGCAACCCCTTCGGTCTGTCCCATACGGTGACCACCGGGGTGGTCAGTGCCGTCAATCGTACGATTCAGACGGGAGGGCGGACGTACCATGATTTCATCCAGACCGATGCGTCCATCAATCCGGGCAACAGCGGCGGACCGCTGGTGAACATCAGCGGGGAACTCATCGGGATCAACACGGCCATCTACCAGCAGGCGGAAGGTATCGGGTTCGCGATTCCCATCGGTCGCGCTCACCGCATTTACGAAGACCTGGTCCGGTTCGGTGAGGTACAGATGCCCTGGGTTGGTCTGTTTCTCCAGGATTTGACGCCGAGCCTACGGCAATACTTCGGCATCGTTTCTGAGGAAGGGGTGCTGGTTTCCAAAGTGATCGCAGGAAGTCCGGCGCTCAAGGCCGGCGTACGGGAGGGAGACGTGATCACCCGGATCGATGGGGAGGTGGTCCGGGACCGGGAGGCCTATCTCGCTTTGATTGATGCCTATCCGCCGAACCGCCGGATTCCCATAACGCTGATCCGTGATGGACGGACGCAAACGGTGGAGATCGTGGGAGGCGAGTTCTCCGTTGCCACGGCCGTGGCCATCTCAAGGCAATGGCTGGGCATCGAAGTCTCCGAGGGGTCCGAGCCACGGTCTGGCCGACCGTCGGGGCGCGAAGGGGTGCTGGTCTCGAAGGTGGTCCGGGGTTCTGCGGCCCACCGGATCGGGATGCGCGCGGGGGATTTGATCGGACAGGTCAACAACCGCCGCATCGCAACCCTGCGGGATTACCGCAAAGCCGTTCAGCAGGCGCTGAACAACGAAAGCGTGGTCCTGCTGGTCATCCGGGAGCGGACCGGCTACTACGTGACCCTGTCGCCGTGAGCCGCCGCCGCCGTGGCGCGCCGGGTGGCCTCGGCGCTCAATCGATAGTGGGCAGCCATTTCCTGCAGTTGGTTCTGCTCTTCCAGCATCGATTGGATAGAGGCGTCGAGTTCCGATGAAATGCCGACCCGGTCCTGGGTGGTTCGGCGGATATGGTCGATGGCCTTGACGATCTGTTCGTTGTCGTTCTCCTGCGTCTTGACCGCCTCCTGAATGTCTCGCACGCGCCCGATTACAAGATCCAGAGTCTCCGCAGCCTCTCCGCTGCCCGAGATCTGTTCGGCCATCGCCTGTTTCAACTGCATCGTCAGGGCGTTGATTTTTTCCGAAGCGTTTTGAATTCGGGTACTGCCGGTACGCTGGTTCTGCATGGCATGGCGTAACTGATCGATCATGCCGTTGATGGACTCCACCGTTTCCCGAACCATGGAGATACCCTTGGACTGTTCCCGTGCGGATTGTTCAATCTTCTGAGCCATCTCGGTGGAATGAGCGGCGCTTTCCAGGATCTTCTTCAGGGCATCTCCCGCGTCCATGGAGAGGCCCTTGCCCCGCTCGGCCTTGGCCTTGCCCTCTTCGATGGCCTCTACGGCCTCCGTTGCGTCCCGCTGCACGGCCTTGATGACACGGGCGATCTCCTTGGTGGACTCCGAGGTTCGGTCGGCCAGGGCCTTGATCTCACTGGCCACGACGGAAAACCCTTTGCCGTTCTCGCCGGCCTGCGCGGCCAGGATGGATGCATT
>CALZGC010000121.1 GCA_945786985.1 uncultured Nitrospirota bacterium | reverse complement strand
TCATTATCGGCATGGCCATCTGTTTCTTCCTGACCCTTATTGACAAGATGCTATTCTTTCTGCCCGAAGGGGCCCTGGGCGTCTTTCAATACCTCGGCGCGGACTATCACTTTCAGAATATCGCCCGGGGCATTCTCGATTCTCGGGACATCCTCTACTTTCTGAGTGTCTCTTTTGTCATGCTCTACGGCACCCACCTGGTGCTGGAAGAAAGAACGTGAGTCGTGAATGAGCGTTTAATCAGATCTTGCGATAGAGGAATACGTGACACTATTTGCGAATCGAAGCACTAAGGAGCCGCAGATGAAGCGATCGGTACCGTCCGGCAGGTATACCAAATTTCTTCTCTATCTGGTCGTCGTGGTCCTTGTAAACATCGCGGGGATGACCCTCTTTTTCCGGGGTGATCTAACGGCCAACCGTATCTACTCCCTCTCCGAGCCCAGCCGCGAGGTGGTCTCCACCCTCTCCGAGCCGCTCACGGTGAAGGCCTTTTTCACCGACAACCTGCCGCCGCCCTACAACAACATCGAGCGCTACCTGAACGACCTCCTGCAGGAATACGCCATTGCCGGCAACCGCTATTTCAACTTCCAGTTCTACAACGTGTCGAGCGAGGATGACGCGACGGCCCGGGAGAACCAGGAAGTGGCCGCCGGTTACGGGATCTCTCCGGTGCAGATCCAGAAATTCGAACAGGACGAAGTAAAGTTCCAGATGGCCTACATGGGGCTCGCCCTGATCCACGGCGATGTGATCGAGACCATCCCCACCATTACCGCCACGGACGGGCTCGAATTCGAGATCACTGCGGCCATCCGCAAGATGAACAACAAGATCAGTGCTTTGCTGAGCCTTGAAGACGATATCGCGGTGAAGCTCTTCCTCTCCTCGTCGCTCCAGGCGGTGGGACCCTATATGAACCTGGCCGGTCTGCCCGAGCTCTCGGGGAAGGTGCGGGCCCTCGTGGATGAATTGAACCGCAAGACCTTCGGCAGGCTCCGGTTTGAATCGCTCGACCCGACCCGTTCGACAGAAGCTGCGGAGGCCGCCAGGGGTTATGGGGTGCTCGCGCTGGAGTGGAACGAATTCTCCGACCGGCAGGGACGGACCATTCCGGCCGACAAGGGGTATGCCGGGATCATCGTCGAGCACGGCGGCAAGGCGGAAGCCCTCCCGCTGATTTCGGTCATGCGTCTTCCCATCTTCGGAACGCAGTATCAGCTGGCCGACGTGGAATCCCTTCAAGACGCCATCAATGAGACCGTGGAGAATCTGATCAACATCAACGAGGAGATCGGCTATCTGGCGGACCACGGAACCCGTCCGCTCCGCGGTGGGGGGGGCATGCCCGGGCAGCCGCAGGGCGAGGGGCTGTCGCGCTTCGAGGGCCTGTTGTCCGAAAGCTACAGCGTCCGGGAGGTCTTTCTGAAGGAGGCAGGGGTTCCGGAGGGGCTGCCGACGCTGATCATCGCGCGTCCCACGGAGCCTTTCTCCGAGTATGCCCTCTATCAGATCGATCAGTATCTGATGAAAGGCCGAAACCTGGCGATCTTCCTTGACCGTTTCCAGGAGGCCATGCCGACCCAGCAGAGCCGTATGATGGGGCAGAGCCAGTACCGGCCGATTGATTCGGGGCTCGAAAAACTCCTGGCCCACTACGGCCTCGATGTGAAGGCCGCTTTTGTGCTCGATAAGAACTCCTTCCGCCAGGACGTGCCGCGTGCGTTCGGCGGCGGGGAGCGGCCGCTCTACTTTGCGCCGATCATCAAGAACGAGTTCATCAACAAGGACGTGCCCTTCCTGCAGAACGTCAAGGGGCTGGTCATGCTCAAGGCATCCCCCGTCACGGCCAACGAGCAGACGATCGCGGCAAACGGGTTGCAAGCGGTGAACCTGTTCTCCTCATCGCCCCGGTCCTGGGAGATGTCCGGGCAGGTCGATCTGAACCCCATGTTCATTCAGCCGCCCCGCAATGACGGCGCTTTCCAGCAGCAGGCACTGGCGTACCTCGTGGAGGGGTCCTTCCCGAGTTATTTTGCCGATCAACCGGTGCCGGAAAAGGAGGTTCCGGAACCCGCGGACCCGCCCGGGGACCCTTTAGATGAGAGCGATCCGGCGTCCGGTGTCGACATGTCGCAGATCGAGAGCGGCCCGGTGACCATCCCCCGGGGAAGGCCGGGGAAGATCTTTCTCATCGGAACCTCCGAGATTCTTCGGGACAATATTCTCGACGCCGAGGGGAGAAGCCCCAATGCCCAGTTCGTGATGAATGTCATCGATGCACTCAACGGCCGGGAAGCCTATGCCGTGATGCGGAGCAAGGCGCAGCGTTTTAATCCGCTTCAGGAGACCGAGCCGGCCACCCGCACCACGATCAAAGCGGTGAACATTGCGGGCCTGCCGGTGCTCGTGGTGCTCTGCGGGCTCCTGGTCTGGTACCGGCGCAGCGCGAGAAAGCGCGTCATTCAGGAAATGTTCAATCATTAGCTCCGATATTGCATGAGTGATCGTCAGGTGAGGCCGGATAGTCTGCCACATGCGGCCTCGTAATAGATTGACTCATGCAATATCCGGGATAGGAGTTGATCCATGCGCGTCAAGAAGGAAGTCATCATCCTGGTGCTGCTCATCGGGGTCCTTTCGGGATATCTGGTTGTGCAGAAGAGGGGGCAGACCCATTACACCCTTCCGGAGCTTGGAAAAATCGACGAGACAGCCGTCTCGAAACTGGTGGTGAAACAGGGGGAGACTGAGACCACGCTGGTCCGGGAAGAAGGGCGTTGGCTGATTCTGCCCGAAAGATATCCGGCCGATCCCGCCCTGGTGACGGAAATGGTCGATGGGGTGGGCGCGCTCTCGTTGACGGCGCTGGCCTCGGAGTCACGCAACTATGCGCTCTATGAACTCGAGGATGCCGAGGCGGCAGAGGTCACCCTCTACAATGGGGATGAGCCCGTGCGTCGGATCCTGATCGGGAAAGGGGCTTCCTCCGGTCGCCACAGTTTCGTCCGACTCGACACGGACCACCGGGTCTTTCACGCAAGCGGTGTTCTCGGGAACCGCTATCGGAAAACAGTCGCCGATCTCCGGGACAAATCGGTCCTGGCCATCGACGAGGAGATCACGGAGGTGATCCTGCAAGACGGTGCGGCGCAACTCGTGATCATGAGACAGGTACCGTCGGCCGAGGTGCAGCTGGGCGGCGGGACCGCTGATGCCGGGCAGGCCGCGGAGCAAGCCGAGGGGCCGCCCCCGGCGAAATGGAAGACCGCGGACGGTGTGCCCGCCCGGGAGCAGGATGTTGATGAGATCATCAGGTCCGTCTCACACCTGCGGTGCGACGGGTTTGTCGAAGGCAAGGGCAAGGAGGCGTTTACGGCCCCCCGCTATACGCTGACCCTGAAAGGAAGCCGGAGCTACTCCCTCGCCATCTTCGAGGAAGACGAGAAGCATTTCGTCGCGACCTCCTCCGGCAGCGATTATCCCTTTTTCATCGCGGACTGGAAAGCCGAAAAGATCATGAAGGAGCTGAATGGCCTTCTGGAGAGGAAAGACGCCGAGTCGTCTTAGCCCGGGCTTCTTTCTTCTTCGCCGAGGTGATCGAGCGTCTTCTTTTAGGGGGCCACCTCGAGTACGATGCGGTCAGGATTGTCGGCGGATGAGATCTGCACGTCGGTGATCTTGTTGAAGTCGAGAACCACCCGGGCGATGTCCGCTTTGTACTGGCCCATCCGGATTGTTTTCAGGGTCTCACTTGAAATGAGGATGGGGTCCTTGTCGAGTGCAGACGCCAGGCGGGCGTCCTTGACGCTGACAAAAATCATATTCTGCTTGAGCAGGGCGTGCTTTGCGAAATTGGCGGGTCCGTCGAGTTCAACGACAACTCGGTGGTGGCCGTTTTCAGTCGTGTGGCGAATGGCGACGATCTGCGTCCGGGTATCCACCGCATCGGGCATATCGGGAGCCGAGAACACAACCGAATCTGCCGGCGGCGACGAGCCCGCTACGCCCGCGGGCGGCGGCACGCGGACGTACATCTCTCCGAGGAGCCGGTTGCCGGCCCTGGCCTCCACCCGGTAGAGTGTGCCTGCCGTGTCTACTGCGCGCCGGCGCATCAAGCTGTCCGGACGGATCACGAAACCCCGGTCATCCCCGGAATTGTCCTCCGGGTTGCCCACAAATCCAATGAAGTTCATTCTAACGTTCGCATTGTCACGCAAGCCCGAAGTGACGTCTTCGAGCACCAGGGCGTCCTTCTCGTTGAGGGTCAGGGTTTCCCCGCCGCGCACCTCTACCGGCACGTTGTTCACGAGCAGGGAGAATCCCGGCGTTCCCGATGGAGAAGTGGCCCCGGATCCGCTCGCCGGAGCCTGGACCGCAGCCGTGCGGGGCTCTTCGTCCGTCGGCGAGGCTTGCTCCGCCGCCGGGCCTTCCCCGTTATCTGTCTGTCCGCTCAGCTGCTTGTTGAACAGTTCATTGAGCAGGGCCATGCTTTCTTCGACTTTCTCCTTCGAAACCGTTCCGGTGCCGGGAGGAAGAGATAGGGGAAGCGCGGGGGCTTTGGCGACAGACGGTTCGGCTGCTCCCGTTTTGCCCGGCTTGCCTGGCGTTTCAGGGGCGGTGCCTCCGGCTGGCTGCGGTGCGGGCCTCTGTGACGCTGCCTCTCCGGACCGACGCGCGGGGGCGGCCGCCGATGATGGCGCTGCCGGACCCGGGGCCGATACTTTTGTGTCCGGGGATTGCATCACGTCCTTTGCTGCCCGCTCCGAGCCGGGACGGAGCTTTTCTCCACCCGCGGTGACGCTGGCAATCTCCTTGCCCTTTTCGCGAGACATGGTGGTGGCCAGGCGATCCTGCAGCGGGCTCTTCCACTTGCTCAATCCGAAGATTCCGGCCGCAATGGCCAGGATCACGAGGGCGGCGTAGACCAGGCCGGTTCCCATGCCCGGCCCTTCGGTTTTTGCCGGCGGCCGGGATGACGGCTTCTCCGCAGTCAATGCCGCCGCGCCCCTTTCTGCGGCCGCACCGAAGAACGTGCGCGGCGGCGTCTTCTCCGCCTCGGGCGGCCCGGGCAGCGCGATGACTGTCTCCTCTCCTGCAGGCTCGGGGTGCGCGGTTTTTGTCTCCTGCCGATCGGGTGCCGGCAGCGCGGGGGTGGTCTCCTCCGGTTCGGGCGCCGGCAGGGGGGGGCTCTCCTTTGAGTCGGAAAGCGAATCGAGCACCTCTTCCATTGTCGGCGCCTCTGGCGCAGGTGCTTCAGGCCCAGGCGGCGTTTGAGATCCAAGTGCTTCCGGGGATCCGATCAGGTTAGGCACGATCGACTCCCGGTCCCTTTCCGGCGGCGGGGCGGTCGTTTCCAGATCGCCCAGAAGCGTCTCGATCCAGCCGGCTTTTTCATCGGTTGGTTGCTTGCTGCTGAGCAGGGGAACCTCGCTCTCGAAGGCTTCAGAGAGGCTTTCGGCTTCTTCCGGCTCGAAGCCGGCCTCCAGCGGGGACGGTGTTGCGTCTTGCAGTTCCCGTTCCGGTTCGGCGGGGGTCGTCTCCGTTTCCCGGGAGGCCATCAGCGAGGCGTCTTCCAGCACGGAGCTCTCTTCTTCAGGGCTGCTCGGCTGATACTTCTGAAAACCGAGGGAGGCTGCGGCCGCATCTTCAAGGTCGATGATCGGTTCGATCTCCTCTTCATAATAATCGAGCCGCAGGCGGATGCATTGGTGGTGAAAGAGGATCAGGACGGTTTTGAGTACCGATGTGGCGTCGAATTCGGTGGCCTCGATAATTTCGCGAATGGATCGTTGGGAGTCGATCTGTTCAATGACGGAGAGCTCAGGGATCGTGAAGGCTATTTGCTGATGCTCGGGGAAGCGCTCCGTCTCGACCGGGGCCTGGTCCAGGTCGCCCACCATCTCTTCCAGCACCCGACGATCGGTGATCTGCCGGATCCCGAAGTTGAGCATCTTGGAGAAATCGACCTGGTATCGGAAGTGCACTTCGGAGACTTCGATTTCATCGAAGCGGTAACGCCCCTCCCGCAGGCCGAAGAGACTGTAGAGGATGGTCAGGAATTGGCGTCTGCCCAGCAGAAAGAGATCGCGATCGCCGATGGCCCTCATCTCAATCAGGGCGGCCGTAAAGGCAATTCGTTTTTCCCGGTGCCTCTCGAGGGCTTCCTGCTGCTGCTCCCGGGAGATCGTGTCCCGGGCAACCAGAAACTCTCCCAGCAGTTCGCTCTTGAGATTCGAGCGGGCCAGGCAGGGGGCCCCCTCGCGGATAAAAATCTGCTTCTTCACCCGTTCACGGGTGACGGTGAGGACACCGGTTTTCCCCGTGCGGTACAGTTTGACGAGCAGGTCCGGAAAGTGGAAATCTTTCAGATCGCCCCGAAGCAATGCCAAGGTATCTTCCCTCTCTGTGGCCCAGTCCAGGGCCTCCTGTTTCATCACGGCCCAGAGCAGTTCATCCTCATTCATCTAAGAACTCCGCCCGGTCGCCGTTGACGAAGGTGGCTGAGGCATGCGTGAACGTCCTGAAATATCCGGGCTGGCGAGCAGCACGCCTGATGAGAAGATCCGGAAATACCGCAGAATTATACATGAACTCGCCTTCCATGCCAAACAATTTCTGACGCCATCTGCTTTTCAGCAGGGCCCGCTGTTTTCATGAATCGCTGCGGCCGGCAAAACCAACAAAATGCCGAAAAGCACCGATTGAAGGCCCGAAAAAACGAGAGGCCCCAGAAGCGGTGTCCCGGTTCCGATTGAAAAAAGGGGTGATTTCTCTCTTTATATAGACAAACTTTGAGGGAAAATCAAGTGCTTATGGCGTAACTGAACGTGTTTTCTAGGAAATCGGTGCCAGGTACGTACCGGGGGAATCGGGAACGTGATGGTGCGAAGGTGATGGTGGCGGTACTCGAGAGAAGGTGGTGGTGCCGGATACTTTCGGCGGTGTCGGTGCCAGGTACGCGGCGGTGTCGGTGCCAGGTACAGCTGCTGAAAGGCGGAGGGCCGGACGCGAAAGCGGGCCGGCAGTCTGCCTGCAGGCCCGCGAGGTTGCATATCCATTCTTGTGGAGCGACGGCGAGATGGCGGTTTTAGCGCGTCCGCCGGAGGCCGACCAGGCCGAGAAGGCCCGATCCGATCAGAAGGAGACTGCCCGGCTCGGGAATCACTGTGGGGATGCCTATTTCGGCGATTGCTTGGCCGGAGTCGTTTATCGGCGATCGGTTGCCGAAGAAATCCGGTTCGCCGAGTTGCAGATTATGCCAGTTTTGAGCAAAGGAGCCGGGAAAATCGGTGGTCGTCAGGATTAGGCCGATTTCACTCCCCACGGGGAAGAAGGATGTGGCATCCCCATCGTCAACGATGAATACAAATTCCAGGGGATCTCCGGGAGCCTCCGGAAACCCGAAATCAGTTAGGTGTCCTTTGAGAAGTTTGTCATCAAAACTCCCATTAAAATCCCCGTCATCGTTTAGAATCGGACGCCCATTCATGCCGGCTGTCGGAACGTTTCCCACCACCAACAAGCTACCGCTGCTCCAATTACCGCTGCCGTCTATTTCTGCCGAAATCATTATTTGGCGTGGGTTGGGAAAACCGGGCAAGAAATCATGTCCATTCGTGATGGTGTGGAGGGTCCCATCGAAAAAGAACACGGCAGGACCGTCAACAGTTAAGGTGCCCCATTCATATCTGATATCCAGAGGACCTGCTACAATCGTGGGATCGGCGTCCAGGTCGAGCGGGATCAACGCCGCTCGGGCGGACTGGACCGGCGCCAAAAAGAGCGCCGCCACGGCCAATAGCGTCATGATGGAAAGGATTTTCTGTTTTAACATCTTCTAGCCTCCTATATCTAATAAATCGGTAACATAGTCGATATACACTGCTTAAGTAAATGTTAGATGGTAAAAGTCACATAAAAATGTAGAAATTTTGTGAAAATTGTTGATAAAATTCATTATCAGCTATATTTGCTACATTATTGCCTCCATTATGTGTAAGAAGACTCCTACAGGGAATGATTAGTCAGGCCGCTCGGAAACTGTCATTCCTGTCTTATTCCTATGAAATCATATAATTAACATCGTTACTTAATTAAAGACTCGAAGTTACTTAGCGTAATCTATCGCATATAATCCGTAACTGGTTGATTTAAGGCGTAAAGGCTGATTTGTGAGCCTCCTCGTATCAGCCAAGACCCCCTCCGGATGACCGATTCCGCCGGGTGCAGCGCCGGGGTGTCTGCACGGGGCTTCCGGGCTCTCCGGGTGCAGAGCCGTCCTTGGCAAGCATCTGTGCACCGATTACAGTGCGGCGCAATCGGGGGGGCTCCTAACTCCCGGGCTCCCCTTCCCGCCAGATTGCGGCGGGGCCGGTTGTCGGCTATAGTCTGGAGCAAACGATCAGTGGCTGAGGGGAGGAAAATCGATGAACTGGCAAGAGTATTTCGAAAAGACGGACGGCAAAGGCTACATGGCGACGGCAGGAAAGGACGGGCAGGTCGACATCGCCGTTTATGCCCGCCCCCATGTCCTCGAAGACGGGACCCTTGCCTTCGGGATGGCCGATCGGCTCACCCACGCGAATCTGCAGGATAACCGCTATGCCACCTA
>CALZGC010000120.1 GCA_945786985.1 uncultured Nitrospirota bacterium | reverse complement strand
CTTGCTGCCGGCTGCGGTGGGGGTGGAGGCGGAGATGGAGGCGGTGGTACCACCGGTGATCTTTTGCCCGCGCGGATAGAAGTGCCCGGGGTCGGCCCGAACGGTGTCTTCGACCCGTCCCCGGCCGAAGACGGCAGCAGACGGATCTGGATGAGCTACTCCGAAGTCGTGCCTTCCCCCGTTCAAAACAGTGTGAATCAGATCAATACAAGGGTCGCCTTTTCCGATGATGCGGGCGCAACCTGGAACGATTCCGGGAACGCGGTCAATCCGGCCCTTACAGGCCCGTCCCTCCCCTCACCCTACACGATTTCGGTGTGGCAGCAGGAAGTCTCGAACCTGAAATACGACCCCTTCGATACGGTTCCGGGGCAAACCTGGAAGATGGTCTGGCACCAATACCTGGGTGGTTACAATAGCGTGACAGGTATTACGGACCGGTTTTTTGAAAACGGATGGATCGCATTGAAGACATCCGCGTCACCGCCGGACAGTCTCCAGGGGAGCACGGAGAGGAAGCTTTTTGCAGGGAACATCTACAACAGCGCTGTTGACGTGATCCTCGGCCCCCCCGAATTTCAGCTCGACGTGCTGTTCCCGGGGCCCGATGAGCTCGGAGAGTGCGCCGTTTTTACCGAGCCCGGAATGATCGCGACAGAGAACGGGCTCTTCATCAGTATGAGGTGCGGGAAACTCTTATCCCCGGGGAAGATCGTCCTTATGTTTTGCAGCCACGACTTTACCACGTGTGATTACATCGGGGACCTCTTGGACGATACGGAAGCCAACCTTTTCGGGGCAAGTTACGACGGTTTCTCCGCACCCGAGTTGGTTCAGGTGGGAAGCCAGACCTATCTCATCGTTACCCCGACGGAAAACGACTTCTACCTGGGGTGTCTTGCCTTTCGCGTAACCGACCTTAGCGCGGATATCGCCACGCTCAAGCAGTCTGAGCTGGTGGAGCGGGAGAGTGATGCAAGCAACACCCCGGTGCTGGTGACCAGCGTGTTTGGCACCAGCGGGAGCTTCAACGGGGCCTGCGGATACAGTGCGGGGTTAACCGGTAGCGGAATCATATACAGCGAGTTTTTTGAGGATACCCCGCAATTCAGACTCTTTGCCAGCGGGGAGAATTTATAGAGAAGATAGTCTACACATCCGCAAGGGAAGTCCTAAAAGTGATCTTACCGCAGAGAACGCAGAGGACGCGGAGGAAAGCTGCTTCGCGGTAAAGGCACAAGAAAGAACGTGTTGGCCAACGCCACGGCCCCGTCTCTTTGGAGGCCGGCGGACTGCCTGAATGTCAATTCACTGTGTCATTCTAATGTTCTGCCCCCTGATTCTTGACAGATCCCTAAACGAATGGTTAGGTGAAGGGAGGCAGGCAAATAGCAAATAGCAAAGAGGCGGTAGATAAAAGGTAGAAGGCTGAAGGCCATTTACCGTGGGGGCTGAAGTGTCTTTCTTTGTGCCCTTGGTGCCATTGCCCCATCAGAAACAAAAACCGTTTCTAACGGGGCCGGTGGTGAGGCAGGTTTTAGATTATGGAACAACTCATTCACCAAGTCGTTGAGACTGCCGTCGACCGGATCGGTATCCTTCAGATTCTTAATAATGACGAGAGGGTGAAGCTGGCTCCGTTGTTCCAAAGAAAGAGGTTTCCGGCCGACACGATCTGTTTTGAGGAAGGGGAGACCATGAACGTGATCGGTATCGTGGCGTCGGGACGGCTGGAGGTCAAGAAACGGACGGAACACTCGGGGAAAGACATGTTAATTGCCGTCCTGGACAAAGGCGCCCATATCGGGGATTTCTCCGCGTTGCGACGCCGGGGCAGTTACGGCAGCGTCGTCGCATTGGAGGATACCGAACTGTTGACGGTCCCCCGCGAAACGCTCGAAGCGTTTGTGGAGGAATGCCCGCATATCGGCGTGAAGATCCTCAAGGCGATCGCTGCGGTTGATGCGATTCGCCTCCAGAAGGCCATCGACAAGGTCGTTCGTTTGTCATAATAGAAGCAGGGTCTGTCGATTCTTTGGACCGGCCTCGCGATAGAAGATCTCCAACCCGTCGATGTTGACATTTTTATGCAGCGACGGATATGCGGCTGCCTTCTTCTTCTTGGCTTTATTTTTCATAGCACACCTCCTTCCAGGTGTCTATGCAGTTGATATGAAACGATGGGGGCAATGTCCTCTTTGTTAATCAGATTCCAGGAGCGTTGCTTCCACGTTGAAGCAATTCGGCCGTCCCTCTTAATTCCGAGTTACGGCCCAAAAACCTCCATGAACGATGATGCCGGAGTATAGCCTTGCAGCCCATTCCTGGCAATCGACGGCGGTCGTATGTTGCGGGAAAAATATACGAGATAAGCTGCTTCGTTGAAGCGAGGGATCCGTGCCGGCCGGGGCAATGTTTGCCGGAAAGAACTTCGAGACGGACAGACCCCGGTAGAGTCACGGAAACTATCCGGGCAGGAGAGCACTCAAGTCATATTTCCCGCGCCTCAATGAAGCCTTGATATCTTTGACATCCAGCGGGTGGGAAATCATATAGCCCTGCATATATTGACATCCCAACTCTTCGAGTTTCAAGCGCTGGTTTTCAGTTTCAATCCCCTCGGCAATCACTTCCATGTTCAGGCTGTTTGCCAGAGTGATGATTGCTTTCACAATCTCCAGGTTCTCCCCACGTTCACCGAGTCGCTGAACAAAAGAACGGTCGATTTTCAGCACATCAAAGGGAAACTGGTGCAGATAACTCAAGGATGAGTAACCCGTACCAAAATCGTCAATATGTATTTTAACATCAAGCTCCCTCAGCTGCGTCAACATGGGGGCTATGACTTCGGCATTCTCCATGATAATGCTCTCAGTGATCTCCAGCACCACGCCGCCCGGTGCCAGGCCTGCATCCTTCAGCGTATCCTTTATCTGATCCACAAAATTTGGCAGCAACTGCTTACTGGATATGTTCACACTGACCGTTAAAGGAGCACCATCGGGCAAAGACCTTTGCCATGTTTTCAATTGTCTGCACGATTCCTGAAGAATCCACTGGCCGAGTTCTTTGATCAATCCCGTTTCTTCAGCGATATGAATAAATTCAGAGGGATAGATGAGACCACGATCACTGTGCTGCCACCTCACCAGGGCCTCATATCCGACAATGGTTCCGTTCTTCATCGTTACAATGGGCTGGTAATGAAGACAAAAATCCTTCTTCTTGATAGCCTGACGCAGATCGGTTTCCAACTGTAGTCGTCCCACGGCATTGGTATACATGCCTGTATCAAATACTGCGCATCTTGAATCACCGGCGGTCTTGGCATGATACATGGCAATGTCTGCGTTGCGTAACAGATGCTCCGGTTGATGGTGTTCAGACGAACTGAAGGCGATCCCGATACTGACGGATGTATAGATTTCCTTTCCGTTTACGTGAAAGGGTTTCTCCAACTGAGCTTGCATCCGCTCCGCAAGGCTCAGGGCCTCTCCCCTGTTCTTTACGTCTTCAAGAAGGACAGAAAATTCATCACCACCCAGACGGGCGAATGTGTCGCCCTGACGCAGAGTCTCTGAAAGCCTTTCACTCACTGCTATCAGCAACTTATCTCCTGTCGTGTGTCCAAGGCTGTCATTGACGACCTTGAAGCGATCCACGTCCATGAACAGCACGGCCATGGGGGCTTCCTTATTACGCTTTTCACGACCCACTGCATGGGTGAGACGATCCATAAAAAGCGTCCTGTTGGGAAGACCGGTGAGAGAATCGTGGAGGGCATCGAAGATTAACTGTTCATCGGCCTGTTTACGCTCGGTAATGTCCGTCATAGAGCCGGCCATCCGGTATGCCTTTCCTGAGCTGTCTTGGACGGCAAGTCCACGACTCAGCACCCAGATATACGCTCCGTCTTTGTGCAGTATACGGTGTTCACTTCGGAAATGCGGTGTACGTCCGTTGATATGAGCGGATAGGGTATTCTCTACTTGCACGCGGTCATGGGGGTGTACTCTTTCCAGCCACTCGTTCGGTTTGTGAGAAATCTCATTGTTCACAAAACCAATTATGGCTTTCCATCTCGGGGAAAAATAAATCGAATTGGATTCCAGGAACCAGTCCCACAATCCGTCATTGGCCCCATTGGCCGCAAGCATGTACCGTTGCTCACTTGCTTTCAGTGATTCTTCTGCAACTTTACGGTCAGTAATGTCTCTTGTATATTCAATGATATGAGAAACAATGCCCGTTTCCCCAATAATGGGATACGTGTAAATCTGATACCATATCTTCTGGTCATCTTCCGATATATACACCTTTTCCTTGGCACAGGGATCCCCCGACTTTAGAGATCTTTCCACGACACAGTTGTCGCAAATGCCATCCCTGCCGTGCAGTACCTCATAACAAACCTTCCCGACAAGAGCCTCAATCGCAGTGCCCTGCATCTCCGCATAGGCCTCATTTGCCTTTACGATGTTATAGTTTGTGTCAAGAATACAGAAGGGATCTCTGATACTTTCAAAGATAATTCTGAGAAATTTCTCGGATTTCATCAGCGCCGATTGTACCTGCAAGCGTTCGTTGATTTCATCCTGGATTTTTTCATATCCGTCTTTAACAGCAATACTCATATTATTAAAATGCCCGGCAAGCTCACCGAATTCCGTGTTGTCCTTGTAGGGAATTGTCGCCCCCAGATTACCTGACGTAATCATTCGGGTCACCTTGACCAGCTGTTCGATGGGGCGGGTAACCGATTTTGTCAGGATCGTCGCGACCAGGATGCCCAGGCAGAAAGTCACCATGAGGGTCAGGAACAGCACCGACTTTGCTCTGCCGATCCTCTGAAGGAGCAGCTTCTTTTCTGCATCAATGTGATGGGTTGCTATGTGAGACATATCTCCTGTGATATTCAGCAACCTGTCACCGACTTCAACTGCCTCGGCCTGAAGATGCCGAGCCCGTTGCGAGTTTGCACGGGTGGTTATGTAGAAGCTCAATTTCCTCTCATAGTCGTTAACGAGAAATTGTATTTCAGATATCTGCTCAGATAAGCCTGAAGGATGATGGCAGGAAGTACATTTCTTTGCCGACTCTTCAAGTTTGGCAAAATGTTGCACAATCGCGTCAAGGTCTTCGGCCAAAGGTGTGTGGACAGCAAAAAGGTTGTTTTGAACGAGTTGCGTATTGATGACCAAGTCCCGCCTGAACTGCTCGACCTGATGCATTTCTATCACATGGTTGAACCCTGACGCAGCATTGGCCACATAGATAACAGCGACAGCTGCACCGATAGTAAAAAAGGCGAAAATGGCGAGTAAGGATAGGATGATTCTTCGTTTCATTTACGAACCTTCCTGCCTAGTGGTCCTGTTCATGAATATGGTCACGCATTGAGAGGGTTGTAGCGCTGTCTCATCAAGGCGCATGACTGAGGCCTACCCCCTGTGGTACGTCGCGGGGAGCGCAACGCAGAGGAGGGCGCGCTACGGCACTCGAATGCGAGCGTATTTAGGAATAGGGCACTTAATCATTGGTATACTCATATCTCTTGAGGTCGATTCCAGCCTTTCGGGCAAGCTCGAAGACCGGGCCATAGTCCTCTTCCGTCGTTCTTATAAACTTGATCACGCCGAATTCTTTCAGGACCTCTCTTCCTTCCGGATCACGGTCCATTTCAAGGAGCACCTGCTCGATTTTTTCTTTGACTGCCGGGGCAATATTTCTTCTCAACCCAAGGCCGTTGGATGGGACGTCCGGGGACTTAGCAAGAACAACCAGATCGTCTCTTACAGCCGAGTTCTCGTATGCGAGCATGTCGAATATGGTGTTTTTTGCACAGCCGACTTCCGCTTCCTTGTTCAGCACAGCATAGATGGCGGCGTCATGACTCCCTGTAAAATAGTGTTCTCTGAAATAGGTGTTCATCTCCTTCACACCCCGTTCCTTGAAATAGGCCGTGGGAAAGACATATCCTGCGGTCGTGGCCTTGTCGACAAAAGCAATCACGGACTGTCTCATGCCTTCAATGCTGTGGATCACACTGTCTTTATGCACGAATATGTAGCCGTGGTAAGAGGACGTTCCATCAAGGTTTACGGGCCTTGCCACGGGCTGGATCCCCAGCTTCCTAATGGCCATGGCGCCCGTAAAACTGCCCCAGAATGCGCCGTCCAACTTCTTCCGCTCAAAACTTTCAATGATATTGCCGTACCGTGGAAGGATCGTGAAAGTGATGGCGATTCCTGTCTTTTTCTCTATATATTCTCCAATGGGTTTATACCTCTTCATCTGTTTGAATACATTTTGTTCAGGAATAAGGCCTATGGTTAACTCGGTGGCGGAGGAAAAACCCGGCAGAACAATGATGATCAGAAAACAGATCAGAAACCTCATGGCAACCTCGACTTTCCTTGAAGGCGGCGGCTTGTGTGTCCCGCCGAAGGACGGACAGATACCTCCCTGACAGTGCAAGTCTCTAATGCCATCAACATGGCAAACCAAGGACAACTCTGATCGACAATTGCTGCCGTCCTGGCGTTTTATTCTTGGATCGGGCTTGAGCTTTGCGAACAAATAGGATTCTGGCAACAAAGGTTGCCAATTATTTGTTATTTGAATTATAACCTGAGGGCGGGATAGGCGTCTGCTTTTTTTTTCGACAATATCTTGTTTTTCCTACGGATTCTTTATCAAAGGGCCCATGATAGTTCTATCGCAGTACTCCCGGCTCTTAAGGGGCCTCTGCAAAAAGAAAGACCCCCGCCTGTTTCCAGACGAAGGGTCTCTTTAGCCCAGATCTTGAATGAGCAAATCTGTTGTCCGGGCCCGGGTGTTGTGGACGGAAACGTCTCAGTTCTTTGCTGCCGCCTGCTCCGCTTCTGCTCGATGAGCAACGGCCGGAGACAGGGCACTCACCAGGTATCCGGAGGCCGTCCCTGCGACGGCACCGAGCACGAGGCTCAGGGATCCGAGACAGAACATCCCGACGAGAACCCCGAGTACTACGATCATCCGAAGAGCGAGCGTAAACTCAAGCGGCCCGCCGGCCAGTTTGCTCAGGAGCATCACGGTACCCATGCCGCCATAGTGGAAAGCGGGAACGATTCCGAAGATGAGGAATGCGACTCCGCCGATCATGGCCCCGATTTTCATTCCCGTCTTGATGGTGTTGGTTTGAGTTGTATTCATGATATCCTCCTTGCTTCTTGTGAGGTGATTAAGTGTTCGTTCTTGTTAATTCATAAGAGCAAGGTCTGTGCCAACTCTGCATCTGTCTTTTAACGTATTGATAAACAGCAGTTTTTCGGAATGGTCGGCTCTTGCTGGATTGTTGAACCCGTTCAATGTGTAATCACCGGATTACAAATCAACTACCAGCATGTCACATAAAAGTTACGCTTCGCGGCCTTATGGCGAACTGCAGTAGGATCCTGCAGATTACAAATCTGGGTGGGGGATGCCTTCGAGAGCGGGCCGGCAGGAAGAGTTAAGAAGATATTTGCCGTTGACGCTTGACAAAGCTGCCTGATCAATATATAAGTGTGTATTGATGCGCTTATTCAGGTTAGAGCCGTACTCCAGGGAGATCCCATTGGGGAGAAAAACAACAGATGGTTTGGAGGCAAACCATCTCCGACTCGACTCGACCGCTTTTCTGGCCAAGAGCCTGTCTGAAGAGAATCGACTTCGTATCCTGTTGTGTGTCGGCAACGGCAAGAAATCCGTGACCCAGATTGTCGAGGAACTTTCGCTTTCCCAGCCCCTCGTGTCACACCATCTCAAGGAGCTCAAGAGGGCTCTCCTCGTCAAGGTGGAGCGAAACGGTCCGTTTATCTACTACCAGACGGCAGACCTCAGAATCATCGAGATTCTGCGAGCACTGGACGCACTCGCTGCGGACCTTCTGGCAGAGAGAAACTCTTTTTAGCAGGGAGAGATGGCACAATGAGCTTCGAGAAGATCAAGGAATGCATCGAAACCATGGAGCCACAGGAAGCGGCTTCAGCGCTTGGACGAGTCATGCAGGATCTCTTTCCGCTCCTGGATGAAGAGGCCCGTCTCGAATTTGTGATGGACCTGGTCGGGGAGCCTGCAGCAGATCAGGTGACCAGCATGGACCATCTCTGACTGGCCAAATGCATGGGCGAAGGTGTCGACCCAACGAAGATGTGCCAGAACCTGGTGGACAAAGTGACCCAATCGCGACAGCTCTCGGCCGTCGCGGAGCCCGAAGTACTGGTGCTTTTTGAAAACTGGCTCGAAGAGTTGGAGAGCGAGGTGATCTCTTTTATCAAGAGAACCAAAGCCTTGAATCCCGCTGATCTTGCCGACGGACTGGGGGTCTCGCGTTCCGGTGCTGAATTTCTTATCACGAAATTGCAAAGAGAAGGCAAAATCCAGCAAGGGTGAGTCATGAAAGATGGGACAAGAGCTGTTTTCGCCCTGGCCGCCGTGGCGGTCACGGTGGGGATGCTCTGGTACGGCAATCGTCCGGTGACGCTGAAGACAACCTCCTGGGAGCACGTCGTGGCCGAAGCTGCTGCAGGTGGCTATCAACTCATCAAGACGGACGAGCTTTGGGAGGCATACGGGCAGGATCCCCAGGGTCTCTACCTGGTCGATACCCGACAGGAGTGGGAATATCGAACGGGCCATATTGTGCGTGCCGTCAACTTTCCCATGGAACCGAGCCGGTGGGCCGAATGGCGTAAACGGGGCGCGCTCGAAGCCTTTCTTGGACCGGATAAGAATCGCTTGATGGTCTTCTACTGAGCGGGTCTTGCGTGAGCCCGCAGCGACGCCGCGGCCAGGTTGGCCGTTCAGCTTGGTTACCACAAGGTCTACCGTGATCCGTTAGGATATCCCGAATGGCACGCGAAGGGCTTTCCGGTCGACAGTGCTCCGGCAGGACTTTCTGAACAGGCGTCGGAATCAGCCCCGCCTCGCCCCATTCACGGTTGGGCGATGCTCTGGACGCTACTCGGTATCTTCGCCGGAGGTATGGCGCTGAATCTCACCCCCTGCGTTTACCCCCTCATTCCCATCACCGTGTCGTATTTTGTGGGTCGCAGCGGGAAGGGACTGGCCGGCCTGATCACCCACGGCATCTGCTACATCGGCGGTTTGTCGCTCACCAATTCCCTGCTGGGCGTGGCGGCGGCCATGACCGGCGGGCTCATGGGGGCTCTGCTGCAAAACCCCCTGGTGCTCGCCTCGGTGGCGGCCATTCTGGTCTATTTTGCCATGAGCCTTCTCGGGTTCTGGGAGTTGCGGCTGCCGAGCGGTCTTACCCAGGCCGCGTCCAAGTCCTACGCAGGGTATTTCGGCAGCCTCTTCATGGGGTTGACTCTGGGCGTTGTGGCCGCTCCCTGCATCGGACCGTTCGTATTGGGGTTACTCACTTGGGTGGCCGGCATGGGCAGTCCGCTGTTGGGCTTCCTGGTCTTCTTTACCCTCAGCCTCGGCCTCGGTTTGCCCTTGTTCACGCTGGCCATCTTCTCCGGACAGATAAACAGACTGCCCCGATCCGGCAACTGGATGTTGTGGGTGCGAAAACTCATGGGCTGGATCCTGGTGGGGATGGCGGCCTATTTTGTCGGGCCCATCCTGCCGAAAACTGCTGCAATCTTTCTGTTGGCGGCGGTTGCCGCGGCCGGTGCCGTGCATCTGGGGTGGATGGTCAAAACCGAAGCCGGTATGAAGACCATCGACTGGCTCAAGGGAGCCATCGCGGCCGCAGGACTGGTCATGGCCACCCTGCTGGTCGGCGGATGGATCCTGAAAGGCCCCGGCGTCACCTGGCAGCCCTGGTCCGAGGAGCTGCTGGCCGAGGCAAGCCGGATGCACAAGCCGGTGATTATCGATTTCTATGCCACATGGTGCGCGCCCTGTCGGCAATTGGGTGAGATCACTTTTCGCGACCCCCGGATCGTCAAGCAGGTCGCGGGTGACTTCATTGCAGTGAAGGTCGATCTCACCAAGAGAGGCAATCCCGTTCATGAGAAGCTGTTGCAAGAATATGCGGTCAAGGGTGTCCCGACAGTGGTCTTCCTCGACCGTGACGGAAACGAGCGGCGGGATCTTCGGGTGGTGGATTTCCTGTCGACCGATCAGCTCCTGACCCACATGGCAGAGGCCAGAAAAGGGCAGAGCCCTTAACGGCTCTTGGTGTCTGTCATGTTCCACCCATCCATTCTCGAAGGAGGTATGACCATGCTGAAGATCAGGTTCTTTGTCAACGAGCCGAAGGGCAAACCGTGAAAGCATTTCGACGAGATGATGCCCAGGTTGGGCGGAAAATACGACGTCGAAATCGAATGCATTTCCAAACCGAGAGCAGAATTTCAGACGGACGAGTATTTTGAACTCGATCTTCCTGTGGCTCCGGCCGTCATGGTCGGGGACGAGATTGCGGTCGAAGGGTCGGACATCTCGGAAGAGAAACTGGAGGGCGTGATCTGCAGCAGCCTCGGCCTTCCGCCGCCTGAACCGCAGAAGAAAGGGATCTTCGGCCGTTTGCGGGAGGAATGATACGGGCAGGGGATATCGGAGCACCTCACGTGCGCCTGCCTGCTGTCCGTCCAGGGCCGGGCAGTCTTCCGGCGGCGCCGCACCCCGGACTTGCGAGGGGGCCCTCCCGTCGCGAGGGTGGTAGCAAATTCGCGAGAGCCAACCGATCATGCAACCCGAAACGGCACAAAAGAAGGCCAGAATCAAGGCGTTTCTTCTTGGCACCCTGATTGTGGCCGGCATTGCGATCGTTCGCTTCACTCCCGTGAGGGGATTCCTTACCGCCGAGCAACTGGCAGGTTTCATGGAAAGGGTCGGTTTCTGGGCGCCCTTTGTCTTCATGATGATCTATGCGGCGGGGTCTGTCTGTTCGTGCCGGGGACCGTGTTGGGTGCCATCGGGGCGGTTCTGTTCGGGGCCGGCTGGGGCTTTGTCTATGTCTGGATCGGGGCGATGGCGGGTGCCAGCGCGGCCTTCTTCATCGGGACGCTCAAAGAGGTCTGGGCCGGTGGAAACTGGGCACAACTCTTTTCATGGAAAGCCTTCTTCTCTGTCGCACTCTTCGTTTTTTCCCTTTTCATACCCCCGATCATCAAAAGGCTGAAGGGTGAGGGGCACTTACTTCAGAATCGCAAGGACGGGGCTGAAGGCAATCTAACCGAAGAGAGCGCGGTGGATGCTGAATGCAATTGATTCATGACTGGCGTGAACCGCTGGTCTTTGGGTGGCTCTGTTACGCCGTTTCAAACGAAGCATTCCCCGGGGCGATCCGTCTATGGAGATGCTATTATTTGCCCTTTTCCGTGATTACGGTAAACTAGGTGTCCACGCATGAGACTAGACGAAGGGTATGCAATGAAACGGGTGCAATGAAGGGAGCGGACTGTTTAACTGAGCCGGAAAACAGAATCAGGAAAGAGCCGACAGTGCCTTCCAGCAACCCGGAGTGAGACAGGACGCCTGTTGGCAGCTGTTCCGTCAAACCATACAGAAGCAGTCCGTGTATTCCGGAAAGCGGGTTTCGTTCACCAGATGTCATTATACGCAACGGTTCGATGTGGGAAGAGGTATCGTGGGGCCGAGAGTTTGATTGAGGCCGCTCAATGACACTGCTCATTGTTTATGTCCTGATTGCCCTGGTCTTTTCGTTTCTCTGCTCCATCGCGGAGGCGGTGCTGCTGAGCACGACTCCCTCTTTCATCGTGAACCTGGAAAAGCAGGGGCAACCGGCCGGAAAGCTCCTGCGCAGGCTCAAAGAAGACGTGGACCGCCCCCTCGCCGCGATCCTCAGTCTGAACACCATTGCCCACACCGTCGGCGCCGTGGGGGCCGGGGCCCAGGCGGCCCAGGTTTTCGGGAGCGCCTATATCGGCATCGCCTCGGCCGTGCTGACGCTGCTGATCCTGGTAATATCGGAGATCATTCCCAAGACCCTGGGCGCCACTTATTGGCGTGCCCTCGCCCCGTGGGTGGGACGATTTGTCCGGGTCCTGGTTTGGGTGCTCTATCCTCTGGTGTTACTGTCCGAGCAGCTTACCAAGCTCTTTTCAGGAAAGGGGAAGACAAAGATCTTCAGACGAGAAGAGTTCGCGGCCCTGGCCGACCTAGGCGCCCGGGAAGGAGCGCTGGAGGCCAAGGAGTCCCGCATCCTGAAAAATCTTTTTCGATTCCCCACTTTGAAGATACGGGACATCATGACCCCCCGTACGGTGGTCTTTGCTTTGCACGAGGATCTGAGCATCGGTGAGTTTCTCGAGAGCTATCCGGAAGCCCACTTCTCTCGAATTCCCATCTATGCGAAAGACCGTGATGACATTACCGGCTTTGCGCTCAAGGACGATCTTGTCCTGGCCCACGCAAGAGGTCAGATCGAGACCCACCTGCATGAGTTCAAACGGCCCCTCGACGCATTCCCCGGCACGGTTGACCTCTCCGAATTCCTGGAGTATCTTCTGGACCAGCGGAAACATATCGTTCTCGTGGTGGACGAGTACGGCGGCGTGGAAGGGATTGCCACCCTGGAGGATGTGGTCGAGACCCTTCTGGGGCTGGAGATAGTCGATGAATCAGATAAGACCGTGGATATGCAGGCGCTGGCCCGGGCCCAATGGGAAAAACGGGCGAAACGTCTTCAGCTCATCCCGGAGGAACCTGAAAGGGAAGATCAATAGAGGTTAGCGGGGCCCCTTTCATGTCCCCCAGGAAAAAGAAGAGAAGGAGAAATCACCATGTCCGCACAGGCAAACAGAGCGATCGTCCGACGCTTTTTCCACGAACTCTGCAACGCAAGAAATATGGGTGTCGCCGAGGCACTCTTCGCCGGCGATCACATCGCACATGATCCTTCCATTCCGGGAATATCGCCGGGACCGGAGGGAGTGCAACAAACGATAGCGATCTATCACAAAGCCTTTCCTGATGCGCACTGGCACATTGAGGATATGATCGCAGAAGGCGATAAGGTCGTGACCCGTTGGGTTGGCCGCGGCACGCAAACGGAGGAACTGCAGGGCGATCCTCCCATCCCGCCAACCGGCAAAGCCGTGGTGGTGCCGGGGATCTGGATTCACCGTATCGCCGACGGGAAGATTGTAGAAAGCTGGAACGTCTGGGATACCTTGGGCATGCTGCAGCAGCTCGGTGTTATTTCCAGGAAAGGCCGGGAAGCAGCGTAGATGTTTGACGAGTGCTAAGCAAACATCTATAGGGAGTGATACAATTTAATGCTCCCCCGGCTGCTTCCTCGTTTCGTGGTTGCAGCGCACCATCGGTATGCCGCACGCCTTGATTTTATCGCGCCTCTCTTTCTGCGATTCTACTAATGACGCCATGCCTGGTTCACGCGAATCAGAGGGGGATCGATTCTTGCCGACGGAAAGGTCCTGGGAGTTTTCGTGCATGCTAACGGCGGGCCAATCTACGAGTGCCCACCGGCAGTTGGTCGCGCAAGGGCCCAGTGTTGTCTTGAGTGCGCAGCCATGAAGAGTTTTTTCTTGTTTTTGGCTTTAGGCCTCATCGTCGCCGGGGTGGCGGTGGGCAGACGACGTCTGCGACGGGTGCGTCGCAGGAAACTGCAGGCCAGCCCGTTCCCGGTAGCGTGGCGCACTATTCTTCGAAGGAATCTCCCTTTGTACGGACGGATGCCGGATCCCCTGAAAGATCAGCTCCACGGCTACATCACTATCTTTATAGCGGAGAAGCGGTTCGAAGGATTGGGGGGGCTTGAAATCACCGATGAAATGAAGGTCACCGTCGCCGGTCAGGCCTGCATGCTGCTCTTGAACCGGGAGATGGATGTCTATCCAAAGCTCTATTCGATCCTTCTTTACCCGGACGCATACAGGACCAAGGAGTCCTCTCTCTTTCCACCCGATGCACACGAGGAATCCCCGGAGGTCCGATTGGGAGAGTCGTGGACGACGGGATCGGTGGTCCTCGCGTGGGACCATGTAAAGCATGGCGCCAGAGACTGGAAAGACGGACAGAACCTGGTCCTTCATGAATTTGCCCACCAACTCGACCAGGAGGACAACAGTTCCGACGGCGCCCCGATCCTTGAACAACGATCACACTATATTCCCTGGGCCCGGGTGCTGAGCGCTGAGTATGAGACACTCCGCCGGAAATCGGCACGCGGTCGAAAGACCGTGATGGACGAATACGGTGCAACCGATCCCGCGGAGTTCTTCGCCGTGGCGACCGAGACCTTTTTCGAGAAGCCAAAACAGATGAAAAAGGCCCACCCGGAGCTTTACGAAGAATTAAGAAATTATTATAAAGTTGATCCGGTTGCATGGGGATAGAATCGGGCGGAGGGGAGAACGCCCGGTTCAGGCGCGAGGACTGAAACGGAGCAACTCTCCAGCCGCGCCTTTTTTCTTTACAAAGCGGATGGAACCTACAATAATTGGTCTAAACGGATTTTGGTAAACGCTCAGAGAAGCAGTTTGTTGGGAAAGGCAACTTATATTTAAAGGCAAGCGTTCATTCCTGTATTTCTCATCATAGACGGTCAATCAACAAACATCACAAAGGGGGAAATCATGTTGGAAGCCAATACGGTCACGGTGTATACCGGCGGGCACAAGGGCACGGAGGCGTATTTCGGAAAAACGGCGGAGAAGTGGGGCCTGCAGGAAGTGACCTTCAATTTCGAAGGACATGGGATAAACCGTGAGCGTGGACTGTGCATCTTGTCCGGCGAGGAACTGATCCGCGGCACCGTCGGTCTGGATATTATCCGAAAACGGATGGAACGTTCCTTCGCAGCGACACCCACCATGCAGAAGATATTTCAGGTTCAGTTCCATATTGTGAACAGCGGTTACCAGGTCTTTTCTGCCGGCTGGCTATTGTCGAACGGCACTGTCAAAGGCGGCACCGGTTGGGGTATTGAGCTCGCAAGATTGTTCAACAGGCCTGTCCATTTGTTCGAGCAGGAAAGAAAGGAGTGGGTCTCCTGGGTACACAATGAATGGATCACGGAAGACCCGGTCATTTGTCACAAGACGCTTGCCGTTACCGGAACCCGATATTTGAGCGACGAGGGCCGACAGGCTATAGACGAGCTGTTCAAGCGCTCATTCAATACGGCGAGGTAAATGAAGCCCACAAGGCGGCTGCATGGAGTTCGAAGAGAGCCAGAGGGAAGAGCAGCTGACCCCCTTTGCGAATGATGGCTGCGCCGCTGAGAGGTCCGGTGGCAGAGAGAATATGAAAGTGCCAGCCGCCCTCCCTGGATAGATTTTGAGCGGACCTTGTTCGTTTGTAAAATGAGAAGTTTTACACCCCGCTTCTTCTCCCGCCGATGCCTATGATCCAGAGCGCCATAACTTCACATACCTTTGTTGCTTCCTCGTCTCGTTGTTGCAGCGTACGATTAGTACGCCTCACGCCTCGACTTCGTCGCGAGTCGGTCTGCTTTGTTCTACCGCTTTGGATGCGAATTTATTTCACACGCTTTGTATAGAGTCCCTTATATTCTTCCTCTCGATGTGAAGTTGCGCATAAAGCGATTGGGCGATGGGAGTCCCGTCTTTCCTTTCGCAGCGATTGCCCCATGCAGGGTCAGCTGAACTTTTCCCGCCAAAATGTCCAAGGCCGCCTTCTCTTGTCAATATCGAGGGTGATCTCATCGGGAGTCCGCCCCTGTCCGCAGAGCCATGGACGATCTGTGGCAGCACCTCGGGCATTGTCCTACGTAAGTTTTCAAAAGAGAGTCCGAATCACATTCAGAGCAGGCTAGCCCGGATATTGCATGAGCAAATCTATTACGAGGCCGGATAGTCTGCCACAGGCGGCGTTACAGAAAATTTCCTGATCTGGTGGCCCTATTCGTAAATACAGTGGTATTCGAGTGCCGTAGCGCGCCCTACTCTGCGTTGCACTCCCTGCGACGTACCACAGGGGGTACGCCTCAGTCGCGCGCCTTGAGGAGATCGCGCTACGACCCTCTCGATACTTCACCATATTTGCGAACAGAGCCACTTGAAATATTCCAACATGTCTTCAGCCAGAAAATGTTCTGCGCCTTGCCTGTGGTGCCTCTACGGCCTCTCATGACGATCACTCATGCAATATCCGGGCTAACGCAATCCAGCGCAAATGAGGGGGTTTCTTGTCTTGACGCTGGAAAGAGGCTCGATTTATCCTATCAATATGATCAGATGATCTGGGTTTCAGCACGAGAGTTCATCTAGCCAATCAAATATTCAACCAAGGCTATTCGGCAGCCGTAAATTTTTTTAGAGGAAATGCCGATTTCACCAATGTCTTCACACCCATATTATTCGGGACACCCCATGGCCATGACTTTGAGGATATCAGCGGTATTTCTTGGTCTTTGCGTTGCAATTGCCGGTGATGATGTAATGCATTGGAGCTTTGCCGGGCATCCTGAAGACGACAATGTGTCACACGCTGCCGAATCCCAGCCGAAAATCTTTCAAGGAATGATTGCGCAAGATCCTGATGCCATAGCGAAAATCTCTGATGGCAACGACGGCCTGGCCGACAAGATAGTCTACTGGAACAATAAGCCGTGGGAAAAGACGCTCGTGGAGTACCTGGATGAGGGGTCCAAGTATTTCATTCACAAAATGATCTTTCACGGCGAGAAGGCCTTTTCTGTTCGGAAGGATTTGTTCCAGGTTTGCGAAGCAAATCGCGACCTGGATCAGAAAATAGAAACATGGCACTACTTTTTTGATAAGGATAAAGAAAATACATTGAGGCAAATCGACGTCTATCGGCCCAATTCCTCTTTGGTGGAGCAAAGGCGCCTCTTTGATGAAAAGGAACACTTAGAAACAGTTGCCCTCTTCGACTATGATGAATCCGCGGACATGGACACATTGGATAAGACCGAATGCCTTCCATCGGTCAACCGGATGATGGTGGCAAATAAAGAGGGAGTCGTAACGCAGGACTACAAGGAGGTAAAGGCGATCGACCTTAAAGCGCTTTATGGGGAGTCGAATTTGCCCGAAAAAGAAATCCAACGGCGCCTTTCGCTTTCAGAGGATACCACACGGACGCCTCTTCTGATCTTTGACAGTGGCATTGACATTTCCCATTTAGAACTGGCCCATAAGATTTGGAGAAATCCGGCAGAAGTGTTGAACGGTATCGATGACGACGAAAACGGTATTGTGGACGATATTTTTGGAGTGTCCGACAATCCCCGCCTCGGCCAGCTGGTACCGGACCTGCGGTTGCCACGCTATGGTCTTCCCACAGTTTCCCATGGGACCCTGGTGGCATCGGTGGCCACACAAGGACGCGATGATGTAGCGATCATGGCTGTCTCGGAAATCACTTATCCAAATTCTGACGAGATCTTTCAGAGAGCCGAAGCATTTATTAAGGCGCATCGCGTTCGATACACCAATATGAGCTTCACCTTTGACAGGGAGTTTCTTGATTACGAAGGACGAGCAACCCGCTTGAACCGGATAAAACAGCTGATCGACAACACGCCGGAGACGCTCCACCTGGTTTCGGCGGGAAACGGAACCCATATAGCAGGCAACGGGTTTAATGTAGACACGATAAGACTAAAAGGTGGTTTGATCCCGGTGATGCTGGGCAATCATAATACGCTTGTAGTGGGCGCCCTCGAAACAAGCGAACTCAGATATGCGGATTACCCCACATATGACTTGGCCGCGTTCAGCAATGTTGGTGAAACATCAGTGGATATTCTAGCACCGGGATATCAAGTCTGCGGAGCTCGCATGGGGGGCGGGACCATGTGCGCCGACGGTACATCGTTTGCGGCGCCGTACGTCTGGAACCACGGTGTGATGAATGTGGCCGGAGCAAACCCCAATCTGAATATTCTTGAAATCAAAGAGATATTGCTGAAAACGGCTTACATCCCCGACCCGAAAAATCCGTTTCCCGTTCGATCCGGAGGGATCCTGCATCCCCGGCGTGCGGCAGCCGTGGGCCGATTCCTGAATGATAATCCTCATACGTCGATCGAAGAGGCGGTGCTGGCCGTCCGGCAAAAGGAAACGCATCCCTTGAAAGGGGAGCGGTGCGACGCGGCATATCTTGCAGCCTTGCAGCAATTCTGGGCAGCCCGGGAGATGGGCAGTGCTGCACAGTGGATGGCAGAGATCAAGAATCATAAACATCTGGCCATGAGAGAAGAGACGACGCTGCGTCCGTAACTTGAAGGGACGTAAGTGACTCCTGGACTACGGTGCTCTTCCCATGGGTAACACGGCGGTCCCGGTCGGGGGAATCTCTCCGAGACGAGCGGGTTGCCCGTGATCCACTCCTGCATCTTCTGGCTGCCACCTTCTCTTACAGAGCCCCCTCCCCCCGCCGAACCAGCTTTATCCGGCATAGATCTTCCCAGGCAGTCCTGATGCATTCGTGCTTCGATTGGCAAATACGGAAAGTGAAAGCCCCGATCCGTTTCATCACCCGCTCCACGTCTCCGCGGCACAAACAGGGGTCATTGCTTACAGTGACGACTTTCATGATTGGCCTCCTCTCGCATCCTGCTCTTGTTCTTTGAGCGAAATAGACGGGGTGGCTGCGGAAATCTTGCAAGCCATGAGAAAATTCCCTCCATCCATGAGGATTGCGTCTGGACAGAGTCATCATCTGGTGGTAGATTCTGAGTTTCTTGCGTAATCGGGCCCCTGTTTTTGAGCGCAAAATGGCCCGGCACTCGATTCCTGCAAGAAACAAGCAGACCTGCGGAGCATCTTTGGATGTTCCAGGATTGACAAAAGATCGGCACGCAAAGGAGAGGAGAGACAGCCCATGACTGAAACCCACGAGCAGACCCTTCACCGTGTGTTTGGGTACAGCACCTTTCGCCCGCATCAGAAGGAGATCATAGAAACGCTGATTCAGGGACAGGATGCTTTCGTCCTGATGCCGACCGGCGGGGGCAAGTCGCTGGTGTATCAGATCCCGGCGCTGCACCGGTCCGGTGTGGGGATTGTCGTCTCTCCGCTGATCTCACTGATGAAGGATCAGGTGGACGCGCTGCGCGCAAACGGGGTAGGGGCCGCCTTCTACAACTCGTCTCTGCAGAGCGAAGAGGCCCGCCAGGTGTTAAGAGACCTGCACGCGGGGACGCTGGACCTGCTCTACGTTGCTCCGGAGCGTTTGATGAAGGACGCGTTTCTCGATCGGCTTCGGGAAATCCCGATCGCCCTCTTTGCCATCGACGAGGCCCATTGTGTTTCCCAGTGGGGGCACGATTTCCGTCCCGAATATCTGCAACTCGGTTCCCTGCGCAGTCTCTTCCCCGGGATCCCCAGGATCGCTCTGACGGCGACGGCCGATGAACAGACGCGGGCCGATGTTCTGAACCGCCTTGACATGAAGCAGGCCCATTGTTACGCGGCAGGTTTTGACCGCCCCAATATCCGCTACACGGTGGTGGAAAAGCGCAAACCGTTCGATCAGCTGATGGCGTTTCTGAAGTCCCGTCCCCATGAGGCCGGGATTGTCTATGCGCTGAGTCGTAAACGGGTCGAGATGCTTGCAGAGCGTCTGACGGCAGCCGGGATTTCGGCATCACCCTACCATGCCGGACTGGCCCCGGCCGAGCGCAAGCGCGTGCAAGAGGCATTCCTGAAGGATGATGTACGGGTGGTGACGGCCACAGTGGCTTTCGGCATGGGGATCGACAAGCCGAACGTCCGCTTTGTCGTCCATTACGATCTGCCCAGGAACATTGAGAGCTATTACCAGGAGACCGGCCGTTCCGGACGGGATGGCCTTCCTGCGGAAGCTTTCCTGCTCTTAGGTTACGGAGACGTTGCCCTTGCGCGGGG
This sequence comes from uncultured Nitrospirota bacterium, assembly GCA_945786985.1. Taxonomy (GTDB): domain Bacteria; phylum CG2-30-53-67; class CG2-30-53-67; order CG2-30-53-67; family CG2-30-53-67; genus CALZGC01. Next base: position 1,049 of record CALZGC010000120.1, on the reverse strand, counting down.
TCTCATCGAGACAGGGAACAGCGAGGCCCAGAACCGGATTGAACTGCATAAACTGAACGCCATGATCGGGTTTGCCGAGGCCTTGACCTGCCGGCGTCGGGTGCTGCTCGGTTATTTCGGCGAGGGCCTGGAAAGAGACTGCGGCAATTGTGATGTCTGCCTGAATCCCCCGGAACGCTACGATGCAACCCAGGATGCACAAAAGGCACTATCCTGTGTCTATCGCGTCGGCCAGCGTTTCGGGATGGGTCACGTCATCGATGTGCTGCGGGGCGCCGACAAGCAGCGTATACGCGATCTGGGTCATGAGAAACTCTCGACGTACGGCATCGGGTCGGAATTAAGCCGGGACGCCTGGGGGAGTCTCCTGCGTCAGCTGGTCCATCTCGACTACCTCAAACAGGACATGGGCAATTACTCCGTGCTGAAATTGACGGAGACCGCGCGCCCTCTGCTGCGCGGCGAGAAGCCCGTGATTCTGGCCAAGCCGCGTGTGAAGCCAAAGTCCCCGAGCAAACCGAAGGCGGGGCGGATGGAGGGGGTGGAATATGACGAGGAGCTGTTCCAGGCATTGCGGGCATTGCGGAAACGGTTGGCTGACGAGTCAAGGGTGCCGCCTTACGTCATCTTCGGCGACGCCACCCTCGTCGAGATGGCTGCGACCCGTCCTGGCGATGAGATGGAATTGCTCAACATCAATGGGGTCGGTCAAATCAAGCTTGAACGCTACGGTTCGGACTTTCTGAAAGTAATACGGGCCGGGGGACGCAAGGAATCATCCAGCGGACGGCCGTGACATCATTGGTTTCTTGGTAACATGTCCGGGTCGTCTTTGAATCCCTTCTAACGCCGAACCGGGCCGGGGGGGCAGGTTCCTGTTTGCGCACAAAAAGGTAACTGCTCAGGTTGCTTCTATTTTGCCGCAGGTCAAGGCGTGAGGAGCGCAAAACCGGAGGCGTATTTTTCATACGTTGAGGATTTGAGCACCGCAACACCTCAAGATACCTTGTTTTAGTAGCCGCCGAAGGCGGCATGAATTATCTAAAGCG
>CALZGC010000119.1 GCA_945786985.1 uncultured Nitrospirota bacterium | reverse complement strand
TCACTTTGGAGAAAGGCCGGGAGCTCCGGGGCTGCATCGGCTATATCGAGGCGATCCGCCCCCTGTATCAATCCGTCATGGAAAATGCCCTCTCGGCCTGCTCCCGGGACTACCGCTTCGCCCCCCTCAAGGCGTCCGAACTGGATCAGATTGAGATCGAAATATCGGTGCTCACCCCCAAAAGAGAAATCGCATCGTCCGATGAGTTCATTCCCGGCACCCACGGGATCATCCTCGAGAAAGATGGGCGCCGCGCCGTCTTTCTCCCCCAGGTAGCGGTCGAGCAGGGATGGGACCGGGAGGAGACTCTCCGCCACCTGGCGTTCAAAGCCGGCCTGGCCCGGGATGCCTGGAAAAATGGGGCGCGATTCTGGGTCTTTGAGGCCGAGCTGATTAAGGAGCGGCAAGCGGCGTAAACGGGCTGGCAGCAAACATCCCGCGGTTCGGGAGGCGCACGGAGGTTCCGGGTTTTGTCTTGACAAAGAAGAGGCCCTTTCAGTAAGATCTGCTTCACTTCTTTTCGTTCCGTGCCGAAGTGGTGGAATTGGTAGACGCGCTGGTTTCAGGGACCAGTGGGAGCAATCCCGTGGGGGTTCGACTCCCCCCTTCGGCACCAGTCTTCGCTTGGAGCGCTGCGGAAAGCGAAGACTGCCGCGGCATAGCCCTCAGGGCGACGCCGGGCTTTACTCAGTTAGGCTGAATCGCTCCAAGCTACGCCCTGGCAAGCCAGTTTAAGGATGAGAAACGATCATTATATGTTCGCTTGAAGCGCATCGAGAAGCGAAGACTGCCGCGACGAAGCTGATCAGCGAAGTCGGGCTCGTGCAGAGAACCCACCAATCGCTCCAAGCTCTTGTCGCGGCGAAGCGAATTGCGAAGACGGAACGCCTCGGCATTTATGAGGGCGAAGCTGAAAGCGAAGCCCCAAGCCAGTCTTCGTTCGAAGCCCAGTCGAGAACAAAGGCTGCCACACCGCTCCAGCAGGGAGGCGTCATGCCTTATGTCAATCTCAAGCTGATCGGGAAGCTCTCCAAGGAGCAGAAGGCCCAGATCGTAGCCGAGTTCTCCGAGACGCTGGCGCGTGTGGCCGGCAAGCCGAGCGAGCACACTTATATCGTCATCGAAGAAGTGGAACGGGAGAATTGGGCCAAGGGGGGCAAACTCTTCTCCGACCAGTAATCGCGCCGGGCCTTCTTCGCAATCCCCCGGATGTTCTCCTTGAAACGCCTTGGAGGATCTTTTCCCTGCACGCTCTGTGCGGGGTATTTTTGTTCCACCCCGTGACGGCTTCGTCGTTACGTTTCGTCTTTTCACAAGCTTTCCCATTGCGTGCTATAATAAAACCGCAGAAACAGCAACGGAGGTGGTCCATTGAAGCGGGATCTCGACAGGTTGAGATCGAAGCGTTTTGATCTGCTGATCATCGGTGGCGGCATCAACGGATGCGGCATTCTGCGGGATGCTGCACTGCGGGGGTTCCGGGCCGCGCTGGTGGAGAAGGGAGATTTTGCTTCAGGCACGAGCAGCAAGTCCTCCAAGCTGATCCACGGCGGGCTTCGTTATCTGGAGCAGATGCAGTTCGGGTTGGTGCACGAGGCCTGCCGCGAGCGCTCGATCCTGCTCAAGATAGCACCCCATCTGGTTCGCCCCCTTCCCTTTCTCATCCCCATCTACCGGGGTGACGCCCGCGGCCGGATGACGATCCATGCCGGCATGATGCTCTACGATCTGATGGCGCTCTTTCGGAATACCAAACGGCACCGCATGCTTTCGACCAAGGACGTCTATGGCCTGGAGCCCGATCTGGCGCGCAGCGGGCTCACGGGGGGCGCGCTTTATTACGACTGCCGCATGGACGATGTCCGCCTCTGCCTGGAAAACGTTTTTTCCGCGGGCGAAGCGGGGGCGACGGCGGCCAATTACGCCGAAGCCGTCTCGCTCATCAAACGGGACGGACGAATTACCGGGGCCGTGGTCCGGGACCGGCTGACGGGAGAGAGCTTCGACGTCCGCGCCCGGAAAGTCATCAACGCGACCGGACCATGGACCGACAGCGTCACGCGAATGGACGCCCCGGGCGCGTCGGCGAGGCTCCGTCCGACCAAAGGGGTGCACGTGGTGGTCCCGCAGATGACCGGCCAGCACGCACTACTGATCTCGGCTCGCCGGGATGGGCGTGTTTTCTTTGTCATCCCCCAGCAGGGCTACTCCCTGATCGGAACGACCGATACCTTTTACGATGGCGACCCCGACGCGGTGGATGTGCAGCCCGAGGATATCGGGTATCTGCTGGAGGAGACGGGACGGGTTCTTCCGGAGCGCGGCCTGAGTGCGGAGCACGTCGTGGCGAGTTTCGCCGGTCTTCGGCCTCTGCTCACCGCGCCCGGTCAGGAGTCGAAACTCTCCCGGGAGCACGCGATTAATGAGAGCGCATCGGGTTTGTTGACCGTGGCCGGCGGTAAATACACGACGTACCGCCAGATTGCCGAGGAGGTCGTCGACCGGATCGCGAAGGGGTCGGAGTTGCCGTCCCGGGTTCCCTGCACAACGGCCTCCACCCCACTTTTCGGAGGCGATGTGGGGAACGTCGAGGCTTTTGAAGCAAAGGCATCGAAGAGCGCTGCTGCTGAATTCGGGTTGGAGCCTGATATCATGCTCAATCTGCTCCGCAGCTACGGCACATGCTACCGGGAGGTTCTCGCCCTGCTTCGGGACGATGCCGTTGGGCGCAACCGGATTGTTCCCGGACGTCCGGAGATTGTAGCGCAGATTCAGTATGGCGCCCAACAGGAGATGGTCCGGACGCTCAGCGATTTTCTCAGACGCAGAACCGACCTCGCCTTCTCGCAGGCCAACGGTGCCGACACGGCCCACCGGGTTGCCGCCACACTGGGTCCTTACCTCCGCTGGGACGACAAGCAGACCGATCAGCAGGTCCGGGACTATCTTGAAGAAATGAACCTTCCCACCCACGCGGGGGCGGCCTCACGGTAACCGGTCCCGTCCTGCTAGTCACGGTCCAGCAGTCGGTCCATGACCTTTCGGTCCGATGCGGCGAGGGGATAGTCCTTGAGGCGAGAGGGATAGATCCATTTCCAGTCGGCCTTCCCGGTGTGTGTCTTGTTTTCAGGAAGCAGCAGGCACTCGAAGACATGGAGGGTGATCTTGAAGTGGGTATAGGCGTGGCGTACGGTGCCGGTCTTCTCTCCCGACTCTACGGCCAGGCCCAAGTCGTTGTGCAGTCCCTGGTGAAGCGCGTCGGCCAGGGTCCCCTTCGGCCGCCGCCGGTAATTGGGAAAGCCCCAGAGTCCACCGAGAAGCCCCTCCTCGGGGCGCTGCCGGATCAGCACACGTCCTCGGTGGCGAACGATCCCCAGCGCGTATTCATGATGGGGCGTGGGTTCTTTGCGGGCGCGCACGGGAATCAAATGCTGAAGGCTCCGTCGACAGGCTTGGCAGTTGTTGCGGAGGGGGCAGACAGTGCAGCGAGGATCGATGGGGGTACAGATGGTTGCGCCCAGGTCCATCACGGCCTGTGTGTACGTGTGCACGTCGGTCCCGGGAGTGAGCACCTCGGAGAGGGCCCAGAGCCTCTTGAGTACGTCCGGTTTGGCGGGATCCCGACGAATGGCGAAGAGCCGGCAGAGAACCCGTTTAACGTTTCCGTCCAGAATGGGCGCAGGCCGATCATAGGCCAGACTGAGGATCGCGCCCGCCGTGGAGCGCCCGATCCCGGGGATCTGCAGCAGCTCTTTTTGGGTGTCCGGCACTCGGCCGTCCCAGCGGGACACCACGAGGCGGGCGCCCCGGTGAAGATTGCGGGCCCGGGCATAATAGCCGAGTCCCTGCCAGATGAGCAGTACTTTCTGCAGGGGCTCCCGGGCCAGGGCCTGGACCGAGGGGAAAGCGGCCACGAAACGCTCGTAGTAAGCAATGACCGTTTCAACCTGCGTCTGCTGCAGCATGATTTCGGAGACCCAGATCCGGTAAGGGTTCCGGGTGTCCCGCCAGGGAAGGTCGCGGCCGTGCTTTTGATACCAGCGGATGAGCCGCTGCTGCATTCCTTCGATCTCATGGGGTCTCAATCGGGTCATGGGGCCTTCCTCGGCTCAAGGGATTCTCTGGTTATACAAGGTTTTCGCGCCGGCGGCAAGGCCCTTGCAAACGTCTGCGCCCTGAGAGCCGGTCGATACGGCCGCCATTGATTTTGGGCGGCGATGCTGATATATAATGGCTGACGGCGAAGAGACGAAGCGGCCGTCCGGAAGTGAACCGTCCGAGCCTATCGGTTGTCTAATGGTGTATGGAACCCGAACGGACCGTGAATTGGTCGACGCCGTACAGAGAGGAAACACAGCGGCCTTTGAAGGGCTGGTTGAGAGACATCAGAAGCGCGTTTTCAATCTTCTCTTTCGCTGGCTTGGCAGCTACGAAGAGGCCGCGGATGCGACGCAGGAGGTCTTTGTGTCGGCCTTTCGGGCGATCAAGAAGTTTCGCGGGGATGCCGCGTTCGCGACGTGGCTCTACCAGATCGGGATCAATCATGCCAGAAACCGGAGGAAACGAATGGCCTTTGCGGCCCAACGGACCGTGCCGCTCGATCCACCGAACCCCGATGGGCAGAACCCCGGGCCGGCGGCGTTTGTGCCGCATCCCGGACCGAACCCGGCGGAGGTTGCAGAACAGCGGGAAATTCAGGAGCTGGTGCAGCGGGAACTAAGGGGGCTTGCGCCAAATGAAGCGCTCCTGATTCTGCTGCGCGATTTCCAGGATCTTGACTACGAGGAGATCGCCCGGATTCTCGAGGTGCCCCGGGGGACCGTCAAGTCCCGCCTCCATCGGGCAAGGCAGGCTCTGAAGGTGCGCCTCGCCCCCTATTACGATCCCCAGAAGGCAAAGCCATGAACTGTGACCAAGTTCTAAATATACTATCCGATTACCTGGAACAAGCCCTCGATCCCAAGGACGCTGCGGCGGTGGAGACGCATCTGGGGGCGTGCAGCGCCTGTCGTTCCGAGTCGGATGCGTTGGCCCGCAGCATGCGGGGTGTGGCCGAGCTTCCCGAGATCGAGCCGCCGGCGAATCTGGTCCGGAATGTGATGGCGCAGGTTCTCGAAGAGGCGGAAAAACCGACGCTCTGGCGCAGGCTGCACTTTCCGCTGCATATCAAAGTGCCCGTTCAGGCCATGGCGGTCCTTCTGGTCAGCGGACTGGCGGTCTACATTTACATGACGGCCGAGCGTTCCCAGGTGCGGATCCTGCAAGACCAGGCGGCATCGAGGGCGCCCATGACAGCGATGGAAGCGAAGGAAGAGGACCGTGCGGTAAAGCCGAGCGACACCCGTTTCGCGCAGGAGCCGCTCCGCGAATCGATACGCGAGGCAAAGGAGACGGCAGCGCAAGAAGCGGTGTCCGGCAAAGAGCGGGAGATCGCCAAAGAATTTCGCAAAGAAGTCGAAGTTGCCAAAGACACGGGATTTGCCGCCCCCCAGAAAGAAACCGCGGTCACCAGAGTTCCTGCTGCGAAGGCCCCCAAACTGCCGGAGCGTGCCCCGGTGCCCGCCGCGCCGGAGATGCCACAAGAAGCCGCGCTGGAGGGGGTTCTCCGTGGTGAGGCGCCGACGGAAGCCGGGGCCGAGCCCAAAAGCGATGTGGCAGCGGGCACCCTCAAGGCGCTGATAGATGCCGGACGGGCCCGCGCCACGAAAAGCGGTCCGGGTGGGGCCTGGCCGGAGGCGACCCTGAAGCGGGAACTGGAGCTCCTCTTTGCCCCCAGCCAGGGAGGTGCCGGGGACGCGAGCACCCGGGAGAGCCTGGCCCTTCTCGTGGAGCAGTTGGGCGGGCGGTTCACCGCGGCAGATCCCGCTCAGCCGGGCACAGCCCTTTCCCGGAAGGCCGCGCCCCATGTTTTCTGGGTCAGTCTCCCAGAGAACCGCTATGACCGATTCCGCACCGAGCTGTCTGCCCGGGGCATCATCACCCCCGACGTCGCTCCCGTGCCCTCCCCCACCGAGTCTGAATCCCCTGCCGAATCCCCCTGGGTGCGGATCAAACTGACCGTTGAGATGCCTTAGCCCGGCGTTCGCGTCTCCTTCCACAATTTTCTTTGGAACCGATCCGGGTCGGGTCTGTCTAACAGTGACAGACAACGATTATCCGGCATGACCGGTGAAGGAGGGTTCCATCATGGAAAAGGCGCCGTCTACATCTTCGAAACCAACCGTATTGCTTCTTCTGACAATCCTCTGGATTCTTTACCTCGGGTCGGGCCTCGCGCTCTTCAGCCAAGAGGCGCGGGCATCCGTCATAAAGACCCACCCCATGCTGGAAGATATAACGCAGGGGGCCCTGCGAATTTTGCACGGGGAACGGATCGTCGAGTCGCCGCTCAGGCACACCGATGTGGACGTGCATCTGTCGGGATTCATTGCCCGGGTCAACGTGCGCCAGACCTTTGAAAACCCTTACAACGAACCGATCGAAGCGGTCTATGTTTTTCCCCTGCCGCACAAGGCGGCCGTGGACCGGTTGACTATGCAGGTGGGTGCGCGGCGCATTGTGGGGGTGATTAAGCGCAGAGAGGATGCGCGCGGTGTCTATGAACAGGCGGTTGCTGAAGGCAAGACGGCCGGTCTTCTCGAACAGGAGCGCCCCAACATCTTTACCCAGTCCGTGGGGAACATCCCGCCCCGAGGAACGGTGGTGATGGAGTTTTCTTATGTGGACGTGCTGCCCTACGATCTGGGTACCTATGAATTCCATTTCCCCCTTGTGGTAGGCCCCCGCTACCTGCCGGGGAGTCCGATTTCGTTAACACCACACCTCCTGCCCGAGCTGCCCGGGTCGGTGGGCGAAATCGACACTCCCCCGGCAGGCCCTCCCCCCTCCGGCACCGGCTGGTCGCCCGACACGGACCGGGTCCCGGACGCCTCCCGGATCACCCCACCCGTACTCAAGCCGGGTCACCGCACCGGGCATGATATTGACCTCGTCCTGGAGCTGAATGCAGGCGTGCCGATCCGGGACCTTCAAGTCATCAACCACGAAGCCGAGCTGCGTTACGCGGGAGAATCCAGGGCCCGTATAACCCTTTCACCGGCCGATGCCATCCCGAACAAGGATTTCGTGGTGCGCTACCAGGTTGCCGGCAAGAAGCCGCAGATGGCTGTGCTGTCGCACGCGCCCCGTGATGCTGACGGGTGTTTCATGCTGATGATCCAGCCCGGACTCAACGAGGAACTTGCCAAGGCGCCGCGCCGTGAAGTGGTCTTCCTCATCGATGTTTCGGGCTCCATGCGCGGCCGGCCGACGGAAAAGGTGAAGGCGACGCTCCGGGCCTTCTTCGACCTTGCCCGGCCGAGCGACACTTTTCAGATAGTCACCTTTGCCAGCCGGGCACAGAAGCTCTTCGCGGCTCCCGTTGCCGCGACAGGGGGCAACATCGCCCGCGCGTTGAAGCTCACCGGCAACATGCGGGGCGGGGGCGGCACGGAGATGCTGCAGGGGATCCGGACGGTTCTGGATGCGCCGGTCGATCCGGAACGGGTGCGCATCGTGGTGATGCTCACCGACGGCTATAT
>CALZGC010000118.1 GCA_945786985.1 uncultured Nitrospirota bacterium | reverse complement strand
GCCGACAAAAGCCTTTTGAGCACGCCGCGGGGATGGACTTTTCCAACGGCCATGGGCCACTCCAACTCCCGCTTATCGCAGATCGTGCTATGGTTGAAGAAGCGCCGAATGTCCTCCCGAAGGACGTCGTCGAGCCCGTTGGGCCGGTTGATCTTTTCGAGAAGATGCATGGACCAGAGAATGCGCCCCCTGATCCGCGCAGCCCGCGCCCGGGGGACCACGCCGAACTTCTCTTTCAGACCCAGAAGCTTGAGCGCCCCGTGGTAGGTCGCCCGCACAATGTCATCCCGGGACATCCAGGCGGTCTCGTAGTTCAGGCTCTCCTTCCAGCTGGGCGCCAACAGTGCTTCCCGGTGTTCCCGCAGGCTGCGGAACAGGAGCCGGTAACCGTATTGCTCCGGTGCTTCGAAAATGAGACTCCCCGGATCAATAAAGGGCGCCAGGGGCGCCAGCATGGGCAGAAGTCTCCCGTCCCGCCCATAGCGCTCCAGTAGCCTGCCGCAGTAGTCCACCGTTTCCATGACGGAGGCGTAGTCCTGGTGGGGCAGCCCCACCATGAAAAAGAGGTCCAGGCGCCGGCATCCGCCCGCGAGCAGAGCGGCAATGGCCTTTTCCAGCGTCCCGTTGTCGTACGCCTTTCCGAAGGTCTTCCGGATCTCGGGATCATGGGATTCGGGCGAGATTTCCACATTGAATCGACCCACCGACCGTACCACCCGGCGAATGAGCTTCTCTGACGGGGGATGGAAAAACTCGAGGGCCAGTTCATTGGAGACGGGCGCCTCTTTCATGGCATCCAGAAAACGCCCGACGTACGCCTCACCAGCTTGGAGCAGATCCCCAATGACCATGATGGGGGCCCCGGTGTAAGCCGCCGTGTTCCGGATGTCCTCCGCCAGCCGTTCCGGCGACCGGTAGACGGGCCCTTCCCGCCCGCAGACTCTCTGGAACGCAGGACGGGAGCCCCCGCAAGAGGCGCAACCATGCCCGCACCCCCGGCAGGAAAAGACCGCGGTCACCGGATAGCGCAGCCAGTACTGAAAGGGGAGGTATCCCGAGGGGTCGCGGTACTTGACGGCCATTTTCAGGAGATGGCCGTAGTCGAAGTCAATGAAATCAAGGCTCGTCGGACGGTGGGACATCTCGTTCACCCGCACGGCCCCGGAGGGATCCCGCCAGACCAGGTTCGGCACGGCCTCATAGCCGCCCCCGAGACGGATGCCCTCCATCAGCTGCCGCAGGGGCTCTTCCGCACTGTCCCCGCGCACGACGAAATCAACGGACCCGTAGTCGCGCATGATCTCCTCGTAAAAGTACGTGGCCGAGAGCCCTCCCAGGATTACCGGCTTTTCGGGATGATACTGCTTCACAAGGTCCGCCAGACTCAGGCTCCCGTCGGCATGCGTCAGCCAGTGCAGATCGATGCCGAAGGCCCGGGGATGGAGCCTCGCAATGAATTTCTCCGGGTTTAATGTGGGGCGCCGCAGCATCTTCAGCGCGAGATTAACGATCCTGACCGAGATCCCATGGCGGTGAAGATACTCGGAGAGCGAGAGAAATCCGATGGGATAGATTTCGAAGATGGACGACGAAGGCACCACGTCGCTGATGGGCCCCGGAAAGATGGGCAGTTCCCGGAACCGTAAGACACTCGGCGGGTGGAGCAGGATCAGATCCGGTCGGGACATCGCTTCACCTCCCCCCGGAAGGTCTCGGCCACGGCCGCTGCAACCACCGCCTCGCTCACCTCTTCCAGAACCGCGAAGAGCGTCTCCGACGCTGTTCGAAGGACGTGCGCGGGAACGGCGGTCATCCTGGCCGAGCGGCAGATGATGCGGGTCTCCATATTGTACAGATGAAGGGCGGTCGCCAGGATCTGTTGGAAATCGCTGCGGGTGTAGGTGCGCTGCACCGCCTCATCGAAGGAGACGTCCGCCTCCCAGCGGCGGAACAGATGGGCCACCTCCTTCAAAATGAGCTCGATCCGACGGACCCGCACGGGTTCGATGGCGTTGTAGTCGACATGCACCGACAGCGGCAACCCCTCCATCCGACGGAGAAAAGCCCGGTCCACCACCTTGGTTTTTTCGAAAATCGCCAGGGCCTCATCGGCATCAACGGCGCGCGCCCGGGCGAAGAGGATCGCCCCGTTTTCGATGATCAGGCGGTCCTTCTCCGTTTCTTTCCGGACGTTGGCGTCCATGAAAACCGAGAGAAAGGGACGGAGCAAACGAACCAAGCGGCGATGCCCTTCCAGGCGCCTTACCGACCGTCGGCTGAAGGCGCGCAGCAGGGCCCGGTCCTTCCGGCAAACCTGACGAACCCTGTCATCTTCGGGCTTCATAAGCCGTCGCCACTCCCCAGGTCATCGGATGCACCCGCACCTGCGAAAAGCCGCACGCTTCTATCACCTGCTTGAATTCAGCAACCGAGTAGAACCCGTAAATCGATTTGGGAAGGTACCGGTAGGGCCCGTCCAGTTTCGTCACGATCCGTGCAACGAAAGGAATGACCCGAAACAGGTAGAAGCGATATAGGGCGAGAAACCAGGGAGGCTCCGGGCGGGTCAGCTCGAGGCAGACAAATCGCCCATTGCGTTTGAGGACCCTCCGGACTTCCCGCAGCGCCCGGGCCGTATCGGTGATGTTACGCATCCCGAACGCAACGGATACGACATCAAAGGTGCCGTCCGGGAAGTCGAGCCGCTTGGCGTCGCTACAGAAGAAGGCGACGCGGCCCGCGAGCCGCCGGTTCCAGTGGCGCGCCTTGTCCGATGCAATCGCAATCATCTCTTCGCAGAAGTCGACACCCGTCACCGAACCCGCCGTACCGACGTTTCCCGCCAGGAGGAGCACCATATTTCCCGTCCCAGTGCAGACATCCAGGACATGCTCCCCGCTCCGAACCTGCGCCAGCGCCGCCACCCGCCGACGCCAGAGGTTACAAATGCCAAAACTGAAGAGGGAACTCAGAATATCGATGCGGGGGGCGATGGACGAGAAGAGATTCTGAATAAAGAGATCCCGTTTCCCAAGGGAGAGCGGCCGGACCTGTCGGCTTGCGGACGCAGACACGCGCCCCTGAAACACACGGCTCCTGGGAAGACTCCCCTTGAAATGCATCACGCACTCCATCTCGCTCGCCCGGGTGGCCTGCCTGTCGAAGAACGCCTGTTACGCGGGCACCCTGTCCATCAGCGTCTTGCAGATGTCCCGAAGCGTCACGATCCCCACCAGCTGGTCCCCATGGACAATGGGAACCTGCTTGATGCGCCTGAGGATCATGATCGATCCGACCTTGCAGATCGGCGTCTCCTCGTCCACGCTCACCGCCGGGGAACTCATGAGATCGCCGACCTTCATCCTGGTGACCTTGTGGATCCGTTCTTCGATGTACTCGAAGTCCATCAGATATTTCTCGTCCTCGAAGATCTCCGGATATCGGGGCAGAATCGATTTGAAGATATCATCGCTCGTAATCACCCCGACCAACCGGGCCTCCTCGACCACAGGCACACCGTTGATCTCGTGCTCCTCGAGAAGGTCACTGCACTCCTTGAGATTCATCTCCCTGAAAACGGTCACCACCTTCCGGTGCATGATCTCGTTGACTTTCATGGCCCGACACCTCCTTTTCTGAAAGCTCTCCGTATCTCGGATGAAACCGCTTCAAATCCGGCATGGCTCCCAAAAGCCCGCTATTTCGTCGATACTGCGTAAAAGTGCAATAAGTGTGCCCGGGCAATCCGGTGTGGGTGTAAGTCTGCGTATTACATGAGAAATCCGTCGAAACAGCCCGGTCGGTCCTGCAGGAATTCCGTGACAAATTGTCCCAAGAAAGCGGCGCTAGGGGGCGTAAAATTCATGAAATCAAGGCGTTATCGGATTTTGGCAAAGTGGGCAGAACAGTGCCAATCGGGAACACGGAGGCGAGCGGAGAAGCGGGTCTTTTCCCCGACTCTCCCCCGTTTTCTTGGAAAGAACAGGGTGCGCTATGGGTAAAGGACTTCTCGACCCTTCTCTGGAGCCGCTTCAATCATACGTTCTTTCCAGCGGCAACGGCACGACGCTGCAGGCAAGTCTCATGCCCGTTTGCAGCGGGTTCCCGGAGAGGTGCGCCGACCGGTGCCCCCCCTCCTGCCACGGGCGCCCCCCTCACGCTTGGCGGGGGCCGTTTGCAACGCCGATGCCGGCCACGGGGCGGAAACAGTGAAGAAGCGACACACACACCTTCTTCCTTCTTCTTGATTTTCCCCGGCAATTATAATACCCTCGCCTCACTTCGAACTCGATTCGCGTGCGAGGAGATCAGAAATGAACGACCAGGAGAAGGAGAAGGCGCCGGACGCGAGCACTACCACCCGACCGTCCGATTTTATCCGTGACATCATCGCCCACGACTTGAAGGAAGACAAGTACGGCGGTCGCGTGCACACCCGGTTCCCGCCGGAGCCAAACGGCTATCTTCATATCGGGCATGCCAAATCAATCTGCCTGAATTTCGGGGTGGCCGCGGAGAACCCGGGGGGACTGTGCAATCTTCGCTTCGACGATACCAACCCGATCAAAGAGGAAGCCGAGTACGTGGCAGCCATCAAGGCAGACGTCCGATGGCTCGGTTTCGACTGGGGGGACCGGGAGTACTATGCGTCGGACTACTTCGGGACCCTCTACGAGTACGCGGTGAAACTGATTCGGAGGAAACTGGCCTACGTGGATGACTTGACGGCGGATGAGATCCGGGAATACCGGGGCACGCCGACGGAGCCCGGACGGAACAGCCCCTATCGGAACCGCTCTGTGGAGGAGAATCTCGACCTTTTTCGCCGGATGCGGGAAGGGGAGTTTCCCGACGGATCCCGGGTGCTTCGCGCCCGAATCGACATGGCCTCCCCCAATCTGAACCTGCGGGACCCGGTGCTTTACCGCGTCCTGCACGCCGCGCATCACCGCACCGGCGACGCCTGGTGCATCTACCCCATGTATGACTTTGCCCACGGACAATCCGATTCCATCGAAGAAATTACCCATTCCCTCTGCACGCTCGAATTTGAGAACCACCGTCCGCTGTACAATTGGTTTCTCGATGCGCTGGAGATCTATCACCCGCGGCAGATCGAGTTCGCCCGCCTCAACCTGAGCCACACCGTCATGAGCAAACGCAAATTGCTTGCGCTGGTCCGGGGCGGACACGTGAGCGGTTGGGATGATCCGCGTATGCCGACACTCTCGGGTCTTCGCCGGCGGGGCTACACTCCGGCGGCTATCCGGGCCTTCTGTGAGCGCATCGGCCTTGCCAAACGGGACAGCCTCGTCGACATGGCCCTCCTGGAACACTGCCTGCGAGAAGACCTCAACCGCCGGGCGCCACGTGTCATGGGGGTGCTGGGCCCACTACGCGTGGTGATCGAGAACTATCCCGAGGATAAGGAGGAAAGCCTGGAGGCCATCAACAACCCGGAAGACCCGGGCATGGGAACCCGTCAGGTTCCCTTTTCACGGGTGCTCTTTATCGAGCGGGATGACTTCATGGAGGATCCGCCGAAGAAATTCTACCGGCTGGCCCCGGGCCGTGAGGTGCGGCTGCGCTATGCCTATTTCATCACCTGTGTGGGCGTGGTGAAGAATGATGCCGGTGAAGTAATGGAGCTGCGCTGCACCTATGATCCGGCCACCCGGGGCGGCGATGCGCCGGACGGACGGAAAGTCAAATCCACGCTCCACTGGGTGGCCGCATCCCGGGCGATCCCCGCCGAGGTCCGCCTCTATGATCATCTCTTGAGCAAGGACGATCCTGCCGATGACAAGAACGGCGGAGATTTCAAAGATGTTCTCAATCCCCGGTCACTGGAGATACTGAAACCCTGTTATCTGGAACCCTCACTGGTGGATGCGTCTCCCGGAAGCCGGTATCAGTTCGAGCGGCTCGGTTATTTCTGTGTGGACCCCGACTCATCGGAGGATCAGGTTGTCTTCAACCGGAGCGTCACCCTCCGGGACACCTGGGCTAAGATTCAGAAAGCCGGGACGAAAAAATAGGGCGGCCGCAGCCCCCTGCCTAAGAGCTCTCCAGCCAAGCAAGAATCGTTCGAGCGCCCGGATGAACACTGGTATGCTCCACGAGCCCGCCGACGTCGGCCTTTAGGACACTGAGTGTGATC
>CALZGC010000117.1 GCA_945786985.1 uncultured Nitrospirota bacterium | reverse complement strand
TTTGCACCTCGCGTTGTTGTTGCGCCCGTGGCACTTCATGCAGGAGGCCGGATTGATCCGGCCGTCGATGCGATGCTGCTGCAGATAGTCGCCCCGGTGGGGAAGAAACCGCTGCGGTGAATCTTTGAACTTGTCGCTCGGTTTGATCTCTTCCTTGTTGGCATGGCAATCCGAACAGAAAGTATCCTGATGGCAGAGATTGCAGATCTGTTTCCGCTGGGCGGCGTGGAATTTATGCCGCACATTGAAATCGGGCGTGTGGCTCAGGGCAGCCAGTTCATCCTCGTGGCAGTAACTGCACTGGGGCGCCTCTTCAAACTCAACCGGATGGACCTTGGGAAAGCTGGTGCGCACCGAACAGGCATACGTCAGCATGTGCAGCGAAAGTAATCCAGCCAGTACCAGTACAAGGTTTGTGCGTTTCATTTTCAGCGACTCCTTCCGACGAAAAAACCAATGGCCGCACCTTGTAGGGAGAGACACCCCCCCCAGCGTCGCGGCCTCAATGCTTCACGTGGCAGCCCGTACACTTGACGGGCGCCGGTTTCCCCTGGGCCGCCATCTCCTTGTGGCATCCCTGGCACCTCTTGTGCATGGCATCCTTGAAACTGGGCACCCCTTCCATCGCTCCGTGACATTCGGAACAGGCCGTCGGGGACAGGTCAGTGACGTCATCCATGTGGTGGCAGACCTTGCAGTTCTGATTGACGATCTTCTGATGCTTGCGATGGGGGAAGGCAACGCCAGGCATCAGTTTCGCAACATTGTCCATCAGAATAAACTCCGGCGAGGGAGGCGGCCCCTTCGGCTTGGGCGCCGGTCTGGGCACCGGTTTCGGCTCCGGTTTGGCCGCAACCGCTTCCGGACGGGCTTCAGGCTGCACTGCAGGCTCGGGTACTGGTGCCGACACGGGCGCAGGCGCTGCCGGTGCCATCGTCCGAATTGGTTTTCGCGGCGCTGCCACCTTCTCGCTTAAACCCGCAACCGGCGCGGGCGCGAAGACGGTCCGCGCCGTCAAAGCCGGATCTTGCGGATCAATGAGACCCTTCTGAATCGTCGGCAGGGTTTTGACAAGGGGTCCGAGCTCCCGGAAATATACAGGTAGCGCCTCGACCGACCTCTCCCCTTCCCGCCTGGAATCGTAGATTCCTGATATGAGTGTATACGCGCTCCATCCCCGAACCTTGTAGGCCAGCACCATGGCATCGTAGCCGGGAATGAGCCGCCCCAGATCCTTAAGGATTGCCTCCCGGTCTGCTGCGATTTCAATCTGAATGGTATACTTGTCCTCCGGAGTCGCTGCGATCCGCTCCCGCCAGGCAGCCATCTGCGCCGTCCAGCTTTCCGCCGTCATGGCACCCGGATCGATAGGCGCCGGGGGCGGTGCGATCATCTCCTCAGCGATCTTCGATGAACGGTCCGCCTCCGGAAACACCCGGGGCTCAGCCTTTTGGCGCTCCTCTTTCGGGGTGGCAGGCACTGGCACCGGGGCGGATGGCGTGACAGCAGGAACGGCCGGGACGGCAGCAACCGCCGGCTCCGCTTTAGCCCGCTGGAATTGCATCAGCGCGAGGGGGCCGAAATCATAGATGAATTTGATGAAACCACGATAATCATAGTCGAAGGTCGGATTTCGGGAATATTCCACATCGGCGGCGATGCGCGTGTACTTCGTCAGTGCGTAACCCAGGGCTGCCGAGATCGCGTAGGCATTCTTCTCGTCGTAAATCTTCTCGTCATAGCTCACGTTAAACACATCGGCCGTCAGATCGAGCTTTCCAAACCGCCTGAACCCATAAATCCTTGATTCATAGTACTTGCGCCTGTCGGTCTGTCCGTCCATGCGGTAAAAGGAGACGCCGGCCCGAGTGGTCTCCGAATCGGTGTAGTTGAGGCTGGCGCCGTAGTAATCGGCGCTCTCCTCGATGTCGTAGTCGAATCGTTTATAGTCCGCACTGGCCGACAGGTTAAAGGGAAGCATGTACGCAGCCTGGACCCCCCAGAGGAAAAGCTCCTCCTCGGGATCGATGAGATCGGGACGGAACAAAAAGGCGGCATTGGAAACGGAGGTGAAGTAGTCCTCATAGCTGATGGAGGAAATCTCCGAGCTTACTTGGAGCTTATCATTGGGTAGCATTGTCAGATAGTAGGTATGTTCCATCCACCCCGAGGTTTCATCGTTCAGGATGGACCGGCCGTTGATGCGAACCTTGTCAAAGGGAAGAAACTCCACATCCACGCCGAGCTCGGATCTGAAGTCGGACGAGTCGTTTTTCGCCCGCAGATAGGACAGACCGATCCGGTAAAGATCGGGCACTTCGTGGAAGAGCCGTCCGCCGAAAATGGAGTCCCCGTCCCGGTCGTCGAAATCGGACTCCACCGGAATACCGCCGTAGGCCGAGACCCCGAAGCCCCTCTTCAGATCGGTCCTGAAAGAGAGCCCGTCCACCAGTTCGGAGGCCACCCCCTCATACACGAGTACCCGCCCCAGATTGAGCAGCGCGTTGCCCTGGGGTCTGCGGTACCCGAGATAGGCGTACTGCAGATCGCCGTTGAAGCTGCGCTTGTCAAGGCTCTGCTCGTCCGTCAGGTCCTGACGAAGCCACCCCCCCAGATGAAGGGTCAGATCCTTCGATGCAAACTCATCGAGACGGAAGTCCAGATACTCGAAAAGGGGGAGGACGTGATCCTCTTCGATCGTCTCCCTTGCCCGGAAGTACGTTCTCGACTGACCGGTCAGATCAACAGCCGACGACGTGCACGGCACGACAAAAAGCATCAGTGCCAAGGCCGCTGTGCAGACAGATCGCATACCCCGTCCCCTTCAATCACCCCCGAAAGGAGGTCCAGTATTCTTCCCAACCCGTGTGTCCAGCACAAAGCGGTCTTACTTCCGCAGCCGGCTCGCTTTGCGAGTCTTCGCAGATAGACGCCGCAACGGGTACTGTGGGCAAAATCAGAAGTTTTTCAATCGCCTTTCGGTGAATCTACCCGGTTGGGAAAACGCTACTATCATACATGAACGCCAGAAAAAAACAACTTTTTTACGCAAATTTGTTACATATGCTACACAATACCGGACAACCGTGAGCCGAAGAGAGCTCGCGCGCCTCAAACCGCCGCCGCACTGAAGCGTTGGGTTCGC
Organism: uncultured Nitrospirota bacterium; assembly: GCA_945786985.1. Lineage (GTDB taxonomy): Bacteria > CG2-30-53-67 > CG2-30-53-67 > CG2-30-53-67 > CG2-30-53-67 > CALZGC01. Next base: position 6,060 of record CALZGC010000117.1, on the reverse strand, counting down.
CTCATCCACAGCAGGTGCGACCACGGTTCATGGAGGGGCTACAGAGATGCTGGAATACTTCATTTAGCATCTCACTATATACACACAACTGACTGTAAATACAGGATAATATATGCGTGCAAAATCTTCAACAATCTGATGAACAACTCCGCAGTCCGAGGGACCTCTTTGTTTCCTGGCGGGCGTCGCCCGAATGTATTCAGGGAGGAGACAAAACACCTTGACGCGACGCGCGGCGTCCCGTCTTCCTCTAGAGGACCCAGGAGGGAGAATCCCGTTCGCTCTCACTCGTTCGGAGCCAGCCACGGCATAACGCCCTATTCGGCTCGAGTCGTACGCCTGAAGGACGCTTCCCACCCGACGTTCAGACCGGACCCTCGAGATTTTTGAGAGCGAAGCATTCCGTATCTTCCACACGTGAAAGATATATTGACGAATTCGCGACCTGTGCGTTAGAATTTTAGTATATTCAACAGCATAAAGGAGATTGTTGTGATCAATCCATATCCGCCTTTTGTAATGCGTGAGGATCTCTATGCCTGTGACGGTGGACTGATTTTGAGACAGGGCGAGATGATCACGCCAACCATCCTTCAGGAAATCATGGAGAAAGGGGCGTCCCGGAGCAAGGACGAGACTCTCCTGAAAAACAAGGAGCTTTTCGAAGACATCATGGCGGTCATGAATGAGGAGAATTACAAGGTCGTTTTTGAAATGGACGAAGACAAAGACTCCGTCATGGACGTGGTCGGAGAGATCCCAATGACCGAGGACATCTGCCGTGAACTGGAGGTTTTCAAGGTGATGGATCACTACACCTATCGACACGTCCTTGTCACCACGGCCCTCACCACCCGCCTCTACAAGGATCTATGCCAGGACCCCCAGGAGGTCCTTCTGGCCGCAGCCACGGCGCTCACCCATGATTTTGGAAAATCACGAATCCCCATCGAAGTGCTGCAGAGTTCCAGGAAGCTGAATTATGAGGAGTTTCTTTATATCCTCGAGCACCCCTGGATCGGGTTTCTTCTGCTCACTTATTACACCGGCAGGAGCGATTCCCTCTTCGCGCAGGTCGCGTTTAACCATCACGAGAAGATCGACGGGTCCGGTTACCCCCGAGGCGCCAAAGTGGACGACCCCTTCATCCAGGTCGTCACCATCTGCGATATGTTCGATGCTCTGATCTCCCCCCGGACTTATCGCATGATTCCATTCAACATCCGGGGCGCCCTGGACTACCTGTGCGACGAGGCAGAGAGCGGCAGACTCAACGTGAGCGCGGTCAGACTGCTCCTCACCCACAACCGACGCTCCAAACCTTCCCTGGAATCCCTGGTCTGTTCCAGGGACCACAGCGGCTACGCCCCCCCCGAGGAGAAGAATCACTACAGCTGTCACGAGGATTATCAGGAACCCGATCTGGACGACAAACTCGGAACCGGTAAATAGCCCTCTGTCTGCTCGACCATCAATAGGGATAGGGATAGTACGGATAGTAGGGATATCCGAAGCGGTGTCGGTACGGGTGATACCCGGGGCCGTACCAGTAATAGGGGTACGGATAATGGTAATCTCGCTCCCGGTACTCCGGCCAGAGGTGGATTGTTTTCACCCCAAGGATGGAATAGGTATAGTTCATTTCTCCCACCGGACGTCTTTCCTGGCCCGTCACTTCTCCCACCACGGTAACCCTGCGATCTTTGGCATACACGGTGGTCTCAAGATAACCGGGATAGAGGGCGAGAAAACGCCCGTGGGATGCATCGACATCTCTCGGCTCGTCCATCCGATTCAGCGGCCTCTGCATGATTTCCAGTTCAGTTCCCTCCGCCCGGTTCCTTGAGGAAATGATGACGCCGCCGTAAACCACGAGCTCTCCCCGATAGCGGTTCGGATTCTGGCTGAGTTCCTCAAAAGAAAGGACCCGATTGACCTTGCCGTTCAGCTCGGGCGGCACCACGCGGGAAGCACAGCCGGAAATGGCGATCCCCCCCAAGACACAAAAGATGGCAAACCAACCGCGGCGCCCGTGCGCCACCACCCTCGGACCTCTCTTCTCTCTCTTCTCTTCGGCCATTCCTGATTCTCCCATCCTGTCGGTGTTCGGCACACACCCACCTGTGATGGCTCCAACTATACCTCCCCGCCGGCCGCCTGTCCACCTAGCGCGCCCGCCCGAGCGGCCTCACAGGAAGGCCTGGAAGCCCTGGCGGCCATCTGTTGATCCTGACGCAGGATGGCACAGAATCTCAGACAGCTCCTGCAGGGCTCAAGAGCCGGGAACCGTTGATCTTCCCGTGCCCATGGGGTATAGTGAACCCCACTCAAAGCGGGCTCCGGCATACAGTCTGTGGCCCGGCCACCCGCAGGGGAAATCTACAATGGCTCATGCGCTTTTCGCGGATCAGGATCACCGGATCTACGACCACCCCGCGCTGGAACTGGCCGCCCAGTCAGGACAACACTGGGTGCCGCTGTCCGATGAAGACCTGGTGCCACTTCCTGAGGGCACCAAACTCTTCGTTCTGCCGGGTCGGGCAGCCGTTGGGTGGGATGCAGCCGCGCAGACCTTTTCTCCCATGTCCCTCAGCGAAACAGCCGCGCCTGGCGAGTCATGGCTGCAGGGGGAGCCTCTGGCGGTCGCAGCATTTCTTCCCGCAGGCTACACCCGCCTGCACCTTCCGGCGGTCGCACTCTCCCCCAGCCCCCCTTCCCTCCCCCTCTGGACGTACACGGCCCTGGGGTGGACCGACCAGGGCTTCGTGGCATCGGCCCTGCGCGTCGACCCCATGGACCATTCGGAAGCGGGCCATTATGACGACCGCGATCTGGTCGACAAGATCGAAGTGAGACTGCAGGACCATCCGGACAACCGACTCCTGCATCATCTCAAGCACTGCGCTGTCGCGTATCATTGCTTCGCAGCGAAAAATCTTTTCATGCAGCGCTGGGAGGCACCCCTGCCCACCTCCCCGACCTGCAATGCCGGATGCGTCGGTTGTCTGTCGCATCAGAATGGGCAGGGGTGCGACGCCTCTCACGCACGGATCGACTTTGTTCCCTCCGTGTCGGAACTGGCGGCGGTCGCCCTGCCCCATTTGAACTCGGTCCCCAGGGGCATCGTGAGCTTTGGACAAGGTTGCGAAGGGGAACCCCTGCTTCAGGCGGACCTGATCACCCGGGTCGTGAGGAGACTCCGGGAAACGACCGATCGCGGCACCATCCATCTAAACACCAACGGCTTCGACCCCGAGGCCGTCGTACGTCTGGCCCAAGCTGGGCTGGACAGCATCCGCATCAGTTTGAATTCGGCACGGGAGACAACCTACGTCCCCTATTACCGGCCCCGTCAATACCGGTTTTCGGATGTGGTCTCATCGATTTGTCGCGCACGGGATGCAGGGCTCTACACGGCGATCAATCTGCTCGTCTTTCCGGGAATCACCGACCAGGAACGGGAAGTGGCTGCGCTGCTGAAGTTAATCCGCCGAGTCCAGCCCGACATGGTGCACATGCGAAACCTTTCCATCGATCCGGAGATTTATCTTCGGCTCTTCCCGGCGGCAGACGCGCCGGGTGTCGGAATCCGGCGTCTCATCCATCTTCTGCGGCGCGAATTTCCGGAGCTGGAGTTGGGCTATTTCAACCGCCCCAAGGAGCTTTTCGGGCAAAGACTGATCGAGGAGATTCCCCTGTAGCCCGAATATTGCATGAGCGATCGTCATGAGAGGCCGTAGAGGCGCCACACGCAAGGCGCAGAAAATTTTCTGGCTGAAGATATATTGCAATATTTCGAAGTCAGGAAATTTTCTGTAACGCCGCATGTGGCAGACTATCCGGCCTCGTAATAGATTGATTCATGCAATATTCGGGATAGCATGGAGGCAAGTCCCGGAGTATGGACGCCCTCTTTTTCGACCTCGGTGGAGTGATTGTCGATTTCGATCACCGCAGCATTGCCCGCGGTCTTCTGGGCGCCGAAGCAGGAGCCCGTGCCCTGGCCTCGGAAGAAGTCCACCGATGGCTTTTTGATTGGACAACAGGGCTGAACAATGCATTCAACGCCGGGCGCATCTCACCGGAAGATTTCCATGAAGCGATCTGCCGCAAATTCGGGCTGACCCTGCCGTTCGAAGGGTTCGTCAAAATATGGAACAACATTTTCTCCGAAAACCAACGGGTCAGCGCAATGATTCATGCACTCTCGGGCAGGTTCCCGCTTTTTCTCATCTCCAACACCGATCCCCTTCACTTCGAATACATTGTGAGGCGCTACGCCGTGCTGCAGAAGTTTAAGGCATGGATTCTGTCCTACGAGGTGGGCGCCTGCAAGCCCGATGAGAAGATCTTCGTTGCCGCAAGCGAACGGGCGGGCGTCCCGCCGGATCGCTCGGTCTTCATCGACGACGTCCCGGCCTATGTGGAAGCCGCCCAGAGCCTCGGCTTTCACACAATCCATTACACGTCTGCCCGGACGCTGCAAAACCGACTTTCCGCTCTGCTCCCATTTCAATTCGGTCTTTGACCGTGGCTGGGGAGGTTGATCGTCTCAGTTAGGGTCAGATATAGCGCCATCCCCCGGTTTTCGGCGATTAAGGGGCTCATACCCTGAAAGAGTTAGTTCCTGAGAAACCAGGCGGGGCTATATTCTCGATTAATACGGATTGTACATTTGCCGGAAAAAGTGCTATATATTAGGTGACAAACATGGGAAAGGGTTCTTCGGAGTCCCGCCCCGCGCGTTGCCCGGCATTTCTTGCCTCTCTTGTCAGGGACGGCGCGTATGCAGGCGCATACGCGATTAGCAAACAGGAAAGAGAAACATCATGGGCAGAAGGGGTTGTGGATTGCAGACACCGGCGCCCTTGGAAACAGGAAATTGCAGCACAGCTACGCCGGAGACTGAAGCGTTGGTTGCAGCGTTGTCACACGACTTGCGTTCCCCGCTGAATACGATCATCGGATTTTCGGACATTCTGCTAACCGGCCGCATTGGTAGATTGAATGCGGAGCAGAAAAAGCAGATGGCCATCGTTCTGAATCGTGGACAGGAGCTGCTTGGCCTGATTGACGATCTCTTGGAATATGCCCGTCTGCTCAGGGGGGATGTGTCATTACATCTCTCCACCGTTCTGCTCGCCCCCTTTCTCGAGCGGCAGTTGGAACTGTTCAAGACCTACCGGGTGGAGGGGGAACCGACGCTCGCTTACGTCCCGCCCAAAACGCAGCACCGCATAGTGGCGGATGAACAGAAACTGCTGGTAGTCATGGAACAGGTGTTTCGCGTAGGCGTGGCGGTGGCAAACCCCCGCGTCGTTCGAATCGATGTCCAGACCATCCCCAGATCGGAGCGGGGCCCATCGGAGGCATCCGTCAGGGTGCGTATCGGATTCCAGGGTCGTATACAGCTTGAGCTGGAAGATCTGCTCGAGTGGAAGCACAAGAATCAAGTTCCAGGCAAGGTGCGCTTTGGTCTGCATCTGGCGCGATTCTATGTGAACCGCATGGGAGGAGACGTCTCCCTATGCCGAAAAAGGGGGCGCCTGGAATTTCATCTCAACCTCTGTAAGGAAAACAAATGAACGAAATACTCATCGTTGACGATATCCCGGACAATCTGCTACTTCTCAAGACGATCCTCGAGCTGAACGGCTACGCCGTACACGCCACGCAGAATCCTAAAGAGACGGCCAAGCTGCTGAAAAAGAAGCGGGTCGACTTGGTCATTCTCGATGTGAATATGCCCGAAATAAACGGCATCGATCTCTGCAAACGGATCAAAAAGAACCCGACCACGTCCCATATACCCGTCATCCTGTTTACAGCGGAGAGAACCACCACGGAAGACGTCGTCGCCGGGCTTCGGGGCGGCGCCGACAAGTATCTCACCCGGCCGATTCAGGAGGCGGAGCTTCTGGCCTGGGTACGGGCGTCGATACGCGACAAGCTCGCCTATGATGACGCCTTTCGGCGGGTTACGGAAGAACGGCGGGTCTTTGAGCAGGCCTGCAATGAGTCTCCTCTGGCCATGATCCTTTTCGACTCAGCGGGTACGCC
>CALZGC010000116.1 GCA_945786985.1 uncultured Nitrospirota bacterium | reverse complement strand
GTTCGGGAGAGGCGGTACACTTGATGGTCTCTTTCGTTCATATCGTCGCCACCGGTGCCCGCACACCCTTGGGCTTGCAGGCGGCCTCTAGCGCTGCCGCTCTTCGAGCGGGAATCAGTGGAATGGGTGAGCACCCGTTCATGGTTGACCACTTGGGTGATCCGATGCCGGGAGCCTTCGACGTTCTGCTTGATCCCGACTTGATGGGGCCGAACCGACTCCTGGCATTGGCCGAGAGTGCGCTGCGTGAGGCATGTGTGCCCCTACACGACGCGCCGAAACCGCGTCTGCGGCTGCCCATTTATTTGGGCTTGCCCGAGTTTCGACCTGGGTTTAGCGAGCAGGACGCCGACACGGTTCGCTCAGGGCTTGCACGGTTTGAGGAGCTGCCGATGGAGGTTTCAGAGGTAAAAATTTTCGCCTCAGGGCATGTGGCTGGACTGGTGGCGCTCGCAACAGCCACTGAGCAAATCCAACTGGGCATCATCGAGGCATGCCTCGTCGGCGGCGTGGACAGCTATTTTGAACCGGAAACCCTGGAATGGCTCGAGCACAATCGGCAACTGGCCGGCGCTGACACACGCTCCGCGTTCGTTCCGGGGGAGGGTGCGGGCTTTTTCCTTTTGGTGGCCGATCGAGTTCGCGAGCGGTTAGGCTTGAATGCCTTGGCGCACGTGCGTTCGGTGGCTATCGGTAGGGAGACCAAACTCATTAAGACCTCGGATGTCTGTCTCGGCAAAGGCTTGACCGAGACTGTACGAGCCGCTGTCAGTAGCCTGACGGCCCCCCCCGCCAAAACCATTAACGACATAATCTGCGACGTGAACGGCGAGCGTTACCGGGGCGAGGAGTGGGGATTTGTCTGCTTACGAATGTCTCAGTACTTCGACGATGCGAGCGCTTACCTCTCACCGGCTGATGTTTGGGGCGACATGGGCGCCGCCTCTGGTCCGCTGTTCGCGATGCTTGCCTGCCAGGCCGCGGAGAAGGCTTACAACAAAGGGCCCCGGACGATGTTGTGGCTCAGTTCCGAAGGCGGCCAACGATGCGCCGCCGTGCTGGAGTTTGAGGGCGTAGGGAAAATGTGCAAGGGCGCGATGGGTCATGTCTAGCGTAGGCATTCACCCGCCGAAAACCCCGGTTACTAAGGGGAGCACGGGTATTGCCAAGGCGACGCTGCCCAATGTTTGTAAGATGCCAGGGCCGCCGGCGCCGTTTGTGCCCTCTCCATTGCCCAACATCGCCAAGTCGGGGATGTCACCCAAAGGGTATTCCAAAAAGGTCAAGATTGAGGGCAATACTGTTGCGATTCGAGGGGCGACTTTTGAAAGTATGGGGGATATGGCCAGCAAAGGAACCGGTGGCGGCTTGATTTCGGCCAACACCCACGGACCGGCCAAGTTTATCACGCCCGGTTCGCTGACTGTTAAGATCGAGGGCAAGAGCGTTCACCTGCTTGGCGAACCGATGTTGAATAATTGCGGGGCCAGCGGGAGTCCGCCGAATACCGGGGCGACCATGCAAGGGGTGGATCAGGGTGATGCACCGGCTGCGCAGAAAAAAACAGAATTGGATTGTGGCGAGGTGGGCACCTACGGCGACCAGAAGAAGCGCACCGGCAAGGGCAAGTACCACCGGGACCATATTCCGTCAAAGGCAGCGCTCAAGGAGAAAGCGTTAGAACTCAATGATGGTATACCGCTATCGACGGCGCAGTTGAAAGCAATCGAAAACCTCGCCATATCGGTCGTGATTCCAGCAAGCGCTCATAGGCAGGTGAGTCCGACTTACGGGGGAAGAAACAAAAAGAAAATCCCGGAAGATAAGAATGACCTTCAGAAGGCCGCAAAGCGCGATACTGCGGAAATGAAAGAAAATTTAGACGAGTACTTTGACCCCGAGTGCAAAGAAGCCTACAAAGAGGCCGCCGATAAGATTGATCAGACCACGAATGACGACTACGATAAATTCCTCAACAATATTCTTGATACCATACCCTGATTCGCTAAGACCGAGGCTGAAATGACCCAAATCAAAGACCCATTGTCCCTACTAGGGAGACCATCTGACTCTCCGGAGATTCAGGACTTGCTACGACAAGCGGGAGTAAAAGACCCCAAGCTGAAAAAGGGTGAGGTCCGAGATTGGCTAGATCTAAATGACATGGGCCTCGCCCTAGTCTTTACCGACGAGGCGTTCCTTACCGGAGAAAAGGAGCTTGCCATCGGTGAGGGCGCTTTGATACTCACAAGCATCACGTTTCATTCGGGCGGCGATCCGGCTTTTTCTGCCTTTGCAGGAAATCTTCCTTTGGGGGTCAAGTTTACGCAATCCCAAAGTGATCTTGCGGCGAAGCTGGGTGTACCCGAGAGATCGAATCCACGTCGGCGCCAGGATAGATGGATGATCGAAAAAGTTGCTTTTTATGCAAAATACTCCGAAAAACTAGATCGAATACAAGTATTCGGCATCTTCGTGCCAGAACCCCAATAGCGTTCCGGCCAATTTGGTTGAGTCTGATTATGGCAAACGGAAATGAGATTATCGCCTTATTGGGCAAGGCTGCGAATGACCCCGAGGTTCTGGATTTGCTTAAACACTTTGCCGTGCGCTGGCCGCCCGAACTCGAGGTGATCGACGAAGACGATGAGCTGGAGGGCGAATCGGATTGGTACGTCTGGCGCCCCAGCAGTCGGATGGGAATCGAATTCGGTTTCCAGGATGAGGCCCACCTCAAAGCCCTTGCGGTGGATCTGCGGGGGAGATCGCCATTAGTACTGAGCTCTGTGACCTTCTATGGTCAGCACGAGGGGGTGCGACCCTATCAGGGTGTGCTTCCCTATGGACTCATGTTGAACGACTCGCGAGCCACCGTAAGGAAAAAACTCTCCGTACTCGGAACTGCGCCCCGATCTCATCTGCGGGACGTTTGGGAACCACCACCCCATCGCATCGTTGTCCAACACGTACTGGGCCCTGACATAATTGATAGCGTGCTATTCAGGCTTCGGCTCGCGCCTTGGCCTCCCTTAGACGAGTCGCCGCCGGTATTGCCGACGGTGAACGAGATCGTCGGGCTGTTCGGGCTCCCCTGGCACGCGCCGCAGATGCGGAAAATATTTTCTCCGCTGGGGCTCGATGCGTGTGGTCCAGATATCGCGAAGCACAGGTACGCCGATCTGCGTGAGACAAGAGGCCTGGAGTTGTACTTCTTTCGTGAGCCAAATCGGGATCCGGACAGTCCAATCAGGGACAAGGGCGCTGCGTTCTCCGGAGTCAAGTTCTTTCGTTCGCGTACCCAAGATGCCCGGGACTGGGCTGGGGAACTTCCTTTCGGCCTGTCGTTCGATGAGGCCTATCCGGATTTCATGAATAAGATTGGGCGTGCTCCTGATGACGGCCATGACGGGCCCCTGACCGGTCATGCCCTATGGCACTTCCCGGAGTTCACCTTGCATCTCTTATATGACAACGTGGATAACGTCATTCTCTGTGTCAGCTTGTTCCAACCTGGCACCTGGAAACAGAGCGGAATTTGTTAACGAAACTGTCGCCTTGGGAGCGATTAAAGCGCAGAGAAAGATTAAAGGGGTCACCCATGAATGGATTAAGATTAAGATTATGGATTAAAGGGGTCAGAGCCGAATGGCACTTACTTAAGAATAACTAACTGAGTAGAAAGATAAAGTAAGACTGGCTCAAGGTGATAAGGTGTGAGTCGCGAAACCACAAACCATCACAACAGGAGCCAGCCTTAATG
>CALZGC010000115.1 GCA_945786985.1 uncultured Nitrospirota bacterium | reverse complement strand
TGTGGGCAGAAGAAGAAGCGGGGGTTTCTCCGGCGCGAATAGCAACTATTATCAAATGAAATGAATTAGGAGGATCCCCCAAATCTCCTCCGATAATAGTCATAACAAACCACTAAACCCGCAATTTGTCAAGATTTGGGGGAGAAGAAATTAAATTGACACATCAATTTAGCATGCAGTCAGAAAAAGCCCCATTTCGAAACAGGCGGGGCCGCCTTCCACTCTCTAATGGTCTTTGTCTGACGATGATAACCATTCGATCTAGTTCGGCATGTCAACACTCATGCAAATGTTTTCAGGTGCGAGAAAGCGCCAGCAGTGATGGGCTCAGCCCCCGGGCGATCTTGCGGGAACCCAATAATGGGACACCGGGCCCCTTTTATGGCTCTTATCGCTGCAGGCATCGCCAATACCATTATTGTCCGCATCTGTTTGATCGGGATTTCTAATTGTTGGACAGTTGTCAATCAGGTCTGGACGGCCATCCTTATCTGAGTCCGGAGCCACGACCGTTTCAGCGATCTCACTGCCCAGACGGCCACCAATGAATGTCACAATCACCAGCTTGATGTTGAAGCCATCGATGAGCCCAGTGAATACTTCCAATGGCGCTGGGGTACTGGCTGTGGCCGAAAACTGAACATTTGCGCCAAGATCCAGAAAGAGTGACGAGCAATCTCCGTCGACGTCGCCTCCCACTTCACTCGAAGCCAGTGTTTCAGGAGATCCATCAAACTCCACAACATCAATGTCGAAGGCTTGTCCCTGTACTTTGACGGTGCCTTTGATCGTTAGGAAGAAATCCCAGGGCATTCGTGACCGGGCACCAGAAAAAGTGAAATCAGGAGCGAGAGGTGCGTCAAAATGTTTAAAGGAAATCTGTGCGTCGGTGATTTCAACACGATAAGGAAGCTGTCCGCCAGGACCCAAATTAACCTCCCCTTCAAAGGCAATTGGGCTGTTAACAAAATCTACGGTTAGTGATCGCATCATCACTGACTTTTGATCTGCGGAAATGAGTGTTGACGCGGCGGCAAAGTACTCTGGAACGGGCTCGAATCGAGAGAAATCCCGGTGTTCGCCGTCTACAAACTCCCTGATCCCGAACACTCGGGTCAATGTTGCACCCAGGCTCCTTTGTGTGAAGACGTAATCCGCCCGACGGGCTTCCTGGGCGGATACACCAAATGGTATGCCCAGCAAAAAAGCAGCAAATAATAATGTGACTGCTGCAAGAATCCCCTTGGCGTATATGCCTTGCTTGCTATTCATCTTTTCGCCTTCTCTTTGGTGAAAAAAGCCATGAGAATCAAACTGTTAAGCAACTAGACGCTGATAGAGGCAAGCCATTGCAATTCAAGGAAATAATGCCCCCAACCAATACCTATAAACCAGGGTTTGTCAAGAACGCAGGAATCAAATAGGGGGAGCTGTTGTATTAGCTGTCCCCCTGTTGCTTGGAAAACAACACCGGAAGGAGAACAAACCCGCTGTCAAACCGGGCTCACTTCCATTGAGATATTCCGCTCTTATGTGTCGTTAGCCACCATGCATTCCATTTTGCGTAGTCCGCTTGAAAATCTTGTTGGGTAATCTTTTTCAAGACGTTCGCCGCCACATCACAACACGTCTCATCCTTCAACGCTTCAATGAGTGGTCTAACAACCCTGGTATCTCTTATCTCTCCCAAGGCCCAGGCAGCAAAGGGCTTGATTTCATCGTTCACGCCCTGCAACAGGGCAACTAAAGGAGGCACCGCCCTTGGATCTCCCAACTCACCCATGGCCTCCACAACGTGCGCCCGAACAAAGAACCTCTTATCATTCATCGCCTCGATCAACGGCTCGGCGGCTCTGCTGTCCTGGAGCTTGCCGAGCGCTTCAGCAGTGTAGGCTCTAACATAAAAATTCTCATCTTTGAGCGCCCTTATGAGGGCATCGATGGCCTCTGGGTTCCCCAAGTCTCCCAGCATCCGAGCCGCATCTGCTCGAACAAACGGATCGCCGCTCTTCAGGCTGGCCAGCATCACCTTGACGGCATCGAGGTTCGTGCTGTGCATCTTGTGAGCAACATGTCCCACCGTGTTCGCAGATGCAGCCAACATGCCCGGTGTCATAAGTAATGTGAAAGAAACAACGATTGTTTTGATAAGATATCGGCTCATTTTCTTTCTCCTTTCCGAATAACTTCTTCGTTGTCGCCCCATTGCCTGCTCCTCGGTTTCGTCCTCCACATCCACGATGCAATGCCCAAAGACACACTCCCGTGTGACCTCGGTTCCGAGTGAGACCAGTCGATCGGGCTGATCCAGCGCCGTCCCCCGTCCTCACGAATAGAGCTCAATCTAATGGACGACGAGGATCTCATGTTCATGGTGGGCCTCCTGTAAGATGTTTAGGATGTATTGCTTCATTTCATATCAAGAATGATGCCAGGCCTCTTTCTCAAGAAATAAGTGTTTTTTTTCAATGAGTTACTGATTCCTGTACTGAAATGGACAGGGCGCGCAGCCCCCCGGATTGTAAAAAGCCTTTCCACTCTACGCGCTGAAAGCGTGCTAACACATTGTAAAGATTGATTTATGAGGCAGTGCAAACTTGCTTTACGCCCTGCGGCGTCCTTGTGCACGCTCAGGAAGGGAGAAGATGGCGGGTGTTGCCTTTTCTTAGTAAGTTCCATCAAGATCGTGGGGGTGCATAGTAGAACTCGATGTAACGACAAGAAACCCTATTAGGGAAAAAGAACCGGACCCAGTCCCGTTATTTCTCGGTTGCGGAGCAAATGAGCGTCACGGTAATCACCGTGCGAACTTCTTCTACCGGAAGGGAAATGACAAATAAGTTTACATCTGATTGACTCTTCTTTATCTTGGTGTATATTGTGTGTAAACTTGATTGACACTTACGATTCTCACGTCTACCGAAGTTAAGCGATGGGCGCGGTGTTGTCGCGGATAGAAGGAAGATGTCGTGCAGCAAAAGTACAGTAAACATCCACGCCCAAGGGACGTGGCTTTGGCTCCCCGTGAAAGGGGGTCCCTTCTTGCGCCTTTTTTTAACCCCCTTCAGAAAAGGGGGATAGAGGAGGATTTGATCGGAGCGTTGCAACCCCCCCTTGGCTAAAGTGGGGGGAGACCAGCCCTATGTGAAACACTCGATTCAGGTCTTATTTGTTCTTAGTATTAAGGGGAGAAAGCCATGGGCACCCACGATATGGAGACATGCTTTACCAGGCAAGACCTCGAGCTGCTCTATGAGGTATCTACTTCCATTCATGCAATTAAAGATTTCGATGAGATGCTGCAGGTGGTGTTGCACAAGATAAAACAAGTCTTCCGGATCGATGGTGCATCTCTCGCCCTGCATGAGCCGGATCGAAAACAGTTTTACTTTATTCAAACCATAGAAATGCAACGAGATGGGGGGCATCAGGATCTCGAAAAAATGCATTTCCCGGATCATTTAGGAGTTGCCGGCTGGGTGCTGCAAAACAACCAGCCTGTCTTAATCCCGGATGCCTCAAAGGATGAGCGCGTCTTCAACAAGTTCTCTTTGAGCAAAGAACTTCCGACCAAGTCGATGATTTGCGTACCTTTGCGGACTCCTAAGGCCATCATCGGTGTTCTCTATGCAATCAACAAGTTGGAGGGCAGTTTTTCTACAAAGGATTTACGGCTGCTTGAGATTCTGTCCGCCACCCTGGCCATGGCGATCGAATATGCCAAGCACTACGGGATGCTCAAACAATATGCAAACTCATTGGAGGAACAAAACCGCAGACTCCTGTCGGAGCTCCAGCAACGCTTTGAAGTCCATGGATTGATTGCCTCAAGTTCCTCGATGCGCCAGCTCATTTCTTTGATGGAAAAGGTGATCCATGTGACAACCACCCTTTTGATACAGGGTGAGACCGGCACCGGCAAAGAACTGATTGCTAAAATGATCCATTACAACGGCCCTTTGAAGGACAAACCTTTTGTGGCAGAGAATTGCGGTGCGTTATCCGAAAACCTGCTGGAAAGCGAGTTGTTTGGCCATGTCAAAGGCGCCTTTACGGGTGCCATATCCGATAAGAAGGGGATTTTTGAGATGGCCGACGGCGGGACGGTTCTGTTGGATGAGATCGGAGAAATGCCGCCTGCCATGCAAGTCAAACTACTGCGAGTGTTGCAGGAGGGCCAGTTCAGACCCGTTGGTGCGTCTCATTACATTAAAGTGAATGTGAGAATCATGGCCTGTACCAATCGCAACCTTGAAGAGGAAATGGCGAAAGGTCATTTTCGCAACGATCTCTATTACCGAGTGAATGTCTTCCCCCTGACCGTCCCCCCCTTGCGAGAGCGAAAAGAAGACATTCCACGTCTGGCCGCTCACTTCCTGAAAGAATTTTCCAACAAGTTCAGCCGGGCCGTGCCCCGGCTGACGTCCGCCGCGCTGGAGGCGATCTGCGCCTACAATTGGCCCGGCAACGTTCGTGAGCTTCAAAATGAAATGGAGCGCGCACTGACCCTGGCCGGCAGCAAAAAAGAGCTTTCTGAGGAGTACCTTTCAACCAAGATTCTTGATTCATTGGATAATCACACTACCTCATTCAATAGGCGCGGCACGTTACGACAGGTGACCGAACGTATTGAAAAAGAAATGGTGCAGGAAGCGCTTGAAAAAGCAGCTGGCAATCGATCGCGTGCTTCAGACCTACTGGGAATAACGCGGCAGGGCCTGCTTAATAAAATTAAGCGATACAATATTAAAAAGTAAGGTAGACACTTCCTGAGGGTCCCGCGCTATAACTTTGTCAAGCACAGGAACCTCATATGCAAAAGTCAAGGCCCCCCCAAACATTCAGCCGCTCTCGAATCTTAGGAATTAGGCCAACTGTGCTGGCAAAGAGAAAACATGGGAAGTTCTACCCCGATGGCTGACGCCTCCCTTGCCGTTTGTCGCCGGGAGCGATATCATATGCACGGTGATCAACCATCCACAGGAGGAGGAACCATGTCGCTGCGATTCGTCGTTCAGGAGCACGAGGCCACTCGGCTGCACTATGATTTCCGGCTGGAGATAGAGGGCGTGCTGCGGTCCTGGGCGATCCCCAAAGGGCCGTCCCTGAATCCGGCGGACAAGCGGCTGGCCGTGGCCGTGGAGGATCATGTTCTGGAGCACGCGGACTATGAAGGGATCATCCCGCAGGGCTCCTACGGCTCAGGGCCCGTCGTAATCTGGGACGAGGGGACCTTCGACCTTCTGGAAAAAGGGGATGACAAATTGAGTTTTCAGCTCAAGGGCAAGAAGCTCAAGGGCGACTTCGCCCTGGTACGTCTGAAGAAAAGCCGGAGCGGCAACGACTGGCTCCTGATGAAAAAGAAGGACGCGCACGCCGTGGCCGATTGGAAACTCAAGACCAGCTTGACGAAGAAGAAGCGCTCCGAGCTGAAGGAGAAAGTGCCGCCGTGCTCAGCGTCCTGAGCGGAAAATAGGAAATGGTAAATAGAAAATGGCAAAGGCGAAAACCGGTTTTACCGCTTGCCCCGTTAGAAACGGATTCTGTTTCTAATGGGGCGGAGAACGCAGAGGACCCCGTTAGAGGCTGCGCTTCTAACGGGGCAGGCTCCGGAGAAAGGCTACTTCGCGGTAAAAGCAAGAACCAAAACCTGTCTCACCGCGAAGGCGCGAAGGACGCAAAGAGAAGCCACGTTCTGTAAAAAGCAAAACCCATCTTACCGCCCGCCCCGTGAGAAACTGGTCTTGTTTTTAACGGGGCGGGCGGTAGAATTCCTTTTGCTTTTGGCGAGGGAACTGAAAGATCCGCACTCCCTCAACTCGGCGGAACGGAGCTATCGTCAGTCGGGTCGGTACCGGCCTGGTATTCCTCCAGATTGGTAAAACCGTCGCTGTCGGCATCGTCACCGGCATCCGCAGATTGATCCGCGTTAAGGCCGTAGAAAACTTCCCAACTGTTATGCATGCCATCCAAGTCTGAGTCACCCAAGTCGTCGTTCACCGCGTCGGCCAACTGCGCCCACGGCGTGATGGCTGTTATCTCGTAGGTGTCATCTCCGTCCAGATCGAGTTCCAAGCTTACCAACTCGGCTGACAGTGCGGTCACTCGAATGTTCCTATCACCGGTCAGTATCAGCTGACCGGTATCCGGAAAGTCCTGAAGCAGGGTGCTGAAAACCAGTGGCTCGGCGGTGAAGATGTCCACGAAACCGTGCACGGAATCGAACACACGGCCCGTAATGGTTTGCGAGAAAGATGAGGGAAATAAGATATTGTCGTATACGATTTCAATGACCAGGTTTTCAGCCTTTGTCTTCTTGTCGCTGATATTGTCCTCGGTCACAATGTTGGCAGCGAGCGTTTCGGTATTCGTGCTCAGATTAAGCACTGACCGCACGGAACCACTGGAAGCAACGTCGAAGCTAGGACCCGCCACTGTCAAGCTATTAAAGCTTATGGTCAGATCGGTAGGTATCTCATTGTCCAGATCGACCGCGTCGATGCGCATCGTCGCTCGACCGTCGACACGAGCATCTCCGAGCTGGCAGTTAACGTAGTCAACTGTAAGAGTTCCTACTAAATTGTCACCAAGGGTCCCGGAAAGGCGGATGGAGCCACTGTCGCAATCTACTGTTTCGTCCACCACAATCTGGGCCGCTGTCACCAGCTGTTGGGATCGTGCGGTTGTTTCTTGTGTTAGCGAATCCGGCAGGGACCCGGCCAGGCGACGTGCCAGAATCGACAGGCCGATACCTTGGGAAGGGGTCGCAGAATCCTCTGTGTTCCGGCTGCCGGCAGCGGCTGCGTTTGTGCCGCCGACGGTTGTCGCGGCGTCACCACTCCCAATGGCGTTGTTGACGAGCACCGCTGCGTTGGTGGCAGTGACAATGGCCGGATCGGCGTTCCCGTCATAGGTAATGCCGGTCGGAATACTCGAGCCGCCACCGCCTCCACCACCGCCGCAGCCGATGGCGATGATGCTGAGCAGCCCGAAGGCAATCGCGGGTCCCAATGCAAGGCAGCGCAGCACAACGCGACTTCGAATCCTCTTGCTATTCATGCTTCTTCCCTCCGCGCGCGTTCGCCACATCGCTAGGTAAGCGGCAAACGCGCCTAAAGTTATGGACAGCAGAACGACCGGATCAAAGGTCCCCCAAACAAAATAACGATCGGTGCCAGCGAAGACGGTTATCTTCTGAAACCACTGCAGCCCAATAAAGAAAGTCGAACTCAACACGGGGCTC
Source organism: uncultured Nitrospirota bacterium (assembly GCA_945786985.1). Lineage (GTDB taxonomy): Bacteria > CG2-30-53-67 > CG2-30-53-67 > CG2-30-53-67 > CG2-30-53-67 > CALZGC01. Next base: position 6,221 of record CALZGC010000115.1, on the reverse strand, counting down.
CCTTCGGCAGCTTGGCCATCTCCGGCTTCCAGGAACGATAGAGACCCGCCGCTTTCCGTCCCGGCCTTACGGGAGGTTTAGCTTCTCGGGAGCCTTGATTGTGCTGATTTTATACAGGCACACGCTCAGAAAGAAGAGAATTCCCCCCCATGCTTCCCCCATGTCTCCTTCATACCACTTGTCCCCAAGCAAGTCAAGAGCCCATGGGGCGGGCGGTAAGATTGGTTTTGCTTTTAACAGAACGTGGCTTCCCTTTGCGTCCTTCGCGCCTTCGCGGTGAGACAGGGTTTCGCCTCTACCGCGAATTCGCTTTTCCTTTGTGACCTTTGTGCCTTGGTGGTGAGACAGATCTTGCTTTTGACAGACCCTGGCTTTCCTTTGCGCCCTCCACACATCGGCAAATGGAAAAAGGGAAATTGGAAATAGTCTGAAGACTGAAGGTCTCTTGCCTCACCTGCGCGAACTCAGCTCCCTCTGCGCCCGAAATGGTTCTGCCTTCGCGTTTTACCCAAACCGAGGTTTTCTCTGCGTTCTCCGCGACCTCTGCGGTAAAATTGCTTTTCGCCTTTCCTATCGACGCAGCGTCGCCAGCAACCGTTTCGGTTTCAGCAGCAAGTCGAGCCCGTGGTGAATGTGGTGAACCACGACGTCGGCGTTGAGCAGCCCCGGCGCGCAAGCGCCCTCATCCCCGATGACGCAGATGCCAACTCTCGCCTCCCGGAGCATGATGGCATCGTTGGCGCCATTGCCGATGGCAATGGTGGCGGCGGCACCGAGGCCGCGGACGAAGGCCGCTTTCTGCTCCGCCTCCCGGCCGGGAGTCAGCCGTTCGATGCACAGCCCGAAGTCGGTCGGCAGATCCCGCGCGCGCCCGTGGGTGTCCGAGGTGAGCACGGTGAGCGTCAGGGTCTGCGACAGGTCCCGGAGCCGGCGGACCACCCCCGCATCGGGGACCCCTTCCAAACCGAGCGTGCCGTTCAGATCCATCACCAGGTTCTCGGCGGCCAGTTCCCCAAATCCCGGTATATCAATTGTCAGCATCGTCGTCGCTCCTGCGGCGGGACTGACCCGCCTTCAGCAGTCGGTCGCAGCGCACGCCGGGGTTGGCCGCGAGCAGCCGCTCGAATCGGGGCCGGTAGATCAGCTCGAACTCCTCGCCCTTGTCCGGAAAGAGGGCCATCACGTTTCGCCGCGTGTTCTCCAGCAGCTCCCGCGCCTCCCGCTCCGAAAGGGGGTCGTTGGCCAGCGAACGGGTGGTCCGGTCGACGATCCGCATCAGCCGGCGCATCTTCCTATTCTCTTCGTCCTCGGGCCCGTAAGGGGGTTTTTCCTCTGACATCGCTTCTCTCTGGTGATCCGGTCCGTAACGCAATGCAGGGGGTGGACCGATGGCTTTTCGCCTGTTGCCTGGCGCGCGGCTCAGCGGTCATCGTCTTCCTGCTCATCGGCCGGAAGGGTCTCCCCTTCCCCTTTGCGGCGAAGCCGCTCGAGCCGGTATTCGAGGGCTTCCGTCTCCACGGGGCTGAGAAAGGGAATCTCCATGGCCTGCGCGGCAAAGCCGGCAGCCCGACTGTAATCCCGCTGCCGGTGCTCATAGTACTTGGCGAGCTCAATCCAGGGAAAGAGGTCCCGACGGGGGTCGATCCCGATCATCTCTTTCCAGGTCTTCACGGCGAGCGGCAGCTTCCCGCTCCGTTTGTAGCTCACCGACAGGTGCCTGAGAATCTCCCACTCCTGATCGGAGTAGGGGCAGGCCTTGAGCGCTTCGGTGAAAGCCGCCTCGGCTTCCTCGACGCGCCCCCGCTCCAGATGGATCCGCCCCACCGAGTAGTGCTCCATCCCGTCGCTGCGGCAGGATGCCGCCCGGTCGCCGATGACGTCCGAGATGAGCGCTGTCAGGGTCACCATGGAGAGGATATCGAGCTGGTTGTGATAAAAGACCCGTTCCATCCGGGTCGGATCCCCCCGGCGCAGGAAGTCAAAGTAGATGCCCGGGATCAGCTCGCCGGGAACATCGTCGACCCGTTCGATGCCGAGGAGTTGCTCTTCCAGGTTCCCCAGGCGGCAGCTCTCGAGGCTGCGCTTCCAGATCCGCCTCGCCGGATAGAGAAGATCGAGATGGGGCCGTATCAGCACCTCCGGTTGCAGGCGGCAGAGGATGAGGCGGGACTCAATCAGCGGGAGATCGAAAGATTTGCCGTTGAAGCTCGCGAGATATCTGAACTGCGCGAGCCGCTCGCTCAAAAGGGCGAGCATGTCGACCTCTTCCGACTCATTGCGCATCAGAAACTGCTCGACGACGAAGTCCTGTCCCTCGAAATAGCCGATGCCGATGAGAAAGGCGTAAGTGCCCGTGCCTCCCGAGAGGCCGGTGGTTTCGGTATCGATGAAGACGGTCTGCCCGGGCGCGAGTTCGGCCAGCTCCGGATCTTTTGTCAGCTCCCCAAACACTTCATGTTGCTTGTCAAATATAACGTCTAACCTCTTGTTTCCATGATAATAATCAAAAGGGTATTTCGCCCTTGCCACGAAGAACTCCCCCCCTTTGCCCCGATGAAAAGCACCGGGAACCAGGGCTTCGATACCCGGCCCGGCATAGGGGGCCGCTTCCATGCGGCGCCGTTCGGTCTCCGCGCGCGTCACCCGGTCCATCTGGCTGCGAAGCTCGGCAATCAGATCCCCCCGCGTCGGCGGCACCGCGGCCGGCGGTCTGGCTTTGAGGCGGTTCAACCGCGCTCTGAGATCACTCATGAGGCCAGAGCTCCCAGTATGGTGAGCGCCGTCTTCTTCGACTGGGCCCCCACTTCAGTGGTCGGCCCCACACAGGAGGGACATCCCTCACGGCAGGGACAGCGGGCGATGAGGGACTCCGTCTCCTCCAGCAGGCGATCGTGCAGATCGTAGAGCTTGGTGGAGAAGCCGATCCCGCCGGGGGTGACGTCGTAGAGGAAGAGGGTCGGCTCGAAGCGATCGGGCTCCTCGCCAAAGGCCATCCCCCCGGGCCCGACGATCCCTTTGCCGGGGCGGGCCGACCAGCGCCCTTCCCGGTCCCCCACGCACCGGTCGAGGTCCCGCAGATCACACATGAGATGGAGCACCGCCACGTGATGCAGGGCGTGGGCGATGCCCAGAATACCATCCATGAGCGTCCCCTGCTCGTAGGGCAGATTCTGGAGCACCCAATGGGAGATGGTGAACCAGTAAGCCGAGGTGTGCAGATCGAGATCGGGCAGGTTGACTTCGCCGTAGCCGAGATTCTCGGAGGTGAAGAAACGGATTTTCTTGAAGCCCACAACCTTGCAGGCCACATGGACCTCGCCGTGAGCCTTCTCCAGGGTGCGTATTCCGTGGGACTCGAACACCTCCAGGGCCTGCACCCGGGTGTAGGTCATGGCATCGGTGTAGTAGTCCACGCCGCTCTTTTTCACGAAGGCCTGCCGGTTCTCGAAATCGAGCTTCTCCACGATGTAGGGTCTCGATTCGCACAGATAGATGGCCCCTTCGTGCAGGGTCATGGGGGCGGACGTGAAATCGACCTCGGCCACGGTCACCGGATGGGCCGTGTCGGTGCAGTCGGTCACGACGAAGTTCTGATCGGGGATATTGCGCAGACTGACGCTCTGGGCGGGATAGGCATCCTGCATCCAGTGGTACCGATCCCCCGAGCGGTGCACCACCTGCTCCTCCTCGAGATAGTTGAGAATCTCACCCAGGTCCTCCCCGCCGAAGGTTTCGCCCGCCTCAAAGGGGAGTTCGAAGGCCGCACACTTGATGTGGCTCAGCAGAATGAGGAGATTGTCCGGGTTGATCCGCCCGTACTCGGGGGACGCGCCGAAGAAATAATCGGGATGGGTGACAATGAACTGATCCAGGGGATTGCTTCGGGCGATGAGGACGGCCACCGAGTTGCCGCTCCGCCGCCCGGCCCGGCCCGCCTGCTGGTAGGTGCTGGCCACGGAGCCGGGATAGCCCGCCAGGATGCAGACATCGAGACTGCCGATGTCAATCCCCAGTTCCAGGGCATTGGTGGAGATCACACCGAGGATTTCCCCTTCCCGCAGCCCCCGTTCGATCTCCCGGCGCGTCTCCGGCAGGTAGCCGCCCCGATAGCCCCGGATACGCTCCTGGCCGGGAAGCCCTTTTTCGAAACGCTCCTTGAGGGTCCGGGTCAGCACCTCCACATTGAGCCGGCTGGTGGCAAAGATGAGAGTCTGGATCCCCTCCTTGAGAAAGGGGGCCGCCAGGTGCCGGGCCGATGTGATGGCGCTCTTGCGGATCCCCAGTTCCCGGTTGATCACCGGTGGGTTGTAGAAGAGGAAATGCTTTCGGGCCGACGGTGCGCCGCTTTCGGCGACCAGTTCCATGGGCGCCTCGCAGAGAAGCCCGGCCAGTTCATCGGGGTTTGCAATCGTCGCTGAACAACATATAAATTGTACACTTGTGTTGTAAAACTTAACAATTCGCTTTAGCCTCCGGATGAGGTTGGCCATGTGCGAGCCAAAGACCCCCCGGTAGGTATGGACCTCATCGATGACGACATACTTGAGGTTCTTGAAGAACTTTATCCACTTGGTATGGTGCGGCAGGATCCCGGTGTGGAGCATGTCGGGATTGGTGATGACCACATGTCCCTGTTTGCGGATTGCCCGTCGCGCATCGGCCGGCGTGTCTCCGTCGTAGGTGTAGACACCGACGGGCGCGCCCAACTCGTCCACGAGTCGGTTGAGCTCTTCGAACTGGTCCTGGGAGAGGGCCTTGGTGGGAAAGAGGTAGAGGGCGCGGGTTTCGGGCTCTTCCAGAAGGGAGGTGAGGGCCGGCAGGTTATAGCAGAGGGTCTTTCCGGAGGCCGTGGGCGTAACCACCACCACGTTCTTGCCGGCGCGGACCAGATCGACCGCCCGGCGCTGGTGCGAATAGAGCCGCGCAATGCCCCGTCCCTCCAGAAGGGAGCCGAACCGTTCCGGCACCCAGGGCGGAAAGGACTCGTATCGCCCTTCCCGTTCGGGAAAGAGGCGCTCTGCCGTATACCGATCTGAAAAATCCTTGCGGGAGCGCCAGCGCTCCAGGATCGACGCCACCGTCATGACCTGCTCCGATTCGGGCCGATTTTTCCGGCCTCCGGAAACCTGGCGGCTCCCGGGAATGATGTCGGAGTAGTTTACCTAAAAAGAGAGAGAATGGAAAGGATAGAATGGCGATGCGGCCCACGGCATAATGAGGAAGCCAGGCCGGTTTATTGCTTTTCAAAAACCTCCACCGTACAGATCTTGCCCTTGGCGATCCCCAGAAACTGGTAGCGCTCCTGCGTCCCCACGATTTCGGCGTTCCGGATGCTGAGGAAGGCCCGATCGTCACCGATGATATCCATGGGGCTTTCGCCGGTTTGGGGCACAAAGAGCTCCCCGAGAATGTCCGTCGCCAGCGTCTTGACCCGAATCCTGTGGAACTCTCCCGGAATTTTATTCGCCTCGATCAACGGGTACTCTTCCAGCACCTGGACATAATCGATATGTTCCTTGTTGATGATGAAGAGTGAATCCCTCCGGATCGATTCGTAGGAATCGACATTGCGAAGGGACAGAAAAGGGGACCGGCAGTTGAGAAGATCCGACATCCGATCGACGCCCCCGGGGATTTCGACTTCGCCGATGTACTTCGCCTGTGCCAAACTGACGCGGATCCTGACCGTGCGGGTGGCTGTAACAGTCATGGTTGATGTCTCCTTTGCAGCCGACCGGCCGGTTCGGGGCCCGAACGGACGGAACTCTAGGATTCTCCAGCGGATGATTCTAGTTATATATGACCCTTCTATCGGCGACCAGAAGAAAAACTTGAGGCCAAAAGCGCCGTGTGAGGTAACGCACTGAAAGTACGGCTTTTCAGACGAGAGCCAGTGCGGCCTGAACGGCTTCGGCAGCGTTGGTCTTTTCGTGAACGCCCTCAATTTTCCAGGTGTTCAGACCGACCACGGGCTTTCCCATCTTGAGGGCGAGCCCGATTTCGGAGAGGGTGCCGTAGCCGCCTCCCACGGCAATGAGGGCATCGGCGGAGCGAACGACGAGGGCGTTTCTGGCATGGCCCATATCGGTGGGAACCACGACATCCATATGGGGATTCGCGTCGGCACGGTCCGGCCCCGGAAGCAGCCCCAGGGTCAACCCTTTCTCCTGGTGGGCACCCTGGGCGGCGGCGGCCATCACCCCGCCCAGTCCCCCGCAGCA
>CALZGC010000114.1 GCA_945786985.1 uncultured Nitrospirota bacterium | reverse complement strand
TACTGGGCAGTACGTTGAGGAGCCCGAGAAAGCGCAACGCAGTAGACATGGGTATGTGCGCCGCTGCAGCAGGATACTCATGCGATATTGGGGCTAAAACACCCTCTCGATACGTCACCCTATTTGCGAACAGAAACACTTAAATATTTCAATATGTCTTCAGCCAGTAAATTCTCTGCGCCTTGCCTGTGGCGCCTCTAGTATCTCTGGGGCCTCTCATGACGATCACCCATGCAACATCCGGGCTAAGGCGCCATGGGCAGGCTCACGCTGAAGCGCGTGCCCTCACCGGGGCGGCTGTCCACATCGATCTTCCCGCCGTGATCCTCGACAATCCGGTAGCACAGAGCGAGCCCCAGTCCGACGCCGTTGGGCTTGCGGGTATAAAAGGGATCAAAGATACCGCCGATCTCATCGGCCGCAATGCCACACCCCGAATCCTCCACATCGACGCAGATCATCCGGACCTTCTCCCGCGCTTGCTTGCGGATCTGGAATCCCGATAGCACGCGCGTGGTCAGTGTCAGCGTTCCCGACCCCGCCATGGCATCGATGCCGTTTTGCAGGATATTGAGAAACACCTGTGTCAGCTGATCGGCATCCCCGCTGATGTCCGGCAGGCTGGGATCAAACAGGCGTTCGATCCCCAGCGCACCTCCGGGATTTTCCATTTTGATGAGCGCGATGACGCGACTCAGAATCTCATGAATGTTCACGGCAGCGAGTCGGGGTTCCTGCGGTTTCGAGAAGTCCAGAAGCCCCTGAACGATCTGATTCAAGCGGTCCACCTCCCGGATGATGATATCAGTGAGTTCGACCGACGGGTTCTCGGGCGCGAACTCCTCACGGAGCAGCTGAGAGGCACCCCGGATACCACCCAGGGGGTTCCTGATTTCGTGGGCCATCCCCGCCGCCAGGACACCCAGGGATGCGAGCCGCTCTCCCTTGCGGAGCCTTGCCTCCAGAGCTTTGAGGCGGGACAGATCCCGAAAAACAATCACCACACCGATGATGTTTCCCCGCGAATCCAGCAGGGGTGAGGTGGCGAGACCGATATCGCGGCGCTCTTTCAGGTATGGGCCAAGGGACGGGTTGGACTCAAGATAGCTCCGCCCCGTCCGCAACGACTTCGCGGCGAGGCGCCCGATGGGAGAGCGCTCCGGAAAGCTGCCGAAAAGCGACTTTCCCTGAACCGATTCCCGTTTCAGACCGCTCATCTGCTCTGCGGTGGTACTAAAGATCGTGATCCGGCATTGCCCATCCACAGCAACGACGCCGTCCATCAGGCTGGACAGAATACTCTCGTAATAGTCTCGCGCCTCCTGGACCGGATCCGGTCTTTCAGAAGGCGCGCTCTTGCTGCCGCCCATGGAATGTCCCCGTGGCATCGAAACGCGCCGTCTGCATGGAGAAGTAGTCGGTCACGGCTTCGTAAAACTCCGGATAACCGGTGATCCCGTTGATGCGGTTTCTGAACGCCGCAGCGCCGTGGAGGCCCCGCGAGTACCAGGCCGCGAACTTCCGCATGCGAAGAACGGCCCGCCCCTGCCCGGCGATGGACGCCTCGAGCCTGAGGTGTTCAATCAAGGTGTCCCCAATGGTCTGCGGATCGGTCGGCGGCGGCTCTTCTCCGGTCATCAGGAAGGAGCGAATCCTGCCGAACAGCCAGGGGTTTCCCAGGGCCGCCCGCCCGATCATCACCCCGTCGCAACCGGTCTCGCAAAGCATCCGTTTGGCATCCTGAGGTGTTCGCACATCCCCGTTGCCGATCACCGGAATCGTCACGGCTTCTTTGAGCTGTCGAATGTGGCCCCAATCCGAACGGCCCCGGAAAACCTGTGCCCGTGTCCTGGGGTGAAGGGTCACGGCCGAGACCCCCGCCGCCTCCGCCGCCTGCGCCATCTCCACGGCACAGAAATCGGAGGCATCCCACCCCGATCGGAGTTTCACCGTCACCGGCCTGCGCGAGGCCCGCACCACGGCACGGATGATCGCCAGGGCCCGGGATCGGTCCTGTAGCAAGGCTGCACCGGCGCCCGACCGAACAACTTTCTTCACCGGACAACCCATGTTGATATCGATCAGATCTACCGGTTCATCCGACAGGAACGCAGCGGCATGGGCCATCTCATCGGGGTCCGCCCCAAAGATCTGCGCCGCAACCGGTCTGGCGTCGTCACGGCTCATGAAATAGCATTCGGAACGCCCGGGGGATCGGATCAGCGCTGCGGCGGAGATCATTTCCGTATAAACCAGATCCGCTCCGCACTGTTTTGAAATCATGCGAAAGGGAAGACCGGTCACCCCGGCAATGGGGGCGAGGATCAGCCCGCGGCCAATATCCAACTGCTCGATTTTCATCGGATTCCCCGCTGCTGCGTTGGCCGGATATTGCATGAGTGATCGTTATGAGAGGCCCTAGAGACCCTAGCGGCGCCACAGGCAAGCCGCAGAAAATTTCCTGGCTAAAGGCATATTGAAATATTCCGAAGTCAGAAAATCCTCTATAACGCCGCATGTGGCAGCTCGTCCGGCCTCGTAATAGATCTGCTCATGCAATATCCGGGCTAGCCAGAGCAATCCCCGGTACGAGCCCCTATGAGGCCTCCCGCGTCCATGGGGTGATCAGTTTACGACGACGTCGATCTCTGTGTCAACACCGCCCGCCGGTCACCCCTCACCCTCGGTGGTATTCAGGGGCAGATTGGCCCGGGCATTCATATCGAGTGGACTCCGATGGCCGGATTCAAAACGGTAAGTGGCCACGGCGGCTATCATGGCAGCATTATCCGTACAGAGAACGGGTGATGGAATGAAAAGCTCATAACCAGCGGCACGCACCCTGGTCTCGAACCGCCCCCGGAGGTACCGGTTGGCCGCCACCCCGCCCGCCACAACGAGGCGCGTCAATCCTTGTCGTTCCATGGCCGCCATGGACTTCTCCAGCAGCACATCGACCACCGCCGCCTGAAAGGAAGCCGCAATGTGCGGAAGATGATCCTTCAGCTCCTCGACACCCTCCCCTTCCGGACCCCATCCGTTCCGGAGAAGAAAATTGAGCACAGATGTCTTCAATCCGCTGAAGCTGAACTCGAGCGAACCCTCCGATAGCAGAGACCGGGGAAAGGCCGTGAACCGGCTGTCGCCTCGCCGGGCCAGTTCATCCAGGATCGGCCCACCAGGGTAGCCCAGCCCCAGCATTTTGGCGACTTTGTCGAAAGCCTCGCCCGCCGCGTCATCCCGGGTTTTTCCGAGCATCGTGTACTTGCCGAAGCGTTGGACCTCGATCAACTCGGTGTGTCCCCCGGAGACCACAAGACAGAGGAAGGGAAAGGCCACCTCCTTTTCCAGCCTCACGGCATGGATATGGCCTTCTAGATGATGGACGCCGACGAACGGAATGTCTGCCCCGAAAGCCAAAGCCTTTCCATACGACAGGCCGACCAGCAGCGCCCCCACGAGGCCCGGCCCGGCGGTCACGCCCACCAGCTTCAGATCCTGCAGTCCAACGCCTGCCTGCTCCAGAGCACAATCGACAACCTGGCCGATCCGTTCGACGTGGTGGCGGGAGGCGAGTTCCGGCACCACGCCGCCGTATTGGCGGTGCACCGGGATCTGGGAGGCGATGATATTGGAGCGGATCGTATGACCGTCCTCCACCACCGCTGCGGACGTCTCATCACAGGACGTTTCGACACCAAGACAAAGCATGGTTCCCTCTCAGGACCGGCCGATCAGCGCTGAGACGGGCACGATTTCAATCCCCTCCGACTTCAAGCGCTGGACGGCCTTGCGAAGCGCGGCGATCGTGTTCTTCCTCGGATGACAAATGGCGACCACCGATCCTTTGCGTTTGGCCAGTCGGATCATCTTCTCGACCTGCTCTAAAATCCTCTGAGGGTCGTCGACGTGGTCCAGGAAGACGTCCCGCCTAGCGTGCGGCAGCCCTAGGCGAACCGACTCCTTATGGGCGACGGATGTCCCGATAGTAAGACTGTCCACAAAGAACAGGTTGTGCTTCTTCAGTTCGTCCAGGACAACACCCATCTGCCGGCGGTCCTGGGTAAAGCGGGATCCCATGTGGTTGTTGACGCCGACCACTCCAGGAAACTCATCCAGAAAGCCCCGTACCCGCGTCCGGATCTCCCCCTCCTGCATATGCACCAGCAGCGCCCCCTTTCCCGGGTTCTTCCTGGGGTAGTCCACCGGCTCCATGGGCAGATGCAGCATCACCTCTTTGCCCCGCTTGCGAATCATTTGCTGTGCCTCGGCTGAGAACTCACGGGACGGAAGGATCGAGAAGGTCAGGGATGCATCCAGGGACAACAGGGCCATCAGGGGCTCAATGTTCATTCCCACATCGTCGACGATAATCGCCACGCGGGGTCCTCGGGACCTCTCCCGCTGCACCGCTTTCAGCTTCGGAATGCTCACCAGCGTCAGTTCCCGTGTGACCAGACCGTGGTATCGCACGCTCAAAGTGGTGCGGGTCTTATCCTCCGTGATTACCTTGCGCACGACGAGAGCGGCGGCCGGATATCCCCGAATGAACCCCTCCAGATCCCTCTTCAGGGCGCCGGCCGTCTCCGGATTAGCGATGGGCACTTCGCTTTGGATCAACGCGTAACGCAAGCTGCCCGATCCCGCACCGGAACGCCGCGTCCGCAGCTCACCGGGCGCGATGTTGTAGTTCCCCAGGAGTGTTTCCAGGTGACCGTCCACTCGCGCAATGAAACGGCCCAACTCGGAGGGGCTGGGACCGACTTCACTTTCCATGGCCGTTTCCTGGACCCACTTGCCAATCCGGTCCCTGTGAAACTCCAGGTAGACGAGTATTGCAAGTGCAGCGACCAACACGAAGAGTGTCGCACCGATGGAGAGCAGGATCCGGCGGGCGCCGCTGCTCATTCTTCTCTTCTTTTTTTTCTTCGGACTCATGAAATCAGATGGCGTCCCTTTTCACGCTGGAAATCCCGCCGGCAACCCTCAGGCCGTCTCCCGCAGGAGCCAGGCTTTCGCACTTCGGAATTCCTCGACCCGAAGCACCAGACACATGACGATATAGGCGACAACACCCACGAGTATACCACGGGACAGATAAAAGAGTTTTTCCAAGGTGTGCCCGGGAGAAGACCAGAGGGCGGTTTTGGCCCCCCAATAGGCACAGCCCCCCATGACCAGTGAAGCGAGGAGAATCTTCGCGAAGGAACGCAAGAATCTCCGGCCCTGCAGCTGCCCCAACCGGCCGCGCAGAATCCAGGTGAGCATCCCGACGTTCAGCATGGAGGCCAGTGAGTTGGCCAACGCCAGCCCACCGTGTTTGAGCGGCGCCATAAGCAGAATACTGAGGATGATGTTCGCCGCCACTGCGACGGCCCCCACTTTCATCGGCGTCCACGTATCCTGGAGAGCATAGAATGTCTGCGCCACCACACGCACCTCGGCAAAAGCCCACAGTCCCATGGAGTAGTAAAAAAGAGCTGAGGCCGTGGCCACGGTGGCCGTATAGTCGAAACTGCCCCGTTGAAAGAGCGTGCTGACGATGGGCACACTCAGCACGGCAAGCCCTACCATCGAGGGGAGCATCAGAAAGAGAACGGTACGCATCGTGCGTGCCAGGGTGTCTACCATCTCCGGTATCCGCTCCTCCGAGGCATGGCGGGCCAGGGCCGGCAACATGGCCGTCGCAGCGGAAACCCCGAAAACACTCAGCGGAAACTGAACCAGGCGGTCCGCATAAAAAAGATAGGAGATGCTTCCCACGGCCAGGAGGGAGGCCAGGATCTGCCCCACAAAGATATTGATCTGCAGTACACTTTGACCGATCATGACCGGCATCATGAGACGCACCACCCGGCGCATGCCGCGATGGGCAAAATCAAATCGAGGCGAAAAGCGAAATCCCTGCCGGAGAATGAACGGCAGCTGTACCACAATCTGCAACGCGCCACCCACCAAAACCCCGATGCAGAGACTCAGGATGGGCACCGGGAGGTACGGTGTCAGCGTGAGAGCGCACAGAATAATCGCAATATTCAAAATGGCCGGGGCCAGAGCGGGGGAGCCGAAATGTCTCAGCGAATTCAGAAACCCCATGAACGCGGCGGAGAGTCCCATGAAAATCGCAAAGGGAAAGGTCACCCGGGTCAATAGAACCGCGAGGGAAAACTGATCAGGATTCCCTGCAAAGCCCGGCGCGAGCACCCGCACAACGACCGGCGTAAAGAGCATCCCCAAGATGACGAAGAGAGTCAGAATCGAGGACACCATGGTCATGACCACATTGGCCAGTTCCCATGCTTCCTTTTTCGAGCGTCGCTTCAGGGTTTCGGTGAAAACCGGAACGAAGGAGGCATTGAGCGTGCCCTCGCCGAAAAGGCGCCTCAGATAGTTGGGGATACGGCTAGCGACAAAGAAGGCGTCGGTCGCGAGACCGGCACCGAAGAGGTTGGCCACAATCACATCACGGAGATAGCCCAGAAGCCTGCTGACCAGAGTTGCCCCGCCTATGATCCCGGCTGCCCTGGCGATCTCCCGATGTTGGCCCATGGTGTCTCCGGTCCTTTCGGTACCGAGCAGCGTTCGCAGACAAGATGGTCTGGCTCGGCACGGATCCGCCAGCCGTCATGGCTGCGATCTGCGGCACCGACCCCATGCGATTCGGATGGCAGTTATACCACACCCGGTGTGCCGGGACAATACAAATTCAGAGGAAAGGGTGATTCAAAAGACCGGAAGGAGGAGTACACGATGTCTATGACGAGTGCGATTAAGCTTGATCCAGTCCGTCTCCGGTAACATTATCCCGGGATCCCTGAACCGCACCGGAAGCATTCGGTTCGGACACATCCAGATAGTTCAGAATGCTGAGAACATTTTCGTTGTTCAAAAAATAGCAGATCTGCGATCCCTTGCGCTCGGAATCGAGGATCCCTTTGTTCTTCATCAATATCAGGTGCTGGGAAACATTGGCCTGAGGAAGTGACAGACTCTCCCATATGTTCTTGACACACTTGTTTTCAGTCTTCAGATGCATGAGAATCCTGAGTCGGGTCGGATGTCCCATTATCTTAAGCAGCTCAGCTGCACTTTCATAATTCATCGGACTGCTCCACATCGACGGATTGCGGGCTCACAGGAACTAAACAGCTGATTGAATTACCTTGACCAGATTTTCTTTCGGCTGCGCACCAACGAGTTGCTCGACCATCTCCCCGTTCTTGAAGAGAATCAGCGTCGGAATCGACATGACCCCGTACTGCGCAGCCACAGAGCGGTTCTGGTCCACATTGATCTTTCCAATAGTCACCTTCCCGTCGTACTCGTCAGCGATCTCATCCAGAACGGGAGCGATCATTCTGCACGGCGCACACCATTCCGCCCAGAAATCAACCAATATGGGGGTTTGAGAGTTCTTCACTTCGTCCTGAAAATTCTGATCAGTGAGGGTTTTGATTTTGTCGGATCCCAATTTCTGCCTCCATTTTCTCTTCGATATTGGTGATTATCTCGGGCTGGCCAAACGTGGTAATTTGAATATGTAGATACCATTTTTGGAGGGGGTAGTCAAGCGAAAACCAAACAAGTTAGAATATTATAATACCGTTAATAAAAAACCCGATCGGGAATCGGGTTTCAGATGGTGTGCGCATGGCAAAGGAGGCTCAACTATCGACGCGTAACTTCAATTCCTTACCGGCCTTGAAGAACGGTACCCGCTTGGACGGGACCTCGACCATCTCCCCCGTCTTTGGATTCCGCCCCTCCCGGGAGCGCCTCTGGCGTATCTTGAAGCTTCCGAAACCACGCAGTTCCACTTTGTCCCCTTTAGCCAAGGCGTCCTTAATACTCTCGAAAATCGTATTGACAATGACTTCAGTCTGTTTCTTGGTGAGCCCGTTTACACTCTCGACAACAGTCTCCACCAATTCTGCCTTTGTCATTTTTCCCTCCTTGCTTTACTGACACCTTGAGAAAAGGTCTGGAAGTATTCTCTTGATTCGGGAGCAATCCGACCCTGAATAGTATAAAGTCTAGATTTAATAACAACTTAGCACAGGCTCCCCCCCCTGTCAAGACTAAAAAATCCGTTTTCTCTAAATAAATCGGTAGGTTGTGGGACTCATGGGGGCCGTGGCCCCCGAAAAACAGCCCCTCTGAGGCCGAATGGGTCGTGCCGCAGTTTCATTGGACGGAATTCCTTGCGCGGGCCTTCAATCCCCGTCGGTCGGCGAAAAGAACGCCCCAAAGGTTCGCTCTCGCACCATATCATTGGGCCGAATGGATCGTGTACGCAAGCCCGGATATTCCATGAGTGATCGTCATGAGAGGCCCCAGAGATACTAGAGGCGCCACAGGCAAGGCGCAGAAGATTTGCTGGCTGAAGACATATTGAAATATTTCAAGTGGCGCTGTCCGAAAATATGGTGAAGTATCGAGAGGGTGTTTTAGCCCGAATATTGCATGAGTATCCTGCTGCAGCGGCGCACATACCCATGTCTACTGCGTTGAGCTCTCTCGGCCTCCTCAACGTACTGCCCAGTACGCCTGCGGTGGCCTCGGTCGCGACGCCTTGTATCCAGTGGCACCTGCACCGCTTCGCAACGAATACTCATGCAAT
>CALZGC010000113.1 GCA_945786985.1 uncultured Nitrospirota bacterium | reverse complement strand
CCTATGTTGCCTGTCCCTTCTGTTGGATGTGGTGCTTGACCTCCGACCAGAGCGATTCATAGCAGCGAGCCGGGCGGCTGCTCGCGGCGTAAAGAGCGAGCGGTTCCCGGCGAAGACCCATCTGTTCGACCTCGCTGGCATAGGGAATCTTGGTGAAGAGAATGCCTGGACGCTCTCGGGTCAGATCGTTCACCATGTCTCGATGCAGGCGCTTGCGACGGTCCACCATGGCGAAGAAAGGGAGAATGAGCATGTTGTTGAGTTCGTTTTCCCGGCGGAAGTCGACAAGCTGTGTGAGGGTCCTCAGGGACAGGCTCGTTGGGATGATTGGCACCAGAAGAATCTGGGCTGCCCGAAAGACCGCTTCCGAAACCAGGGAAATGCTGGGTGCACAGTCCAGAAAGATATAATCATACGCCGTCGAGAGCGGCTTGAGAATTTTTCTCAGCCGTTTGACCGGTTTGTTCAGGCCATCCAGTTTGATATCCATGTGCCGGTATGAGAAATCGGCCGGAAGCAGATCGAGGTTCGGGAAATCGGTCCCCTTGATGCACGCGGCCACTTCCCGCTCCCCCGAGACCAGGGCCTGGCTCCCCCCTTTGACCTTGGGGCGGATGCGGAAGTAGAAGGTCGCCGCCCCCTGGGGATCGAGATCCCAGATGAGCGTACGGGCGCCTTCCTGCGCAGCCAGATAGGCGAGATTCACGGCGGCGGCCGTCTTGCCCACCCCCCCTTTGATGTTGTAACAGGCCAGTGTAATCATCAACGGCGCCCACCCTGTTTGTCAGGCCGGAACAGTTTCCTGAACATTGTCTCATTGCCCGCTTCCGAAAACGACCGGAAACGTCCCGCAAATTCGGTGCGGGCCCGACGCTGTCCTTCCTGGAGCTTCTCCACGAGCATCCCCATGGCCAGCAAAGTGCTCGCGGGGGCATCCTCGTCTCGGCTCACCTGGTCACCGATGTCTCGTAGATAGTTGGACTGCACCTGCAGATCCTGAAACTCGCCCAGATTATCCTGAAGCGTCTTCAGCGCCTTGATCAGCTTTTTGACTTTCTTGCGGGGATAGAGACCCTGGAAGAACTCGAGCAGATACCGCAGCTTCTTGCAGGTCTTTCTCAATTCGTGCAGCTCTGTTGCCGGTGAGCCGTCGTGAATGGCGCGACCCTCCTTGAGGGTGCGCCGGTAGACCTTCCAGATCCGCTCGCCGGCAACCTCGGAGACGGAACGGACAGCGTTGGTCGACTCGGGCCCCGGTGTCGGATCCTGCAGTACCGCACGCCACTCCTGCACGAGCCGGCGGTAGCGTGGATCCTCCAACTCTCCGGCAAGCTTCTCCAGCGCCGCTTGTTGCTGCACCACCAGATAGTGATGCAGCGGCGCCAGACGGTCTCGAAAGGCTTCAGGCAAGCTGTCGCGAAAGGTGTCGTATTTGAGGAGGTAGACGTCCAGATCGCGGGTCGGTCCCGTAACGGCACCCAGCCAGGCGAACTCCGGCTTGAAACAGGCCAGAAGCTCCGGGGGGAGCACCCCCTTGGCCTGGGTCAGGGCGGAGCGGGTGCGCCGCACCGCAACGCGGAAATCGTGGAGGAACTCCGAGTCGAGATCCCCTTTGACACCCGCCTCGTTGCCTTCCATGACGTCGAGCAGGTTCAGCAAAATCCGGGTCAGGGCCTGCAGCATCGTCATCTGTGGATTCAGCCGGAGATCCAAGCTGGACGTGTAATCGCCCGGACGTCTGCCGACAGCTTGTACGGCCTCCTCCATCAGATCCCCCGCCGCCGGCGGGAGCGACATGTCCTGCCGGAGACACCGGAATAGGCGCCGGCGCGTTTTGTCATACCCTTTCACCGGCATCACCACCACCCGGTCCGGAAGGGTCACCCCTTGGGAAGCGTCCAAGGAATTGACGGTGTTGCTCTCCAGACTGATACGGATCACTGTCTTTCCATCGTTGTTGAGCGCGTCGACCACCTGAAGGCGACTTTTCAATGTCACCACAGGTAGCAAGGCCCGCACGCCCATCACCGACTCGAGGCGCGTGCGGAACGTCCCGGGTGGCAAGTCCCGAACGAAACGAGGTACCGCCTGCTCGATACGGCTCAGCATTTCACCCGACCCCAGGGCACGCCAGATGAACCAGGCGTGCCCGTTACTGCGTATCTCCTCCAGCACGGTGCCCGAGCGGTAGAGGCGCCAATCGAAGCTGTCAAAGAAGGTCCGGGAGGCCTTGGCCGGCGGGTGCGGTCGCAGGGAGCCCCAACCCTCGAGCCGCTGCAGAAACCTACGCCACGAAAGATCAGGACTCAAATAGAAATCAAGAGGCTCTTTATCCATGGGGAGCGGGCCGGCTCGGAGATTGCGTCCTGCACAGAGGTTGCACTCTCGGGACAGCAATTAGCGGATGTTTCGCTGCCCGAAGTGTTTCGATTTTCGCTTTTTCAAGCGGGTCCCCTCCCGATTGCGCTTCTCGGCCAGTTCGACCAGAAGCTGCTGCGACGCCAGGGCGGGTTCCCCTTCAGCCGGCTGCAGGCGCACATATTTGCCGTCGGGCTGCATCTCCCAGGCTCCGCGCCGGTCCTTCAGCTGAATGTCCAGAATCTCTCGCAGATCCTGCCGCAGCATCGGATCCTCCACCGGCACGAGTACCTCGACCCGATTCTCCAGGCTTCGCTGCATCATATCGGCCGACCCGATGAAATATTCTTCCTCGCCCCCGTTGCGAAAGTAATAGATCCGGCTGTGCTCGAGAAAGCGGCCGACGATCGAATGGACTCGGATATTCTCCGAGACCCCGGGAATGCCCGGGCGAAGGCGACAGCTGTCGCGCACCAGCAGATCCACTTTCACCCCGGCCGCGGAGGCCTCGTAGAGGGCCCGCGTGACGTCGGCATCTTCCAGCGCGTTCACTTTGAACTGAATCAGGCCGGGATTCTTCAACGAGTGCAGCCCGACCTCCCGCGCAATCCGGGACAGAAGGACCTTCTTCAGAATCTTCGGCGCAGGAATGAGCTTACGATAATTGCGCTTCGGGGTGTAGCCGGTCGTCAGGTAATTGAAAAGCTCCGTGGCATCCTCCCCTATGATGGGATCGCAGGTGAGCAGCCCGAGGTCGCTGTAAAGACGCGAGGTGAGTGAATGATAGTTGCCGGTGCCCACATGGACATAGCGCTTCAGCCCACTGTAATCCTGCCGGACGATGAGAATGAGTTTTGCATGCGTCTTCAATCCAACCACCCCGTACGTCACGTGAATGCCGGCCTCCTCCAGCCTCGACGCCAGACGAATGTTGGCGGCCTCGTCAAATCGCGCCTTGAGCTCAATCACCACGGCCACCTGCTTGCCATTCTCTGCTGCTTGAATGAGACAATCGATGACGCGGCTGCGGCTCGACGTGCGGTACAGGGTCATCTTGATGCCGCGAACCTTCGGGTCCGTGGCGGCCTCGTTGAGCAGCCGCTCCACTGAAGTCGAAAACGCCTCATAGGGATGCTGGATGAGAATGGAGCCCGCATCCCGGATCGTATGAAAAATGTTCCGCTCGCTCTGCAGCGCAGGATGATCCACCGGATGATGCGGAGGATAGGTGAGGTGCGAATGGTTCAGCTCCACCAGTTCTGAAAGGTTGCGCATCCCCATCATCCCCGAAACCTCGAACACATCGGCGGCCATGTCCAAACCGAGTTCGGCGGCAAGGTAGCCCCGGTGAACGGGGTCCATGCCCGGCTTGGTTTCCAGACGAACAATGGGCGCGAATTTGCGCTCCCGCAGCGCGGATTCGATCAGCGCCAGAAGGTCATCGGCATGCTCCTCCTTGGCATCGGTGTTGGCATTCCGCGTCACCCGGAAGAGCTCGCACTGCTCAACCTCCATCCCCGGGAAGAGCAAATCCAGGTTGTGCGACATCACCTCTTCGAGCAGGACGAAGCGGTCGTCCTGGCCGATCCGAAGGAACCGGGGTGCCCCGGCGCTAATCGGAACCTTTACGCGTGCCAGGGAGAGCTCCTTGTCCTCGGGATAGCGGAGGGTGACCAGAAGATTCAACGACAGATTGGAGATAAAAGGAAAGGGATGGGCCGGGTCAATGGACTGGGGTGTTACGAGCGGGTAAATTCTCTTGACGTAGTCCTCTCGCACCGACGCTTGTTCCTTCTTGCTCAGTTTCTCGTACTGCAGGATCTCAATGCCCTCCCCGCGCAGCAGTGCCATCAGTTCCATCAGGGTCTGCTGTTTTCGATCCTGGTGTGCGCGGATGCGATCATAGCACTCGGCAATCTGCTCCTCAGGCGTACGCCCATCGATCGTTCGGGTCTGAACGCCCGCCCCCACCTGTTGCTTCAGGCCGCCGATCCGCTTCATGAAGAACTCGTCGAGGTTCGATCCGGCGATGGCAGCGAATTTAAGCCGCTCCAGGAGAGGCACTCGGTCGTCGCGCGCTTCTGCCAGCACTCGCGCGTTCCACGCCAGCCAGGTCAACTCCCGATTGAGATAGAACTCGGACCGGCCGAGCTTGTCGCCCGGGATTGTTCTTACCTGGATGTCTGTGCCGCCCCTCTTGCCTTCGCGCTGTTTCCCGGATACGGAGTCCCGGGCCGTGCTCTGGCCGCCATCCGCCAAAACCGGTTCCAGCTTAATGACTTTGTCTTTCGTCTCGGAAGCCCTCTCATGCGGTTTTGATTTTCCCATCCTTCAGGCCCTCTTCGCCTCCAATGCTGCTAGCAGACACCGGCGCGTGACGCGAGGCAGCGCCACGGCAATCCAACTGTTTGGTTGTTATGGCGTTATTATATCACCCTCAACGCTCATGCGAACTTTTCTCACTGTAGTTCTTTTGCCCAAAAATGTCAAGAAATGCAAAACAAAAGGGCGGTCCATTTGACTGGCCCGCCTGCTGCGAACGCCGTCGTGGCGTGCTGCGATCCTGGCAAGGGCCATCCGCTGCTACGTGTCGTCCATGCTTCTGCAAGGCGGGGCCCATTCCGGCACGGCCGAATCTTGTGCCGCCCCTTCGGCAGCCATCGGCTCCTGTCTTTTTCCCTTGAAAAAAGCAGCCCGGACTTCTAACATACCAGCCAAGGTACGGGAGGCAACCGAGAGTCGTACGACGCAAAGGGCCGCGTTGCGCGCAAGACGGCGACACCGACCATGCAGAGCGAGAAATCGCGCACAAAAGGAATCCTTGAGTGCAGCGCAAACCACAATCCTGGTATGCTCAATCCGGCGTTCTGGCTTATCTGGATGAAGGCGAAGGCAAGAGAATCGCCCTGGTTACCTCCACGAAAAAATCCCGGTGGGTTATCCCCAAGGGGATCGTGGAGAACGGAATGGACCCCGCGGATTCGGCCGCAAAAGAAGCCTTCGAAGAAGCTGGCGTCGTGGGCAAGGTGGGCCGTGAGGCGGCCGGCACCTATTCCTATGAGAAGTGGGGCGGCACCTGCGTCGTCGAAGTGTTTCCGCTGAGGATTGAAGATGCTCTTGATGCCTGGCCCGAATCGTCCGTCCGGGACCGCCGGTTCGTCCTACCCGAGGAAGCCTGCCGCTTGCTTCGGGAGCCCGCGCTGAAAGCAATCATCCGGCGCATGTTCGATCTGCGGTGAACACCTCAACCCACGGGAGATCGGGAGCCCAACGGTTCGGCTCGCCGATGCATCGTAGGGGACCCTATGAAGAGGAGCGCTCATGTTTGAAGCCCGGAGTCATCCATACCTCGTCCCCTACGACGGCTCCTTCCGATATGCAGAGGCCCCGACGAAACCGCCGTCGGATGCGCCGGACAAGGGAGCGTGTAAACGGCGGCTGCGCAAACAGGTCGGGGAGCTGGATGGACTGCAAAAGGTCCTTTACGCACGCGACCGTTACGCCGTTCTGATCGTCTTTCAAGCCATGGATGCCGCCGGCAAAGACAGCACCATCCGAGCCGTCCTGACAGGGGTGAACCCCTCCGGGTGCCAGGTGTTCTCTTTCAAGAAACCCAGTGCGGAAGAGATTGACCACGACTTCCTCTGGCGTACGGCCCGCTGCCTCCCTGAACGCGGGCGCATCGGCATCTTCAACCGCAGCTACTATGAGGAGGCTTTGATTGTACGCGTTCACCCGGAGTTTCTCAAATACCAGAAGCTTCCCTACAAACCGGACCTGACGACCATCTGGCAGGAGCGTTACGAATCGATTGCGGATCACGAAAGGCACCTGGCCCGAAACGGCACAATCATCCTGAAGTTCTGGCTCAACGTCTCCCGGGAGGAACAGGGCAACCGATTTCTGTCTCGCCTTCGGGAGCCGAAGAAACACTGGAAGTTCTCTGAAGACGATGTTAAGGAGAGACAGTCCTGGGATGACTACATGGAGGCTTACGAAGGAGCCTTGGCCGCAACCTCTCGCCCCTGGGCTCCGTGGTATGCCATCCCGGCAGACGATAAACCCTTTATGAGGCTCGCGGTCTCTGAAATTATCGTGGAGAATCTCAAGAGCCTTAATCTGAAATATCCCAAGGTGAGCGAGGCGCTTCAGGAGAATTTCAAGAAAATGGGTCGGCTTCTGGAAGAAGAATAGGCGTGCGAGAAGTGGTTTCCAACAGCTTTGACTCACAGACAAAGCTGCGAGAGAAGACGCACACCGCCAACTGGAATGCGCCTCTAAGAAGAGGCGGACCGCAGCCCGTCGCCTCTGCGGGGAGATGGGGCCCGAAGAGGCGACGGGCTGGCGTTCAACACAGGCTTCTTGGCCTGGCAATTGCCCCGTGCACCTCGCAAGATCCCCGAGATGAGCAAGCGCCGCAGGCGGCATGAAGTTGAGTGAAAAAGAAGATCTTCATTGCCTACCATACAGGCTTGCGTCTCTGTTCGCGGCATCTCTCTTACAAGGTAACGGCCGCATCTCCCGCCACTCGCTTGGCAACCCTCCGTACACGTTGCTTGATCTCGGACGCGATCACTTCACCACCCGAGATCTCCGGCACGAGCAGGTCATGGTCGTCAAAATCGAGAACATTTTTGAATTGATTGATATTCTCCCGCACCCAGTCCTTAGCGATCTTGTTGGATGCCTCGGCACCCTGCCGGGTCTTAAAGACGCTCACGGAGACCCATTGACCGTCTCCGGCATCAATGCCATAGTAGGCGATGAATCCCTGCTGCTTGCTGAGCAGCGGGACAAACCCTTCCCGCACCCGCCGATTCACTTCCTCAGGAAACTCCGTCTTATATCTTCGAATCGTGGCGTACATGGCGTTTTCTCTCCTCCAATAGGGTTCATCGGTTTTTTTTTGCCTTCAAAGCAACAAGACTCTGCCGTCCTCTTTACCCTCCCGTGATTTGATGTGCGCTGCGATACTCTATCTCTTACCGTCTAAGTCTAAAATAAACCGAACATTCGTCTCGTTGTCAATCGGAGAGGCATGTGGAAAACGCAGCCTTCTTCCTGGGGCCCTTAAGCCACCGGGGAATCTATTTTGCCTTCTCTCCATTTTGTGCTTTGGGTGTCACGAAGATCTGCGGCATTTTGCCACCCTCAGGCGTTCAGAAAGCAGAACTTGGTCCATTAACAGGTTTTTTGCTCTAGCGTGCCGTCAGACTCCATGAAGGCAGAAGCTTTCTGTCAGCTGCCGTTGGTCCGGATACGGTCGCTGTCTGGAAGTCTCCGCCACGCACCATTTTGCGGACGATGCAGAGTCGCTCCGTGACGATCCACGGGCTTCATCCAAGCCCGACGGACGTCGGGATATGCGAAAGATGTACAGGTGAACGGGTGGATTCGTACTCGGTCCACCGGGCGCGGTGAACTTGATGATGAGGGTCAAAAAATCGGTGAGATCTATTAAAGTCTATCACAAAACGTCCGGCGCGAGGAGCGGGGGCTTTCCCGACGGAGGCAGGCGCATAGATCCCGCCAGCGACTATCCGACTATCAGGCCCTCCTGGCATGGCCACCCGGCCACACGTGGCAAATCTCGTTCTTTTTCATTGACTCGGTGCCGTTTCCGCCTGCAGGGAAATCCGGCTGATGCCGGAGGCCCGGATGCTGTCAAGAACACCGAAGAGCTGCTCGTAGGAGAGTTTTCGCTCTCCGAACAGCAGAATCTCCGGGTCATCCAGCCCCCCCGCCTTCCCTCGCAACTGCTCCGGCAGATCCTCCAGAGTGGTCAGCGTTTCGTCTACGTAGATTTCTCCGCTCTCTCGCACCGTCACCGAGAGTAACGCCCGTGGGTCGATCTCGGCGGAGGAGGAGAGGGGTAGTTCCACCTTGAACCCACGATGTACCGCCATCGACAGCATGGCGTAGATGAAGAAGACCAGCAGGAGAAACACGATGTCGATCAGCGGGAGCATCTCGATGCGGGCCTTTTTTCGGGTGGGCCTATAGACTTTCATCGGCCGGGCCCCTCGGGAGACTGGGACCCCCCGTTCATCTTCTCATAGACGATTTCCAGCATGGTGGCATGCTTCTCGATTGCATGGGCGGCGTTTTCCACCCGCGAGTTGAAATAGTTATACGGGAACACCGAAAGAATGGCAATCCCCAGACCGGTGGCGGTGGTGATCAGCGCCTGGGCAATGCCCGCCGTGACCTGCTGCGGATGTTCTATCCCGGTGGATCCGAGAACGTCGAAGGAGGTGATGATGCCGATGACTGTTCCGAAGATGCCCAACAGAGGCGCCACGGTAATCATGGTGTCGAGCACCCCCAGGTAACGCCGCATCCGCTTCAACTCGTCCACGGCCGCGGCCTCCATGGCCTTTGCCATGGAAAACTCCCGATGTAGAATCCCGCTGATGAGGACCCGAATGATGTAATCCCTTGAGCCGGTCACTTTCTTGCGCACGGCCTCCCAGTCTCCAGCCTGGCAGAGATCGATCACCTCCTCGAGCAAGGGCTGCTTGCGGCGCATGTCGGTGGCGATCCAAAATATCAACCGGTCGATGATCACGGTGAGGACCAGAATGGAACAGGCCAGGAGCGGATACATGACCGGCCCGCCGCTTCTGAAAATTTGAATCACGACTCGCCTCCTCTTGTCTGAAGAATCGGTGTAAAGACGGACGCTACCTGCAACCCCTGAACAATAACCATCAACCGTCCGGGGTTCGCGTTGATGCCCGAGGCACGTTCAGGTGCCGGGGAAATTCCCGATGACCGCGTATTTTCGAATCGGGCCACCAAGCCAGAAAATTTACGGCGCCCTGCCTGGGGCGCGTCCAGCATCTCTGGGATCTCTGGGACCTCTCACGACGATCACTCATGCAATATCCGGGCTACTCCAGCACGAATCGAATCGGCACCCGGACCCGCATGGCCACCGCTTCATCGCCCCGCCTTCCCGGCTCAAAGAGCCATTTTTCTACCGCTGCCATGGCTGCTTTGTCCAGAAGGGTGAACCCACTGGAGGAAAACACGCGCAGGTCACCGACCCTTCCACGCCGGTCAACCAGAACCTCCAGGACCACCATCCCCTCATACCCCTGTCGTCGCGCCATGCGTGGGTAGGAAGGCGGTCGGTTTACCCGGTAGAGGGGTTTGGCTTCGCTGAGCACCTGTCCCGCCTCGGGCTCGGATTCCCGACCCAACGCCGCTTCGGTTTCCTCGGAGGTACGCACGGGCTCCGGAGGCGCATCCAACGGTTCCGCCTGTTCAGGCGTCTTCGGCTTCGGCTCGGGCGCCGGACGACGCTTCCTCCTTTTTCTTGGAAGGGTTTTCTTTTCCGGCTCCTCTGGTGTTGTCTGAATCTGCCGCGGCGCGACGGGTATACTTTCTGAGGGCATCGGTTGTTGCGCCTCGATCTCGGGCCTCTCCACGGCCGGTTTCTCGGGTTGCCGGTAACCCAGAGTCATGGTGACAACACGAGGCACCGGCGGGCGCAAAGGCTTCTCTCGCATCGGCGGCAAATGCGCTACCAGCAGGAGGCCGTGGACTCCGAGAGCAATCGTTAAAGCGGCAAGCGTGCGCGCCATGGCTGTTGCCCCGTCTCTGGCTGGAGAAAAACCGGCCCAGACCCGAACGGCGGATCGGCTCCATCACAGGAACCCGTGTTTCGCAGGAACCGCTACGGTCGACAAGGAAGATGGATTCCGACGCTCCGCCCGCCTTCACCGCGACCGTTTGGCCGTTCTCAAACCTCTTACCGACAAGGCCTCCTGACAACAGGAATCCGCTGCCAGAGGTCTCAAAAGCATTCGCTTTGCCTGAAACATTTGATGGATGATCTGCCCCCCCTTCGCAAAAAGGGGCCAGGGGGGATATCTTCGCATGTGCAATCTTTAGATCCCCCCTAAATCCCCCTGATTCAAAGGGAGACCTAAAAGCAACCGCATCCCCCCTCCACCGTGTACACCAAAGCCAGGTCCTTTGGGCGTGGATTTTTGCCGGACACCGGTCTTTCGGCTCTTCATCTTAGTCGAATCGTGATTTTGAATCAAGTTTGAAGGGCCTTTGTCTTAACCGATGAAAACCTTTCTCTCTCTGCAGCCGGCCTTCCCACACCTTGGAACCCTAATCCTGAAAGGTATCGGCCAGCCCCCGATGCACCCGCGGCTCGAAGAGTTCATCGCCATTTCCCGCAGAAGCCTCAGCGACTTTGCCTGGGTCGGTTTCCAGACAAACAGGTTACTCCTGAACGAGAATCACGCACGCTCCCGGTTGGATTCCGGGCTCTTCCGGATCTGCCTTTCCGTGGACGGCGAAGACTTCGAACATGACTGCTACACCGGCCTCGTCCCCTGCGGTGCCTGCCTCTGGTGCACCGGGCTCTTTCACTGCAGGCAGTGACAACGCTTCTATCAGCGGCTCATGGACGACACCGTGGTTCCTTTCTCAGGCGAGGGCACTGGTCGTGCCCTCCCCTTTGTTTTCGCCGGTCCGCTGTTTCGATTTGTGTCAGGCTTTTCGGAGCAGAATCAGCTGGCGGATCACGGGGAGACGAGGCGATGCAGGGTGCCGCCGGTGTAGTCGAGGACGAAGAGCTCGCCATCATTGCCCTCGGCGAAGGAGCTGATCGCGAGAGCGCTTTCCAGCAGCAACCGGGACGGGAGTGTCCCGTCGCTGTTGCTGTCCAGCCCCCAGATGGTGCCGCTGCAAAAATCGCCATAGAGGTAGGTTCCCACCAGGCTGGGAATGCCCGTGCCGCGGTAAACGTAGCCGCCGGTGATGGAGCAGCCTTCCCCATGGGTGTATTCCGCCACCGGCGGGATCAGGCCGGCAGGGTTGCAGTCCCCTGCAAAGCAGAGGGCCCCCTCGAAACGGTTCCAGCCGTAATTGCCCCCGGACACGATCCGATCCACCTCTTCCAGCTGGTTCTGGCCGACATCGCCAGCCCACAGCTCTCCGGTCAGCCGATCGAAGCTCCACCGCCAGGGGTTGCGCAACCCCCAGGCAAAGATTTCCGGGCGCCCGCCGCCCAGAACGAAGGGGTTGTCCGCGGGAATGCCGTAGGGCGGCCCCGTGTCGACGTCGATCCGCAGGATGGTGCCCAGCAGGGTGTCCGTATTCTGCCCGTTGCCCTGAGGATCCCCCCCGGAGCCGCCGTCCCCGAGGCCGATGTAGAGAAAACCGTCCGGGCCGAAAGCAAGATTGCCGCCGTTGTGATTGGTGAACGGTTGGTCGACGCTTAGCAGAATCTCCTCGGAAGCGGGATCGAGCTGGCTGCCGCCATCGTTGCTGCGAAACCGGGAGATGTGTGAGATCAGGGGCGTCCCCCCGCCCGGACCGGCCGTGGTGTAGGAGAGGAAGACCTCCCCGTTGAGGGTAAACTGCGGATGAAAGGCCATGCCCAACAGGCCTGCCTCGGATGAACCCGCCTCGGCTCGATCGCTGATGTCGATGAAGACGGACGCGGTCTGGGCCGCATCATCGCTTGAAAAGACGAGCACCCGTCCCACCTTCTCCAGAACGAACCACCGGCTGTCGTCATCCGGTGCCTGCAGCATGTCTACAGGCTGGGCAAATGAGAGGGCTGGAAAAGCTCTTTCCATCATGATGCTCTGTTGCTCGGCCTGCAGCGGTGCGGAGGTGCTGCTACTGCCGCCACCGCCGCCGCAGGAAGCGAGAGCAAAAGCTAACACTAGAAGGGCAAAACCTTTCATCTTCTCTCCTCCTGCCTCAGGAGCCGTGCCATCCGTTCCTCCGAGAATACCGCTCCGTCTCTATTCTCAACGATACGTCTATAATTAACGGCGCGGGATCGAAATCTGTCAAGCGTGCCAAAGGAAAAGCCCTGCCTTCTGCGGCAGGGCTTTTCACGCGTGACACTTGACACCTGGTCGATCCTGCCCGCAATCCTTGGGCCGGCGATTGAAGATACAGAATCCAGAACGCGGTATTGGCCTACAGCCCCGTCCCCATCTCGATATAGCCGCAGGGACATGCCAGGGAGCAGATATGACACCCGTTGCAGCGGGTATAGTCGGTAAACATCACTTGACCCACCGGCCGGGAATAGTCGCGGCTGATGGCCTCCCGGGGGCAGTAGATCCGGCACTGATCGCAGTTGAAGCAGAGCCCACAGCTCATGCACCGCTTGGCCTCGGCCACGGCGTCCTTCAGTGAAAGCCTCTGATTAATCTCTTGAAAGCTCCGGATCCTTTCCGCCACATCCAGACTCTTCTCTTCATTTCTCCGGGCATCTTCATAATAATCAATGCGCAGCTGCGCCTCTTTGATGGGACGGATCTTGGGCAGCGGCCTGTAATCGCGACCGTTCAGATAGGCCTCAATGGCCTGCGCGGCCTGTCGGCCTTCACCCACCGAACGGGTGGAGATCCCCAGCCCAAGAATGTCGCCGCCGGCAAACACACCTTCGAGCTCTGTCTTCCGGTCGGCTTTGATATCGGCCCAGCCCCATTGATTGGCCAGGGTCTTGAGGTCTCCGGCAAAATCCGGCTGCTGACCGATCCCTGAGATCACGGCCGTGGCGTTCACGGTAAACTCCGAGCCTTCCACGGGGATGGGACGCCTCCGGCCCGATTTGTCGGGCTCACCCAGCTGCATCCGGATGCATTTGATGCCGGTAACTCTCCCTTCCCAGGTGAGAATCTCGATCGGAGCCACCAGGAATTCGAGACGGACCCCTTCTCTTTCCGCCTCCGCAATCTCGTGCTCGATGGCCGGCATCTCGGCCCGAGTCCTCCGGTAGAGGATCGTCACCGCGCCCGGGGTCAGCCGTTTGGAAACCCGTGCAGAATCCGGAACGCTCTGGGCGGACTCGGTATCCAACGGGTCGGCATCGCCGGAGTCTTGGTGGGCCATGCGAAGCGACACCCGCGCCGAGTCGATGGCGCTGTCTCCTCCCCCGATCACGAGCACTTTGCGGCCCAGGTCTACGCGGGCGCCTGAGTTGATCCGGTTCAGATACTCCGCCGCGGTAAAGACATGGCCGGCATCCTCCCCCGGGATATTCAGTTTTGCGCCCCGGTGGGCCCCGATGGCCACGTACACGGCGTTGTACTTCTCTCGAAGGTCTTCAAAAGAAACCGCCTCGCCCACGCGGGTGTTGCATCGGAGATCCACACCCAGATCCAGGATGTTCTGGATCTCACCGTCCAGGACCGCATCGGGAAGCCGGTAGGAAGGAATGCCCCATCGAAGCATCCCTCCGGGCTTGTCAAAGGCCTCAAAGAGGGTGACAGGATATCCCCGACGGGCCAGCTGATAGGCGCATGAAAGGCCGGAGGGGCCCGAACCGATGACCGCGACCCGTTCTCTCTTCTTGTTCTCGGTCAGTTTCGTGAACTTCAGCCCCCGTTCGAGCCCGTGGTCTCCGACCACCCGCTCGAAATGATTGATGGCCACGGGGCCATCCGCCTTGTCCTTGCGGTTGCAGCCCTCCTCGCAGGGGTGGGGACAGACCCGTCCGTGGACCGCGGGCATGGGGTTCTTGTCGGTCAGAATGTGCCACGCCTCGTCCAGGGCTTCCTCAGAGGATTTGTTCCGGTGCTCGGCCGCGGCCACCACCGTCAAATAGCCCCGGATATCTTCGCTGCTCGGGCACTCCGCCCGGCAGGGGGGCATCTTCCGGACATAGACCGGGCACTTCCAGCTTTCGCCGCCGGTCACGACCATGTCCGAAGGGGGGGTTATCTTATTCTTCCCGGTCGCGAACTGCCCGGACCTTTGCAACAGGCATTCTGCTTCCGACATGAGTCATCTCCTACAGCCGGACCTGTGAGGATGTATTGAACGTGGTACGGGCATGACGGTAATTGTCGATGTGGTACTTGGTAAAGGGAAAGCCCGTGACCTCAAAAAAGCGTTTCCAGCCGACCCGG
>CALZGC010000112.1 GCA_945786985.1 uncultured Nitrospirota bacterium | reverse complement strand
CGCGCATTGCGCAGAAGAAGCCATAAGGGGAGTAACCTGACGTGGCAACGCATACAAGGCTGGCTTGAGAAATGGTTACCCAAGGCACATGTGCGACACCCATACCCGAATCAACGCCTCTACGTCTGACCTGAGGCAGGAGCCCGGTGCGGTAGTTCCGCACGCTGGGATCTGTGCGGGGGGCGCCGGGTAACCGGCGTTCCTACCGCGACGCTTTTTCGCATGCCCTCTCGACCAATGCTCCTTTATGGTTTAGCGTTTTATATTGTCTCAGCTTCCCATAGAACTGCCTCGAAACTGGCAGGAGTATGTGGACACTGCGCTCACAGATAAAGAGCTGGAGAAAGTTCGCCAGAGTGTGAGAAGGCAGTCCTTATACGGTGATCCTGATTGGCAGAAGCGGATTTGTAAGAAATTTAGGCTTGAGAGCACCCTGAATTCCAGGGGGCGCCCAAGGAAACAGGACAAAAAGTAACAGAAAAGTAGCCTGGCCCCTTTATGGTTTCTTTATGGTTCCTTGGCCCCTTTATGGTTCCCTTCCCGCGGTCGGGGAGAGGGCAGGCCTGCCCCGTTAGATGTGCAGCATGTAACGGGGGGTGAGCGGTCCAAGAATGGAATCATGTTGATGCTCGGAAGAGTACGAAGGTATAGATTGTCTAAGTGATTTCAGAATACTTTTTGACCTCACGATCAATCCGCCCGGCCAGTTCATCGATCGCGATATCCAAGTCATATTGCGACTGCAAGCCGAGCCAAAACTCGGCAGAGGTTCCAAAAAACTTGGATAGCCTCAGGGCCGTGTCCGCCGTGATCCGCCGCTTCTGAAGTACAATCTCGTTTATTCTCCGGGGATGGACGCCAAGATTCAGAGCAAGTTTATTTTGGCTCAGTCCCATGGGTTTGAGAAATTCCTCCATGAGAACTTCACCTGGATGTACGGGATGGAGTTTCTTTTTTTTCATAACTTTTCCTCTCTAGTGGTAATCTGTGATCTCTACCTCATGCGCATCCCCTGCCTTCCAGATGAAACAAATGCGCCACTGATCATTAATCCTGATGCTGTATTGCCCCTTCCGATTACCGCTAAGTTTTTCCAATCGGTTTGCCGGAGGGACGCGTAAATCATTTATGTTCTTTGCATTGTTAATCATACGGAGTTTTCTCAAAGCCACCTGGTGAACATCCCTGGGCAATTTTCTTGAACCTTCACGGCTATAAACCTTTTCTGTCTCCTTGTTTCTGAAGGACTTGATCATGGACGAATACTATAACGTTTAACGTTAAATGTCAAACGTAAAAGACAACTCTTTTCTAACTTGCGGCTCTGCACCTATGCCATCCTGCAACCGCGCGAGCTAGAACGCATTCAGGAGAAGATTATCGACCTGGTAAACGGGATCCTGATCAAGGACAAGAGACCCAAGCTTGTCCCCATGCTGGACGATGATGTGGAGCTGGTGCGCTCCCTTCCCAGAGGCGAGCCGGAGGATTATTTCTTCCGGCTTCGCAAAATGCTTCGCCGCGACAAGTCTGCCATCGAGCAGGCAAATACTTCGGGGTGAATTACTTCTATATATGGTGGTCTGCCGAGGCGACCCGTCTGTTTCCCTTCAGCAAGATTTGGACAATTCATAGTATTTCCTAAGCTACGGTTCTTGTGTTATCTAGCCGGCCGGTAACCCGTTGAAATCTAAAGAAACAGCGGTGCGTGGATGTTTGAAAGAATGGGGGGGGGCAGGGAAGATGGCCGGCGGCGAAACGAGCGGCACGGGTGGGTCGGGCGGCTACCCGCGGGCGACACCTGCCCGGATCTTCGGACTCACGTACCGCTCGCCGCCCAGCAGGCTCCCTCTGTGCCAATGTAAGTGAGACACCTACCCCTTGATAAATTAGTGTAGGGCGGCCTCTTACTTCGCTGCCGAGGTATTAGATACGCAGGCGAAGTTGCGCATCATGGCCGGATATGTTTTCAGGACGGCCCAGAGGTTTTTCGGGATTCCTGATTTCCGCTACTTCGCCATAGCCGACGGGCTCATGAGCATTTTCTGCCGACACCCCGGCAGCATTGTCCCCCAAACTGAGCCGAAGCACCCAGGACGAAATTTTTGCTTTTCGTGGTGGATCACCATAGAGAATTGGGGGAACTCCAGTTATATACTAACTTGACATTGTCCCTTAAGATCTAGTAGCTTACCCTCAACCATGAAACCGCGGGCGTCAAACTTCTCTGCGGCGTAAAAGTTTAACGCCTAAAAGGCGAGGTATTATAAGAGTGGTTCGAAGGGCTCATCTCGACATTCCGGTGGATGAGATAAAGGAATTTTGCCGACGGCACCACATTAAAAGACTGTCGTTTTTCGGATCGGTTCTTCGTGACGACTTTGGGCCGGACAGTGACGTCGACGTATTGGTGGAGTTTGAAAAAGACAAGGTTCCGGGATTGATACGTCTGGCCGGCATTGAACTGGAGCTGTCCCGGATTATCGGCGGGCGCAAGGTCGATATGAACACTCCGAAATGCCTCAGTCGCTACTTCCGTGAACGTGTCTTGTCAGAAGCTGAGGCTCAATATGTCAGAGAGTAGGGACGAAATCCGTCTACGGCATATGCTTGATTATTCTCGTGAGGCAGTCGCACTGCTGCAGGACAAGTTCAGACCCGATCTGGATCGTGATCGAGTGCTGCAACTGGCCCTGGTTCGCCTGATCGAAATAGTCGGTGAAGCCGCAGGTCGAGTCTCTGATGAGGTTCAATCAAAACATCCGAGTATCCCCTGGCCCCAGATTATTAGTATGAGAAATCGCCTGATTCACGGATACGATTTTGTTGATATCGATATCTTGTGGCAAACCATCACTGAAGACTTACCTGTGCTTGTCTCCGAATTGGAAAAAATCTTACCGAAGTAGAACTTTTTCATAAACAAGATTACAAGCGCCCTCGGAATATTTAAGGGAACAGGCTACTTTTGTGAATAAAATAGCCCCATTTTCGGCCCATGACCGAGCAGCTGGCCCAGTAGGATGAGGGGCACAGCCGGCAGAACGTACTTATTGAAGGGTATGGTATTCATGATCTATTCCCTCCTTTTGCTTTTGCTCTGCGTCTCCTCAGCGAGACGCACTGCAAAGAATAGGAATTCATTCATGGCCCAATGCAACCACAAGATCTCGATTTGCGCATCGGGGCGACGCCCTGTTTTTGCCATGGGGGATTCCCCCATGCCGGACGGTAACCGGTTGATATTACGAAGAAACCGTGATGTTTTCAGCTTGGAAGAAATGTAGGGGCGGGGAAGACGGCGGGCGACGCCGAGGGCAGGGGCGGGAGCGGCTTTACAGTGGGATGCTGAACTCCCGCGACCCCACAGACACGGCTGGATGATGCCTCGCCGTCAGCTTATCTCGCCGGTTTCGACCCAGTGTGTGGCGCGTTGGACCAACTCCGAACCGGACGGGATCGTCAGCTTTTGCTTGATGTGTTCCCGGTACGATTCGATGGTCTTGATGCTCAGATGAAGGCGTTTCGCGATCTGGCGGGTGGTCTGGCCCTGGCCGATCAATCGAAACACTTCGAGTTCGCGGTCGGTGAGCACGGCCAGGGGGGCGTTTTCTTGCACCGTTCGGCCGCCGAGAAATTTTTCGGCATAGAGTGCCGCCATCTTCTCACTCAGGTACATCTCGCCCTTGAGCAGACGGCGGATCGCGATCAGCACCGTGTCGTCCAGTTGCTGTTTGCTAACATAGCCGCGAGCGCCGGCCCGACAGGCACGCTCGGCATAGAGCGATTCATCGTGCATGGAGAGCACCAACGCAGGTGTCCCCGGGTGGTGTGATTTCAACTCTTTGATCAGATCGAGGCCGTTGCATCCCTCGAGTCCGAGATCGACGATGACCAGGTCGGGCTTGCTGTTCTTCATGGCGTCAAGGGTGGCCGGGCACGTGGAGGCCTCCCCGCAGACCGCGAGGTCGGGCTCGTTTTCGATCAAGGCGATCAATCCCCGACGAAGCATGGGATGATCGTCGACGATGAGAATCGACCGTTTTTGTGGATACGCTCTCTCCGTCTCAGTGGCGGCCATGGCGTCAGTCCTTCGGTGGATCGGGCGGCAGGGGAAAGGCACAGGTGACGGCCGTACCGCGCCCGGCGCGCCGCTCTATCTGCAGGGACGCGCCGATGAGGTGCGACCGGTAATGCATGGTATGCAGTCCGATGCCGCGCCCGTTGAGGGCCTGCTCGGGAATTCCGATACCGTCGTCCCAGATGCTCAAGAGGACTTTGCCGACGCGAAGCTTCACGTTGATGTCGATCTGTTTTCCCCGCCCGTGGGTGACGGCGTTGCTTACGGCTTCCTGGGTGAGGCGAAAAAGGTGCTTCTCAACGTCGGGACCCAGGTTGAGGGAGGGCTGATCACAGTGAAATCGGCAAGTGACAGGGAACAGGCTCTCCACGTTCCACGCGAGGGCCTCGAGCGCGGCCGGAAGACCGATCTGCTCCAGTCCCACCGGGTCGAGTCCCCGGGCGAGGTCGCGTACATGACCTATGGTCTCGTTCAGCAAACGGGAGACCTCTGCGGCCTCAGCAGCCTCCTCTCTGGAGCCTGCCGCCAACTTTCTTGAAAGTGCCGTGCTGAGCGCGGCAATGCCGGCCAGGTTCTGGCAGAGCCCGTCGTGCAGTTCCCGACCGAGGCGTTCCTTTTCCCGGTCGCGGGATTGGAGTACTTGCCTTTCCAACTGCTTCCGGTCGGTGACGTCACGGGCCGTTGCGTAGATCAACCGTCGGCCGGGCAAGGGACTCGCGTTCCATTGGAACCACCTGTAGCCGCCATCCTTGCAGCGATAACGATTCTCATAGGCAATGGTCGGCGCAGCGGCCAAGCCTGTCGACTTCTGCGAGAGTGGTCTCATGGTCTTCGAGGTGCACGAAGTCGAGGAACGGCTTGGCGAGCAGTTCTTCCACGGTCCACCCCAATGTGCATTCCCACGCGGGGTTTAATTTCTTGAAGTACCCATCGAACCCCGCAATGCAGAGCATGTCGAGGGACAGGGTAAAGAACCGGCAGGACTCCTCTTCGAGCGGCTCCGCCCGGGCAGCAAGAGGCTCCAAGCGCGCCAGACGCTCGCGCAGAAGGGCCACTTCCTTTTCAAGCTGATAGTGGCAGTTGTCCGACTGTTTCATTTCGCACCCCGTGGTGTTGGGGCCATCCGGCCATCTCTTCCCGGGCATGCCGGCCGGGGATTGAAGCCAAGAACGCGAATACCGAAAAGATTCGCTTCAAGCCGTTGTGTTTGCACCCCCCATTGTAGGTCTTGCGGAGGGGTCAGTGCCGGGGTCTCTTTGTCCAAGAATGATGGGAATTTACTGTGACAAGCATACAAAGAAAATACCTCAAATACGGTGATTTTCAAGTAACAGCGTGGATGTCAGATATTCGGTAACGGTTGTTTGTCGATATTTGTGATTGCGTGTAGAAGAGAAGAAAATGTCAAGAACACAGGGAATCGTCATTGACAACGGCCTGTTGAGGCGGCAATGTAGGCAGGAAGGTCCCGCAATCGGAACGAAGGCAAAGAACTCCGGACTGTTGACGGTTGCCTATGCAGTGGCTGAGCTCGGTGAGTGGTCAAAGCATTTTCATCACGACAAAGTGGCTCTTCTTTTGTGCAGGGCTGGTTGTTTTCCTTTGGTGCCCCTCGGTGCAGGCGGATCGCCAACGCCTCTTCGACACCGTCGTCCTTTACTGGGAAAACGACGCTTTCATCGGCACGGATCGGGACTACACCAACGGATTCAAATTGACCGCGAGAACGCCCTATCGGGTTGAAACGACGGCGTCCCATTTACCGCGCTGGAGCCGATCTCTCATGGACCGGCTTCCCTTTGTCAAGAATCCCGGACATGCCCGAGCCGTATCGTTCTCAGTGGCCCAGAACATTTACACACCGGAGGATACGGACAGACGGGAACTGATTGAGGATGATCGTCCCTATGCCGGGATTCTCAGTGTGTCGGCCGGCTTTCACAGCAGGACCCCGGAGAGGAAGAACAACTGGGAGTTCAGTATTGGCATTCTCGGTCCCCACGCCTATGCTGAAGATATCCAGGACTGGGTTCATGAGCTGACCCATACGCGGCCCGCCCAGGGATGGGACAATCAGCTGGAGGACGAGCTGCTGATCGACATTGTGTTTGAGACGCAGCGACGACTCGCGCTCTCAGGGGCGACTGAGGGGCTCCGGTACGACTTCATTTCCCATGTGGGCGGGCGTCTGGGAAATGTGAGCATTTACCTGAACGTCGGCGCGGAGGCCCGCCTGGGCTGGCGCCTGCCGGGGAATTTCGGAACGTGTACCATCCGACCCGGATGTCAGCCGGCCGGTACTGCCTTCCAGCAGGAGGGCTATCCGTACGCCCGTCGCCCCTTGGGATTTCATTTCTTTGTCGGCGCTGACGGCCGGGCTGTTCTCCATGACGTAACCCTGGATGGGAACACCGTCCGGGACAGCCATCATGTGGACAGGGAGCCCTTCGTGGCCGATCTCATGGCAGGGATCGGCATGGAATACGGGTCTCTGACGGGGAGCTATTCTTACATTTTCCGCACCAGGGAGTTTGAAACGCAGGATTCCCGTCACGGTTTTGGAGCTGTCAGTATCGCATATACTTTCTGATGGATCGGCGGCTTTTTGTCCGGAGACGATGCGTTCGGTTTCTGTTCACAGAACGCATCAGACCGACGGCACGAGCCCTGAGATGAGATCTTTGTTCCATTAAGGACGGTGTGATACGCCTATGGATGCGACCCGTTTCTTTCCACTGCTGGGGTGGTTCAAAGGATATTCAAAAGCCAAGTTACTAGCCGACGCTGTCGGGGGGTTGACCGTTGCCATGGTGCTGATTCCCCAGTCCATGGCGTATGCGCAACTGGCGGGACTGCCCCCGTATTACGGGTTGTACGCGGCATTTATTCCCCCCATGATAGCCTCCATGTTTGGATCCAGCTATCAGCTTGCGACCGGACCTGTCGCCGTTGTTTCCTTGATGACAAACACCGCCCTGGAGCCGCTGGCCACGGCCGGCAGCGACATGTTCATCGCCTATGCGGTTCTGCTTGCCCTGACCGTGGGTACCTTCCAGCTTCTCCTGGGTCTATTTCGCCTGGGCGCCGTGGTGAACTTCCTGTCTCATCCAGTGATCAACGGCTTTACCAATGCGGCTGCCATCATTATCGCCACGAGCCAGCTTCCGAAACTTTTCGGAGTTTACGTGGACAAGGGAGAACACCACTACGAAACGGTTTATCGGGTGATCCTGGCAGCCGTCGATTATACGCACCTTCCCACCCTCGGGATGGGCTTGCTTGTCTTCGCGCTGATGCTCGGTCTGCACCGCTTCAAGCCCAGACTGCCCAATGTTCTCATCGCCGTGGTGGTTTCCACACTTCTTTCTTTTTTCACAGGGTTCAACAACGACCATTCCGTTGATATTCGAGGGATAGAGTCCGAAGAAATCAGAAACATGATACAGGAGTTCAACTACTCCAATGCTAAAGAGAATGTCATGAGCAAAAGGCGAGTTCAGCTCGGCAAGGAACTCCATGAGGCCGTAAGAGAGGACGGGGCCCACGCCGGCAGCGCCCTCCAAGCAAAGCACAAGATCGCATTGCAGAAAGTGGAAATTGTGTTCATGAAGGAGAAGCAGGAGCAGCTGAGAGAGGAACTCCGGCAGGTGAAATTTCACGCCGTAGAAGTCTCGGACGTCGAAATGAGATTCTATCCGGTGGACGAAGTGCCGCCCGGCGCGAAGACCCGAGGCGAAACCTGGCGGATAAAAGTGGGCTACAAACCGATCGTGAAGAACGATATCCTGATGATGGGCGGCGGCGCCATCGTAGGAAGAATACCGGCGGAACTGCCTGGCTTCAAAGCCCCCGCCCTCGATATGAGAGTGATTCTATCCCTGCTCCCGATGACATTCATCATAGCCATCCTCGGGTTCATGGAAGCGATTTCCATCGCCAAGGCCATGGCCGCCAAAACACAACAGCGTCTGGACCCCAACCAGGAACTTATCGGGCAGGGGCTCTCGAATATCCTGGGCTCCTGTTTCAGGAGCTACACCGTATCCGGCTCGTTTTCCCGTTCCGCCGTGAACCTTCAGGCGGGCGCTAAAACAGGCCTGTCCAGTGTTTTCAGCAGCGTCATAGTAGGCATCACCATTCTGTTCCTTACCCCTCTTCTGTACCACCTTCCCCAGGCGGTTCTTGCGGCCATCATCATGGTGGCGGTCATCGGTCTGGTCAATTTCCGCGGTAGTATTCATGCCTGGCGGGTACATAAATACAACGGTGCGATCAGCATCATCACGTTTATCACAACACTGTACTTTGCACCTCATCTCGACAGGGGCCTGTTTATCGGGGTGGCTCTGTCGATTGGCTTGTACCTCCATCGAACTATGAAACCCGATGTCTATATGCTTGCGAAATATACGGACGGTTCCTTCAGGGACGCGAAAACCCACGGACTTGGACAGTGCAAGCACATTGCGGTGATTCGTTTTAGTGGCCCTTTGTTCTTTGCCGACGTTGCATTTTTCGAGGACATGATTCTGGAGGCGATCTCTTCGATGCGGGATTTGAGGCACGTACTTATCGTAGGGAACGGGATCAACGAAGTGGACGCATCGGGGGAGGAATTTCTCTACCGTATGATCGAGAATCTGCGCGAGTCGGGCTATGATGTGTCGTTCAGCGGGTTGAATGAGGCGGTGCTGGCAACATTCCGGCGGACCAACCTTTACGAGATGACCGGGGAAGACCATTTCTTCAGCAGTGTCGCCCAGGCTCTGGTGACCATTCACGAACCGGCGCACATCGATTCGAAAGAGGGAATATGCCCACTGAAAATGAGCCGGGGGTAAGGCGGACGCAGGAACAAAGTACGGAACAGTTTATCCCTGAGCCCGGATATTGCATGAGTGATCGTCATGAGGGGCCCCAGAAATACTAGAGGCGCCACAGGCAAGGCGCAGAAAACTTGCTGGCTGAAGACATATTGAAATATTTCAAGTGGCTCTGTTCGCAAATAGGGTGACGGATCGAGAGGGTGTTTTAGCCCGAATATTGCATGAGTATCCTGCTGCAGCGGCGCACATACCCATGTCTACTGCGGTGCGCTGCCTCGGCCTCCTCCACGTACTGCCCAGTACGCCTGCGGTGGCCTCGGTCGTGACGCCTTGTATCCAGTGGCACCTGCACCGCTTGGCTACGAATACTCATGCAACATCGGGGCTTGCGCGATCTCCGCAAGGCGCGCGACGGAGGCATACTCCCTGCGGACCATCGCAGGGAGCGGATCACAAGATACCTTAATGTATCAACCGCCGCTGGCGGCATGAATCCGAGTGAAGCGGGAGGCTGGCCCGGTGAAGGAAGCCCTTCGCCGGGGAAAAGCCCACGCAGAGGAGGGCGCACTACGGCACTCGAATACCACCGTATTTACGAATAGGGCCACCAGGTCAGAAAATTTTCTGTCACGCCGCATGTGGCAGCCTATCCGTCTTCGCAGAATGCTACGCCGTGACAAGTCCGGCCTCGTAATAGATTGACTCAGGCAATAGCCGGGTTAGAACATGTGCTGTCCGCCGTTAACAGAGAGATTGGAGCCGGTGATGTAGCCCGCCGTATCCTCGGCCAGGAACGTGACCACCCGGGCCACCTCACTCGGTTCCCCCAGGCGCCCCACGGGAATGCCGCCGACAATGGCCTCCCGGACGTTGTCAGGGACGGCCAAGACCATCCTGGTGGCGATGTAGCCCGGCGAGACGGTGTTGACCGTCACGCCATGGCGTGCGACCTCTTGTGCCAAGGCCTTCGTGAAGCCGTGCATGCCTGCTTTGGCCGCGGAGTAGTTCGTCTGTCCCAGCTGACCTTTCTGGGCGTTGACGGAGCTGATATTGATGATCCGGCCAAACCCCCCTTCAATCATGGGATTGACGGCCAATCGCGTCATGTTAAACAGGCTGTTCAGGTTCGCGGTGATGACGTCGTTCCACTTGTCCAGATCCATCTTCTTGAACATCGAGTCCCGCGTGACCCCAGCGTTGTTCACGAGGATCTCCACGGGGCCCGCCATCTCCGTCACCTCCTCGAACGATTTCTTGCACGACTCGTGGTCCCGCACATTGCCATAGCTGATTCCAATGTCGTAGCCATCCTCCTTCTGCTGCCGCTGCCATTCTTTGGCCTTTTCGTGCTTTCCGCCGCTGTAGTAACCGGCCACGACCTTGGCGCCCCCTTGGACGAGGTGCCTGCAAATAGCCGTGCCGATTCCCCCCGTGCCACCCGTCACGAATGCCACCCTGCCTTTCATAGCGCACCTCCTTTGATTTATGGGGACCGATAGGAACGGATCGTAGGACCCAAGCGCTTGATCCTATAAGCAATTAAATATCATGGCTAGGGGATTAACGCAACTGGAGCAGAAACACGCCCGGGAAACGGACGTTACCTGCTGCGCATTCCGGGGGGTGAGCCTCCCCGATCGAATGAGGCCGGTCCGCTTCTCTAGAGCCACTTTCCTATCGTCTCTTCGGCGCTATTTTGCGGCCGCCTCGTTCGATTGACAGGATGCGGTTCGGGCGGCATAATCAGACCAGATCGGAGGACGTCATCAGGCAAGGAGCGCTCATCATGAGGATGCTGCTGAATATCAGTTTTCCGGTGAACGAGTTTAACAAGGCCGTCAAAGACGGGAGTATCGGCCGGAAGATTAAAGCGATTCTGGAGCGGAGCAAGCCGGAAGCGGTTTATTTCACGGAGCAATTCGGGCAGCGTGCTGCGGTGGCGATCGTAAATGTGGAGAATCCTTCGCAGGTGCCCGCATTCGCCGAGCCGTGGTTTCTGCAGTTCAATGCCAGTGTTGAGTTTCGAATCGCCATGACACCCGGTGATCTCGAAGAATCGGGCCTTGAAGAGCTCGGCAGGAAGTGCGCGTAACGCAGATTGGAGAGAGGGGGGAACGGTCCCTCCTTGAAGGCACAAAACCCTAGGTTTCAAAGATTCCCCTGTTTCGAATCGTACAAAGAGAGAAGGGGAAGGAGGAGTCCGTCATGGCACGCAAGTACATTGACTGCCGGGATTACCCCGGGGACATCAAGTGCACCGTTGCTCTATCCGCAGATACGGACGAAGAGCTTCTGGAGGCTGTTGTACAGCATGGGACCCGGGTACATGGTTACTCGGACACGCCGGAGTTCAGACAGAAAATCCGCAAGGAGTTCAAGGAGGGAAGACCTGCAAATTAAACCGCGATAACGTGTTGGCGACGGGAGCGAACGCCCCCTGTAGTTTCAGGGGGCGTTTCTGTTTACGGGGGATAGCGGAGAAGTCCGGCTTGGCGCCACGGCATCAAGGGGCGTGATTTCGGGGATCGAAATGGCATGTCTCCCTTGAAACTCGTGGTGACGTGCGGTAGAGTAACGCCTCTTAGCAAATATTGCGGATCACCCTTAACTTAGAACCGTAAATCGCTATGGGTTGTATCCGCAATACCAGTTCCGATACGAAAAATCGAGCGGAGGGAGTGAAGTGATGGCTACATTGTTCGAGGAAACGGGGATCAACGGAATGACCCTGGGCAACAGACTGGTCCGATCCGCGACCTGGGAGGGAATGTGCGAGGTCACCGGCCGACCCACGGAAAGGCTGATCGAATACT
>CALZGC010000111.1 GCA_945786985.1 uncultured Nitrospirota bacterium | reverse complement strand
CGGGAGCTGGGCATTGCCGTCGATGCCTTTCTGGACGGGACCAAGGCCAGCACCGTCAATGTCAACGGCGATGAGCTCGATTTGACCGTTGTGGGCAAGGAGCAGGAGGTGGCCCGAACACAGGATCTGGAAAGACTCCTGCTGCGCACACCCACCGGGCAGACAGTGACCATCGGGTCGGTGGCCTCGGTGGGACTCGTGGCGGGACCGGAGCAGATCAACCACGCGGAACGGGAACGGACCATCAGCATCCAGGTGAGCCCGCCCGAGGAGACGCCCCTGGAGGCGGCCATGGAAACCATCCAGGCAGAGGTGATTGAACCGTTCCGTGAACAGGGGCTCATCGGGACCGACGTGAGCGTGCGCCTGGCGGGGACCGCGGACAAACTGCGCACAACTTTCGATGTCATGAAGTGGAACTTTCTCCTGGCCCTGATCATCACCTATCTGCTCATGGCCGCGCTCTTCGAGAGTTTCTTTTATCCGTTGGCCATCATGTTCTCCGTCCCCCTGGCCATGGGAGGCGGCTTTTTCGGCCTCTGGCTGGTCAATGTGCTGCTCACCTACCAGGCGCTGGACGTGCTGACCATGCTCGGTTTCATCATTCTCATCGGCACCGTGGTAAACAACGCCATCCTTATTGTTCACCAGACACTCAACTTCATGCGAAACGACGGGATGGAGAGCAACGAGGCCCTCCGGGAATCGGTCCGCACCCGGGTGCGTCCCATTTTCATGTCGGTGGGCACGTCGGTCTGCGGCATGCTGCCGCTGATCCTCTTCCCCGGCGCCGGCAGCGAGCTCTACCGCGGACTCGGCAGCGTGGTGGTCGGCGGCCTGGCCCTCTCGGCCGTCTTCACCCTCTTTATGGTGCCGGCCATGTTCAGCCTTCTCATGGACCTGCGCACCAAAGTCGCCGGGCAGGTGACCCGCTAGCCCCCATATAGCAAGCGTGATCACATCGATCGGGCTATGGCCTTTTCCGCGGATGAAGACAAATCTACGAATGAGAAATGTCTTCATATTTTCCGATAGTTGACTCCTTTTTATCATCCAAAACATGAAACCTTTCGGCGATCTTTGGGATTGCATGGGCACTCTCTATTCAAGCTTTCCATGATTCTTCCGATAGGAAGCATGAGGGCAAACGTGTGATCTTCATCCCGTCGTATCACTGAACCAGGGGTGTTTGCCAAAACGTCTTTGTCAGTGGCGTCACGCAAGTTGCGAAGAGGGGGCTATGAAACAATCCGATGTGACACAAAAACAACCCGTGGTGCTCATCGTCGATGACGACGAGACGCTCCAGCTGGTCATGCAATCCTCTCTGGAAGCGGAAGGCTTGACGGTAGAGCTTTCAGGCAGCGGTGAAGAGGCGCTGCAGGCCTTCCCAGCCCTCCGGCCGGACATCGTCATTCTGGACGTCCTGATGCCGGGTATGGACGGTTTTGCCACTTTTGCCGAATTGAGAAAGCTGCCGGAGGCAGAAGACACGCCCATCATCATGATTACCGGGGCCGATGATCTCGACTGCATCTACCGTGCCTACGCCATTGGGGCCACAGACTTCATCACAAAGCCGATGAAATTGCCCATCTTCACCCATCGGGTGAAATACATTCTCCGGGCAACGCGAACCATGAAGGAACTGGTCGCGAGCGAAACTCGCCTGGAGAACGCCCAGCGGATTGCGCGCCTGGGGCACTGGGAATGGCAGACCGTGGAGGATGCCTTTTACTGCTCGGCTGAGATCTGCCGTATCGCAGGCCTCATTCCTCCGGAGGCCGTGCCGACTTACGAGGCGTTCCTGAACCTGA
The DNA here is from genome assembly GCA_945786985.1 of uncultured Nitrospirota bacterium. Taxonomy (GTDB): domain Bacteria; phylum CG2-30-53-67; class CG2-30-53-67; order CG2-30-53-67; family CG2-30-53-67; genus CALZGC01. Next base: position 6,978 of record CALZGC010000111.1, on the reverse strand, counting down.
TTCACCCCGAGGACAGGACGCTCTTTGTCGATGCCATGGCCGCCACGCGGGAGAAGCAAGCACCCTGCAACCTGGAGCATCGCATTTTGACAGCACAGGGCACTACCCGCTTAGTGCATCATCAGGCCGAGGCCCTCTGCGACAGCACGGGAGCCGTCCGCGTCATCGGCACCCTCCAGGATGTGACGGAGCGCACCCAGGCGGAAGAGAGAATCCGTTATCTCGCATATTACGATGAGCTCACTGCCCTGCCGAACCGCACCTTTTTCAAGGAGCACCTGGAGCAAACCCTCAAGTTGGCCCGCCATCACAGCCGGATCGCTGGGGTGCTCATTCTCGATCTGGATGACTTCAAGCGCGTCAATGAAACCTTTGGGCACGCGGCAGGAGATCAGCTATTAAAAGAGGTCGCAGAGCGGCTTTCCAGATTTGTGCGGATTGATGATGTCATTTCGCGCCCGGGGGGTGAGGAAACAGACAGCGACGTCTCACGGTTCGGCGGTGACGAATTCACCCTGTTGCTCACTGAAATCCGAAGGGAAGAAGATGCCGGGCGCGTGAGCGGACGGATGCTGAAGGTACTATCCGAGCCGTTCCAGCTCAACGGTCAGGATCTGGTGGTGACCGCCAGTGCCGGCATCGCGCTCTTTCCCCACGACGGCGATGACATGGACACGCTGCTCAAGAACGCGGAGACCGCCATGCATCACGCAAAACGCCGGGGCCAAAACAATTGTGAGTTCTATACACAGTCCATGAATGCCGCGTCCTTTGAACGTCTCTCCCTGGAGAACGACCTGCGCAAGGCGTTGGAGGGCGAACAGTTTCTCCTACACTATCAGCCGATCCTCGATATCAATACCAAGAAACTCACTGGAATGGAAGCCCTGGTGCGATGGAACCATCCCGATCGCGGCATGGTGTCCCCGGGAGATTTTATACCGCTGGCTGAAGAGACGGGTATGATCGTCCCTATCGGGGAATGGGTCCTCAGGACCGCGTGCACTCAGAACAGACTCTGGCAGGAGGCCGGGTTTGAACCGGTGAGTGTCTCCGTCAACCTCTCGCACCGGCAGTTTGATGATCCGAACCTCTATGAGGCCCTGGCAAGCGCCGTCAACGCCTCCGGCCTGGCGCCGCAGTATCTGGTTCTCGAGCTGACGGAAAGCACCACGATGAAAAATGCCGAGACCACCATTGCCTCCCTGAACAAATTCAAGGAACTGGGGATCCGGCTCTCCGTCGATGATTTCGGCACCGGTTACTCATCCCTCGGTTGTCTGCGGCGCTTTCCCCTGGATGTGCTGAAGGTGGATCGCAGTTTCGTCAGGGAAATTACGACCAATGCCGACCAGACGGAAATCACCAAAGCCATTATCGCCCTGGCCCGCAGTCTGCGGCTCAAAGTGATCGCCGAGGGTGTGGAAACGGAGGAGCAGCTCCTCTTCCTCCGTGCGCTTGGTTGCGACGCCGTGCAGGGGTTCCTTTTCAGCCCTCCCGTGCCGCCCGATGCCTTTGCACGATTCCTCACGGAGGCCGCCGTGCCGGCACCGTCTGAAGTGGGGCAACTGCTCTAGCCCCCGGGTAAACGCGGCCGCCCCGTGGCTCTTTCTTGCGCATTGGGGGTCACCTAGCTCTTCTTCCCACCCCGCGCTCCAACCAACGAGAACCATCCGTTTTCACAGTGCCCATGAGGGTCCCCGTGATTTCTCACAGAGGCATGGCCCCGCCCGTCCACTCCGACCGAAGGCAATCCTCCGATCCTTTTTCGCTTGCTTTCCCTAGAACTGTGGAAATAATATTGTGAGCTCTGGAAGCGATTACTTGTGCGGACTCTCGGTGCGCGACGCAAGGAGGTATTGTATGACCCTCAAGAACGTGGAAAGACCGTGGGAAGAACTCCACGACATCATCGCATCAGAGAATTTGACGACCCTGCAGACCTTTCTGGAAACCCTCGGTCCGACCGAAACAGCTCGGGCGATCTCCCGGATATCCGGGGACGATCAGAACCGGTTGTTTGCCCTCTTGACCCCGGCGGATGCGGCCGAAGTCATCGAGGACGTCTCCGAGACGCAGGCAGCCGACCTCATGGAAGCACTGCCCCCCAAACAGGCGGCGGCCATCATCGATGAGTTACAGAGCGATCTGCAGGCGGACCTCCTGGGCGAAATCAGCTCGGAGAATGCCGAGGCCATTCTCCTGGAGATGTCGCCGGAGGAAGCGGAAGAGGCGCGGGAGCTGATGGCTTACCCCGCCGATACGGCCGGCGGGATCATGATCGCCGAGTTTCTCGCCTTCCGGGAAGACCGAACGATCCATTACGTTCTCGAGAGACTCCAGGCAAACCGGGAGACCTACGCCCGCTATCATGTACAGTACCTCTATGTCCGGGACCGGGAAGGACGCCTCACGGGAGTGCTGCGGATGCACGATCTTCTCTTCCCGGAACGCAGCCGTCGGCTGAAGGAACTCATGATACCCAACCCCCTCTGCGTCGAGGCCACAGCGACCCTGGAGGATCTGCAGGCGTTTTTCGATGAGCACAAGCTTTTCGGGGTCCCCGTGGTGGACGCAGAGAAGCGGATGCTGGGGGTGGTGCTGCCCCACGATGTGGAGGAGGCGGCGCTGAAGCAGGCGGACCGCCAGTACCTCGGTACCAGCGGGATTGTGGGCGGGGAGGAATTTCGCTCGATGCCCCTGGCCCTGCGGTCGCGCCGGCGTCTGTCGTGGTTGAGCATCAACATCGTGCTCAATATCATTGCAGCCAGTGTCATCGCCCTCTATCAGGACACCCTGGCCGCTGCGATCTCGCTGGCGGTTTTTCTGCCGATCATCAGCGACATGAGCGGCTGCTCGGGCAATCAGGCCGTGGCCGTCAGCATGCGAGAGCTGACCCTCGGTCTGGTCCGCCCCCATGAAATGCTGCGGGTCCTCGGTAAGGAAGCCGCCCTGGGGCTCATCAACGGGCTCGTGCTGGGGATTCTCCTCGGCGGGGCGGCTCTGCTCTGGAAGCAGAACCCCACCCTGGGTCTCGTGGTGGGTGTGGCCCTGATGCTCAATACCCTGCTGGCCGTCTCACTGGGTGGCCTGCTGCCGCTGGTGCTGAAACGCCTCAAGCTCGATCCGGCGCTGGTCTCGGGACCGATCCTGACGACCGTCACCGATATGTGCGGATTCTTTCTGGTGTTGAGTTTTGCGACCGTCGTCCTGCCGCGCCTGGCCTAGCCAAACGGACTCATGCGGGCGGTGCTACCCCCAGGCCCGGTACGCCGCTTGGATAGAGGATCCCCTGCTCCAGGCGAACGGCGCCGGCAAAGGGATCGCCCCGCAGGTCGAGATGCCCGTCCAGATCGGCATAGGCGATGTTCGCCCGGGAGAGGGCGAAGTGAAGACCCGCCGCAATGGCCAGGGCCGATTCATCCATGCACCCCACCATTACCTCGAGACCGGCGGCGCGGGCGACGGCATTCACCTGAAGGGCCTCGGCAATCCCCCCGACTTTCATGAGCTTCACATTGACCATGTCGGCCAGGTCTTCACGGGCCAGGTGAAAGGCATCCCGAAGGCCCAGTAGACTCTCGTCGGCCATGACCGGGATTTCGGCCCCGCGGGTCACGCGGCCCAGCAGGTCCGGTTCCCCCCGATGGGTGGGCTGCTCCAGAAGTTCCACGCCCGCCTCCTGTGTTTCACGGACGAAAAGGAGGGCCTCCTCCACGGAATACCCCTGATTGGCATCGAAACGGATCTGAATGGAAGGGCCCACGGCCTCACGCACTTTGCGCACCCGCAGGATGTCGTCCTGCACGTCGTGGCCGCCCTTGAGTTTGACCGCCGTGAATCCCTGCTGCACGAAGGCACGGGCAGCCGCCACGGTTTCCGCTTCCGGTACAATCCCGATGGTGATGCTGGTCGCCATGCATTCCCGGAACCCGCCCAGAATCTTAAAGAGCGGAAGCCCGGCCACCTTGCCGAGGATATCGAAGAGAGCCATATCGACTGCCGCCAGCGCCGAGGGGTTGTGGATGAGGGACTCCCTGAGGGTCTCCAGAATGAAGGCGTGGCGCAGTGGATCGAGTCCGCGCAGTGCGGGATCCACTCTGTCGCGCAGGCGCTGGAGCACCTCCTCGGGCTTCTCTCCGGTGACCGGCTCGTCGGGCGCGGCACAGCCAAATCCCGTGATCCCGCTGTCCGTTTCCAGACGGAGAAACAGGTTGGTCACACTCGAGACCGTCTCGTAGGCAATCGTGTAGGGCGCATCGAGCCGCATCTCGACCGGCCAGGCCTCAACGTCGATGATCCTCACAGTCCCCTCAGTACTTTCGCTGGTAGATTTCCTCCAGGGAGAGTCCCTTGAGGTGTTCCACGAGTTCCACCAGGCGGGCGGTCATGACCTCCCAGATCTTCTCCCCCTTCTCCCGGTTCGCCTTCGTGGGATCGCCCATGACGCCGCTGGGGGTAATCTTCTCGGTGTGTGCATACCAGCCGATACTTCGCTTGGAGCTGAAATCGAGGTAGCGGCTCGAGAAGCTCGGCACCATCTTCTCCGTCCGGTCCATGCGCACCAGTTCCGGGCGGATCGCCAGGGAGGTGCTCGTCTCGATCTCCCCCGCGTGGACATCGTTCGGGGTCTCCACCAGCTTGGCCACATCGGTATCGCTCGTCTCCCCGGTATCGACACACGTAAAGATATGCGCGTCCCGGTTGATGCGCTGCGCGGCGAGGTGCAGGGCCGGTCCGTTGCCGCCGTGTCCATTGATGATGACCAGTTTGAGGACCCCGTGGCGCGCAGCGCTCATGCCGATCTCGTAGACAAATTGCGACAGCGTCTCGGGACTCACACTGAGGGTCCCGCTGAACTCCTGATGGTGATACGAAGCGCCGTAGGGTACCAAGGGCAGCACCAGCGGTTTCGGATCGGTGCAAGCGGCGGCAACCCGCCGGGCCAGATGGTCTGCGTCATAGGCGTCCGTGTCGAGCGGAAGATGGGGTCCGTGCTGTTCGATGGCGCCCACGGGCAGCAGGGCCACATCCACCTCCTGAAACCGCTGTTCCGCCTCGGGCCAATTGAGTTCCCCCAAGAGATACGACGACGGCGGAGCTGCTGCGGGCTCCGTCTCCCGTTCCTTGGCGGCCGGCGCTGCCTGCCGGTCCGGCAGGGCAAGCACTGCCGGGTCCAGCGGATCGAAGGCCACCCAGCGGGAGCTTTTTCGGATCAGCGCCCCCGAGGCATGTTCCAGCAGAATTCGCACCAGCGGTTCACGTAAATCCTGCGGCACCCCGTCCGGCGCTGACCGGAGAGAGTCATATTTGAGAGCGGTCACTTCCGGATGGGGCCGGGCCTTCTCCGCCGGCAAGGGAATGCCCCGCTCGGAGAGCAGAAAAAACAGGTGTTCCACGTCTGCCGGCTCCTGGTGTAATCCTCCCTCGCCAAGGCGACCGAGCACCTCCGTCACCTGGCTTTCGGAATAACCGCTTCGGGTCGGATCCTGGCCGATGGCTTTCAGCATGGAGATGATGCGTCGACACTTCTCGCAGCGCCCGCAGGGGTGGACCCGTCCATCGCGCACGTGGGCTGCATGGCAGCTGAGCTGGTGCTGCTGGAGATCGGGGTAGCGCTCGGCCAGCACCTTCTCGATGAGCAGTTCCGAGAGCGGCCGGAGCAGGGAGAACTGGCTGAGGCCCCAGGCTTTGCCGCCGAAATAACGGCTCATCTCTTCGTCGAAGACGCGGCTCTGATCGAAGAGTCCCTCGTAGTGCGGAATCCCCTCGTGCTTGGCCCGCACCGTGGTGTCGTGTTCATCCCCAATGAGGAGTCTGCCGATGCGCCGTTTCTTCAGAATGGGCAGCGCCCCGAAGCCGAAGACCGCCACCGTCCAGAGACGAACGGGGTAGATGTCGGCCCGCACCCGCGCGAAGTCGGTCCGGACAAAGGGAAGGTGGCGCAGCATCCAGGTAAAGAGTCTGTCCGAGTTCGTCCAGACCCTCGCGGTGGCGGGATCGGTGGCAGCCAAGTAGCGATAGGCATTCAGGGCCGTATACCAGTGGCGGCCCGATTCGTTGATGAAGACGGCATCCGTCTGCGCGCCGATCTCCTTGAGCAGGCCGTAGGTGAGCAGGGAGTCCTTCCCCCCGCTGGAGAGCACGGCGTGGCGCGACGGGTCCAGGTGCCAGCGGACCTTGCGCAGCGAGCGGTCTCCCCGGAACACGATCTGCGCCCGGCAGTAGCGTTCCTGCTTTTCGGCGGAAAGTCAGGAGGCCTCCCCCGTGAGGAAAGGGTTCGGCTTGAGGAACTTGTTGACGTAGATTTCACAGGCCGTGTTCTCCGCATAACGCCGGGTGCGGCGTACCAGCCCGTGGGCGGTCTTGCCGTTCGTGGTTCCGTAGGACCCTTCACAGTAGATGACGGCCTGCCCTTCGGGAAAGGTGTTCATGATTTCCTCCCCGTCAGAATCACCACATAGCGCCCCGGCGGGAGCGGTTCCTTGCTGTGCCGGTCCACGAGGGCGATGAGACCGGCGGTGGAGGCCGGCAGGACACTCAGCCCCTGTTGCTCACGAAGGCGGCCCAGCCGTGGGTCTGTCGAATCGACTGCAGTGCCTGGTCTCCATCCAGAGACGCCCAGTTGACCAGCGTTCATTGACAGCGGTCTCCCGAATCTTCTCGGGCGGCAAGTTCTGGCAGTTGGGCAGGTTCTTCAGAAAGGATTGGACCACCGGGTTCTTGCCGTGGGAGGAGCCGGCCACAATCAGCGGCACGTGGCTCGTCTTCCCCCGCCGATGGAGGCTGACAAAACCGCGATAGATCCCGGCCAGGGTGGTGCCGTTGGAGACGGGGACGGCCACGGCCGTGGGGGTATCGCGCAATTCATCGTAGATCTCGTAGGCGATCTCACCGTAGGCCTTCAGCTGCAGAACCGTGTTCGCGCCGCCGGGGTTCGCGTCGTAGAGCTCCTCTGCTTCCGCCCGGGTCCGGCTG
>CALZGC010000110.1 GCA_945786985.1 uncultured Nitrospirota bacterium | reverse complement strand
ATTGAGGGCTGTCGTCGTCTTGCCCTCGCCCTGTATGGCGCTCGTCACCAGGATCATGCTTTCCATCCGGGTCTTCATCTGCTGCAGGATCTTGGTGCGCAGCCGTTTGAACTGCTCCGCCGCCAGGGATCGCGGCTCCAGCAGCGAGACCAGGTAGGCGCTCAGTTTCGACATGTCGGGAGGCTTGAGCCCCCAATGGCCGCGGTGTTCGCTGACTTCCTTGCGTTTGCGGCTCTCCCGTTCCCGAATGGCCTTCTCCAGCCCCTTCTCAATGCTTCGCATAGTTCGTCCCTGTCGTTTTAAGATTTCTGCGGATTTCGAACTGCCTCCAGATCGGCAATACTGAGAATCTCTTCATACGTGGTCACCCCCCCAATCACCTTGTCGAGGGCGTCCTGATAGAGCATAATGGTCCCGTTCCGCCGAATGGCCTCCGTGATCGCTTTGCGCGAGGCCCGTTCGAGGATCAGATGACGGATCTCTTCATTCAGGAGAGCCAACTCAAAAATACCGACATACCCGACATAACCGGTGAGCCCGCAATCCCGACAGCCGCCGCCGCGATGGAAGGTGATCTCGTCCGCGTCCACGAATTTTCGCGCCTCCTCGATGATCTTCTTGGGCGGAATATAGCTTTCCGAACAGCCCGGGCAGATCCGGCGGACCAGCCGCTGGCTCAAGACGCCGGTGATGGCCTGGGAGATCAGAAAGGGCGGGATCCCCATGTCGAGCAGATGCAGGATGGCCCCGGCGGAATCGTTGTAATTCAGACGGCCCAAAACCATGGTATTGGACAGCGACGCCTGCAGGGCATACCCGATGGCTTTCTCGAAGTTCATGTCGCCCAGCATCAGGACATCGGGATCCTGCACAAGGACGGCCCGGACCCCCTCCGGATAGGACAAGCCCACCTTCTCGTCGGGCTGTCCCTGAAAAATCCCCTCGATGAGGTTCTTGATCGGATTCTCCAGGGTGTAGAGGCTTCTCTCCGGCGTATTCAGGTAACTCAGAGCGGCATAAATGGTCGACGTCTTCCCGCTGTTGTTGGGACCGACGACCAGCAGAAAACCCCGCTTCGCACTGATGAGACGTTTCAGTTCCTGGAGCACCGCCCGGCGCATGCCGAGGGAGTCGAGGGCCAGCATCTTCTGGAACTGCGTGTGCAGACTCAGCACCATGCTTTCCCCGTAGCGCGTCGGGAAGGCGGCCACCTTGACGTCCACGAACCGGCCCCGGGAGCGAACCTGAAAATAGCTCTCCTGCGGGATATTGTGCTTCGTAATGTCCAGGGAACTCAGGATCTTCAATCGATTGATGATGTTCACGTGATACTGCTTCGGTGGGGTGGCCAGTTCGGACAGGACCCCTTCGATGCGAAGGCGAATCCGCAGCTTCTCCATGAGCGGTTCAATGTGCACATGGGTGGCCTGTTTGTCGAGCGCCGCCAGAAGGATCATGTTGACCAGGCGAACAATCGGTGCGTCCTCCGAGGAGGCAATGATGTCCTCGATGTCCGACGGCTCCTCGCTCTGAATAATCTCGATATCGACCTCTTCCGTGCTGAGCAGCTCCGCCTCCCAGTCAGGCTCCTGCTGCTCCGCAACCTCCTCGGCCTGCATCATGGCCTCCAGGGCCTTGAGAATCGAGATCTCCGCACTGACGACGGGCGCGACCTTCATGCCCACGATAAAGGAGAGTTCGTTGACGACTACAAAGTCATGGGGGTTGGCCATGGCCACGGTGAGGAGGTTGTTCTGGCGCTGCACGGCAATGACTTTGTGCTGACGGCAGTATTTCTCTGGGATGAGCCGGACCACCTCGGGATCGAGGCGATACTGTTCCAGGCTGATGAAGGGAACATTGTACTGCCGGGCCAGGAGGTAGTCCAGGTCTTCCGATGTGAGGAATCCCATCTTGATCAGCACGGACCCCAAACGTTCTTTGGTCCGTTTCTGCTCATCCAGGGCAAGATCCAGCTGTTGGTCGTCCACCACGTTCAGCTCTTTGAGGAGCTGCCCGATCTTCTGTTTGGGCTCGCTATCGGGCACGCTTGACTCTCCTTCCCACTTTCTCCCGGCGCCCGAAGGAGTCCGGAGGGTTCGGCCCGGTCGTCACCGGCCATTCTGCTCCACGTCCATCTTGAGGGCCAGCACGACGAGATTCAAGAATGTGAGCAGGGCCCGTGTATTCTGCAAACGATCGACCGCGTGCACCGTATCAGCATACCAGAGGGCCACGGTCTTTCCCAGAACCTCCACGGGATAAAAAATCTGCCAGACCGGCTTCGCAGCCAGAAAGCGCCCGAGGAAAGCCTCCTGCAGCTCCTTCTCCTCGGGAAGACCCGTCACCACCTTCTTCTCTTCGTAGAGTCGCTTCAAAAATGGGCTTCGGCCGTATTCGATCGACACCCGCTGGATCCTGTCCGCGAAGTCGGCCCGCAACCGGGAGCGGCCCAGATAGCCGTTGAGATACTTCTTGTCCCAGAGAAAGAGAGCCACGTGGTCGTAGCGCCGCACCATGAAATCGAGGACGGCCGCAATGGCACCATCCATATTGCCCTGACGGACGAGCATATCACTGATGTGGTACAGATGCTCCAGGGAGGCGCCGTCCACCACCAGTTGGTCCCCGAAACGTGTTAGTTCCCGACGGGTGTTGTAGAGGTCCTCGATGAGATCGGTCTTGATGAGATCGGACCGCTCCTGATAATAATCGTGATAATACTGCTGAATGCTCTTGTCCAGGCAATAGGTCAACTCGCGCGAAAAGGCCTGAAAGGTCTGTTCAAAATTCTTGGGCGCGACGAGCGTCAGGTCCGGTTTGATCAGGCAGAAGATGCCTCCCAGATAGAGAATGCGCCTGCGCAGATTGGAGATGGGATAAGCCGTGGAGACCAGAACGGGAATGTCGGGATGGTCCTGATGCAGGGATTCCATGAAGGCCAACCCCTCGAGTTGCGTCTTCTCCTGCGGATAATCCACGTCCGTCACCACGATGGGGCTGTATCCATTTTCCACCAGTTGGCTGATAACGAACAGGGCCTTATCGGGGTGGTTGACCCCTTTCACGCTGAAGTTCTGTTTCACCAGTTCGTCCTGAATCATCATGCGCATTCTCGAGTCCCCTTCGACCAGCACCACCACAATCTGGGGCTCGAACATCTCCGTCCGGGTGATTTTACGCTGCAGGTCCCCGTGGAGTCTTCGATGAATCAAGGGGTCGGGATCATCTTCAATCAGCTGCAGGACCCCGCCCGTCGGGCGGTATTTCGGCCCCGGCGTCTCCTCCCTTTTGCGGATCAACCCCTCGGGAGCGACCCGGACCTCGGGGGGGCGCTCGGGTCCCGTGGGTTCGAAAGTGAACTGCCCCTTCGTCCACATAAGAAGATGCAGGACGGCCTCCTCGATCTGCTGCGCAATGACCCGCGCCACCGCTTCCGGAGCCAGCAGCTTCTCCCGAGCCAGGATCTGTCCCAGAAGAAGATCCTCATGACCATTCTGCTGGCGAAGAGACCGGTAAAGATCGGACGCATGGATGGCCCCCTCCGCCACCAGCCGGTGCCCGAGCTTCTCCCGGACGAAGGGGGACTGGGCCGCGTAGATCCTGCCGTTGTCAAAGGCGATCTCACCGATGCCGACAGCGCTCTTCAGAAAGAGCACACCCGTTTGCTCTTCGGCTTCCGCAGCTTCCAGGAGCTCGCGAACGGGAACATCCTGTATACAGCCTCTAATCTCCATAGGCCTGGCACCTGTTTGTCTTGTTGACTGAACCGATCGGTCCGGCCGGTACGCAAAGCACCTCCAACCGATCGGATCGGCGCGCTGTCATGATTCGCTCAGGATCTTTCGAACGAGCATGTTGAAACGCCGGCCGCCGTCGGGCAGCTCGGAGTGCTTCTCCGGCGCTGTCGGCGGCGGCGATTCCTGCCGGACCGGCGTTGCGCCTGCATTCTTCTCACGCTCGGCCGCGTTCCGCCGCTGCTCCATCCCCAGAATCAAGCGGCTCAACTCATCCAGTTTTCGATCAAGGACCTGCTCCTTGTGTACGAATCCCTCGGCAATCACATCGAGGGCTGCGGTTTTGTCCTCAAAGCCCTTCAGACTGTTCTTGATCTGGTCTATCTTCTCAAGCAGACCCTCCTCACGCTCCTGAAGGATGGCAAAGTTCTGCTCAATCTGCCGGCGTCTCACCTCGAGGCCGTCATCCGAGCCGTCCCAGGAATGCAACAGCTGTTTCTGAGATTCCATGGCATCCATCTCGGACAGCAGGCGGTCTACACGGACGATGAGATCGACCAGAAACTGCTTCTCTTGCAAGCTGTCCGCCGCGCCCGGGACTGCCGGCGCAGGCGAAATTGCTTTCTGCTGTATCTGTTTCTCCAGCAGCGCCAGTTTGCTCACCAGATCTTCTTCCTTCTTCCGGACCGATCGCTGCTGCTGCTCCAGTTCCCGCAGCCGCACGTCCACGGATTCGTCCTGCTCCAAAGAGTGGAGCATCTCTTTTTTCTCTTCCAGATCACCCAAAACCGACTTGAGCTCCTCCATGCGCGCGTTGAGATCCTCCTCCCGGGCCTGGAGCCTCTCCTGAACCCCTTCGAGCTGCTGCATCTTCCGTTTCAGAGTCTCTCCCGAATCGGACGCGGCGGCATCCGCTCCTTTCTCCCGATCGGGACCTTGGGGTGCCTGCAGCGCTTCAAGCCGCAGATCGAGCTCCCGCACCTTGTCGTGGAATTCAACCTTCTTCTCTTCCAGGCTCTCCCGAAAAACGTTCAGTTCATCGAGACGCCGAGAGACCTCAAAGAGCTTTTCGTGGATCTCCCGCTCCTTTTCCAGGATCATCTGTTCCCGTTCCTGGAGCTTATGGAGACTCTCCTCGGTCTCCTTCTCCGGTTCCCTATTGAGAAACCGTTCGTAGGCCAGCCGGTTTTCTTCCCCCTTGTGGATGTAGATCTCCTGCATCTGGTCGTAGAGGCTCTGAAACTTCCGATTCAGCTCGATGATGCTCTGGTCCAGCGCGCCGGTGGCGGCCGCTCCCGGTAACGGCCCCGGCCCGTCGGTAGCCCCGATCTCCTCCAGTTCCCGGCTCACGTCATCTACCAGCGCCCCATCCACGACGGACTTCTCTTCCGCGTAGCCGAGGCGCAACGCCGCATCGGCGATCACGTTGATCAATCTCGGAATCCCGTGGGAGTATTCGTAGATGCCCCGAAGCGCTTCGTCGGTGAACAGTCCCTCCACCTCGCCGCGCGAGACCTGGAGACGGTGTTTCACGTAGCCGTAGGTATCGGCTTCACTCAACGCAGGGAGGTGATACTGCACGGTAATACGCTGTTTCAGCTGCTCCAGGTCCGGCAGGTTGAGCTTATAGCGCAGTTGCGGCTGCCCCACCATGACGATCTGTATCAGTTTCTCCGTATTGGTTTCCAGATTGGAGATCATGCGGAGCTCTTCCAGCGCGTCCAGGCTCAGATTCTGGGCCTCATCAATCACCAGAAGAGCCGCCTTGCGCTCGGCAAAGGCTTTCAGCAGATACTGGGTCAGCATGGAGAGGAGCTTCGGTTTGGTCTCCTCCCCGGTTTCGAGACCGAACTCGTTGAGCACATGCTCCAGCATCTCGTGGGCATTGAAATTCGTATTGATCACGCGCGCCATGCGGGTCGTCCGGGGCAGCGAGTTCATGAGGACGCGCAGGAGCAGCGTCTTGCCGGAGCCGACCTCCCCGGTGATCACCACGAAGCCGTTACGATCCTCCAACCCGTACTGCAGATGATTGAGCGCAGCCCGATGGGCCTCGCTGAGGTAGAGGAACCTGGGGTCGGGTACCAGCTTAAAGGGCTTTTCCTTGAACCCGTAGAATTGTGTGTACATGGGATGAACGGTGCTCCATCGGCCGGTAAGGGTGCCGTTAAAGGCCGCGGTAGACGGCAGCCACCACGGCGCTGATCAGCGCCGCCGAAAAAAGGACCGAAAAGGCAACCCAACGCAGCCTCTGTTTCCGCTTCCGGGTCAGCTCTATTTTCGTCATGATCTCGGGGATGGCCGCAAGCACCGGAACCTGGTAAACGGACTCGGCTTGTTCGACCCCTCTCGTGGAGGTGTCCAGGTACTCCTTGCCGTAGACCGCGCCGGCCCCGGCGGCGCAGCCGAGCGCCAAGGCCGCCCCCAGAAACATCAGACGGTTCGGCTTGATTGGCGTTGGAGGAACGATGGCCGGCTCAATCACCTGAAAGCGGGCCCCCCCCTGGGTGAACTCCAGTTGCTTTGAAATCCGGGCTTCCTCATACTTCATCAACAACATGTCATAGATTTTAGCGTTGACACTGTAGTCGCGCTCCAGAGCCGCCAGCTCCTTCTCCTGCGTGGGGATGCTGACCACTTTGACTTCGTACTCAGCGATTCTCCGGGTCAGGACCGCCCGCTTGGTCTGCAGCGTCCCGAGGGTGATGCTAATATTGTTCAGTTCTTCTTTCAGATTCTGATGAATCGGATTGAGCGTGCTCAGGTTACCGCTGTTCGCCAAAAACTGCCCGTCGGAGCCCTGTCCCATGGCCTGCTTCTGCAGCTTGCCTATTTCGGCCCGGATCCGGACGATGTCCGGATGTTTTTCGGTATAGTTGGCCAACAGTTGGCTCAGCTGGAACTGCAGGATAGCAATCTTGTCCTCTACCGTCGCGGCCTCGCCCGTCGTCATGCTGACCACCATCGGCTTTTCCGTGGCCAGACGGTTCTGGACATATCGCTTCTTGGAAACGGCCTCCTGCAGTTCCATATTGACCTGGGCCAGAGAATCCCGGAGGCGCTCCAGCTGAACCAGAGTGCTGTTCTGCTCCCCCGGCATCTCCCCGATATGGACCTGCTTGAATTCGCTCAGCGCCGCCTCCGAAGCCTCCAGCTTGCCCTTGTAAAGCTGCAGCTGATCCTCGATGAACTCCACCGATGCATATGCCTGGCTCCGTTTAGCCGACAGGTTCTCGTCCATGAACAGATTCACGATGGTGCTCGTGATCCGCATGGCGAGGGTCGGGTCCTGGTTTTCAGCGGCGATCTCGAAGAGGTCCGTTCCCTTCCGGCGAACGGCGACGCTTCCCCGAATCTTTTCAACCGCCTTTTCCCGCTCCAGGTCCGTTTCAATCCCATCATCGAGATGGAGTTTGCGCATGGTCTCAAGCAGATGGGGCCGGCTCAGCACCACTTCCGTCAACGTTTTAAGCCTCGCCTGGAGATCCTCCCGGACGAGGTTTCCCGTGCCCAGGGGATTGGGCTGCTGCTCTTGAACTTGAATGACCGTGGTCGACTCGTAAATCTTGGGGAAAAAGAGGCTGCTCAACGCCACCAGGCAGAAGACAACCACGCACGGGACAAAGAAGAACCTCTTGTTTCGTAGAAGCAGCCGGTAGTATTGTTTCAGGTCGAGGCCTGCATCGTCAAACATCATTCACCCTTTTCAGAAATCGTCGTTCAAACTGTTAACGGACAGCCGCCTTGCGGTTTCAAAGTGACCCACCATCTGTGCTGCCGGACAGCCCGTGTACGCTCTCCCGCGGCAACAATATAGTCTGTCCATTATAGATGACCCGAAACTGAATCTCAACAGAGAATCCCCGCCCCACGGTGTCGTTCGCCCTCATGGGGTCAGCGGTTCAGGTTGCTCTTTTCCCCCAGATCGACTGCTTCCAGCCCCTTGGTGGTGTAGGGAAGCCGCAGTTCCACCCGGGTGCCCCGCTTTTTCTCGCTTCGGATCGTCACCAGCCCGCCGTGATCCCGGACCACCTTCTCCACGAAGGAAAGCCCCAGGCCTGTTCCGCCCTTGCGCGTCGTGTAGAACGGCTCGAAAATGTGCCCCAGGACATCCTCCCGAATCCCCACCCCCGTGTCCACAAAAGTCGCCTGCACGCAATCCTGCATCTCGGGGGCCTCACCGACCGAAATGGTCAGCCCGCCACCGTCGGGCATCGCCTGCAGCGCGTTGAGGATAATATTGATGAAGACCTGCTTGATCTGCTTGTGATTCACAGAGATTTCCGGAAGGCGCTCGGCGTACTGCTTCCTGATCTTGATCTGGTGCTCCTTCGCCTGGTACCCCAGGAAACGGACCACCTGGTCCAGCAGGATTCGGATGTCGATGGGGCTCGTCTCCAGGGGACCCACATGGCTGTACGACAGGAACTCGGTGGCCATGTCCGAGAGGCGCTCGATCTCTTCCTCCACAACGTTCAGCTTCTTGGCGATCTTCTGCTTTTCCGGTTTCTCCTTCGCGATTTCCTTCTTGAGCAACTCGAGGTAAATGACGATCGCATTGAGCGGGTTCTTGATCTCATGGGCGACCCCGGCGGCCACGGACCCCATAATGGAGAAACGCTCCATCTGCAGCATGCGGCCATGGGTCTTGTGCAGATTCCGGTTCGATTCGGCCAGCTGAAAGATCTTTTCCTGAAGGATCGAATAGAGTTTGGAGTTGGAGATGGCTGTGGCTGCCTGGTTGGCGAAGACACTCAGGATCTGCAGCGTATCTTTTTCAATTTTCCGCCGGGAAAACCGGTTGTCCGCAATAATCACGCCGATGGGGGTCTCGTTCTCGTTCAGCGGAATCGCCACGAAACTTCCCACGTTGCCCAGCACCTTCCCCAAGTCGGGATCGATCCGGGAGCAGTTTCCCGCGCGACCTTGAACGACCGCGGGCCCCTTTTCGAAGAGGGTCGCCACGGGGTGACACTCCTTTTCCCGTGTCGAGAAGGCGAGGGAGCGGACTTGCTCATCAAAGGAGGTCGCGTCCCTGTCCACCACCGCTTCGTTCCGACGGATCCGCTCATAGAGTCCCTTGGCGGCGAGCGCCTGCCGCCCTTTGGCCCGGGCCGACTTGGCCTCCTTCTGGGAGTTCGGCCCCACGCCCATCCGGCCTTCGAGCCGCGTCATATTGTCATTGAGGAGCAGGAGCATGGCCCGGCTGAATCCAAACCCCTCGGCGGAGGTCAGCGAGGTAAGGATGACCTGAAGCTTTTCGTTCAGCGACAGGGGGCTCTGGAGAATCTGGTTGAGCTCATAGAGCGCGATGAGCTTCTCATTCTGACGGCGGATATGCTTTGTCGCCTCATCCACCTGATGCAGGGTTCGCAGATTCTCCGCCGAGGTTTCGGCAATCAGATTCGCCATGGCCACGAGCAGGTCGAGCGTCTGAGTGACTTTCTGTTCGGGCGCCGTTTCCAGGGCGTTCACAATCTCGTCCGGCACATTCAGTTCCCGGATCACCCGGGCAAATTTATTCCCGGGAAAGGGGCTTCCGTCATCAAAGAGCAGGCTCGTGCATCCGTTGAGTACGGCCACGATCTTGCTGTCCACCCAGACCGGCGCCGTCACTTTGACCATCCCCGCATGACAGGAGAAGATAGAGGACTTGCCCTCCTCCATGACCCGCTTGTGCCCTTTCATGAGGCTTTCACGGCAACGCCGGCACCCCTCCGGATGGTCCAGAACGTATCTGCAGAAGTTTGGACGCTCCTTCGGCGGAGCTGTCAGAAAAAATCCTTCCGTGTCAAGGAGGAAGAGGGACTGGCCCAGTCCGAGGGATGCCTTCTTCAGGATCCTCTCGAAGGCCGGCACATCGAGATCATAAATGGTCCAGTTCTCGTTGCCCTTTTTCCGTTTCATACCATCCTGCCTTTTCGCCGTTTCGGTCCCGGCACACGGGCGGGATCAAAGCCGTTGTAAAGATTGCGCTCTCCCGCCTTCCGGACCCGTTGGCAAACGATCAGCCCACCTCATCATAATAACGCAGCCGAAAGCCTACGTGCAACTCCTCCTCGGCAATCCGGCGGCAGCGCTCGACGTCCACACCCGGCAGGTTGACAACGGTGACGCTGACCTCCGCGTGGCGGCGGGCCTCCCGGATAAACGCTTTGACCGCTTCATAGGTCCCGGGTCCCGAATCGGGCCGGCAGATTTCCAGATACTGGGCCTCACTCTCGGCGTTCAGGCTCACCGAGTACGCGTCGACCAGTCCCTCGAGTTCGGGCAGGATGTTCCGGCCGTGGATCAGCCTGCCCTGTCCGTTGGTGTTCACCCGCACCCGCCCGCCCCGCTGCTTCACCCAGGCCGACACGGTTTTGACCAGATCGAGCCGAAGCAGGGGCTCCCCGTAGCCGCAGAAGACCACCTCCCGGCATGCCGTGGGGTCGCCCACGGCATGGATCACGGCATCGGCCGTCGGCTCTTCCGCCAGACGGAGCTGGTGTCCCTTGACAAAATCGCTGACGTTGCGGACACAGAACCCGCAGGCATTGCTGCAGCGGTTGGTAATATTCAGATAGAGTGAGTCCCGAATTCGGTAGGCAATCTTCCCCTCGCTCTCAAGGGAGCCGATGGAAAAAAGCTGCATGGCATTGTGGCTCGTCATCCGTCCGATGTCCTCCGGCGCCAGACCATGCAGTGCACTCAACGCTTCCGCCACGTGCCGGACATGGGCCGGTTCATTCCGCTTCCCCCGCACCGGCTGGGGCGCCAGATAGGGGCAATCGGTTTCGATCAGGATTCGCTCGATGGGCAGGGCGGCGGCCACCTCCCGCAGGGCGTCGGCATTCTTGAACGTCAGCGATCCTGAAAAGGAGATGAAGAAACCGAGATCCAGCGCGGCCCGGGCCATCTCCAGGTTGCCCGAGAAGCAGTGGAGCACCCCTCCCACTTCGGAGGCCCGCTCCTCCTGCAGCACCCGGATCGTCTCCTCTTCGGCTTCCCGGGAGTGCACCACGACCGGCAGGCCCACCTCCCGGGCAATTCCGATCTGACGCCGAAAGGCGGCCTCCTGCGCCACCGCCGGGGAATGCCTGTAGTGGAAATCGAACCCCATCTCACCGAGTCCCACCACCCGAGGATCGGCCGCCCAAACAATCAGTTCCCGGCACATCTCTTCCGTCAAGGACGAAGCCTCGTGGGGGTGCAATCCGACGGCCGCATAGATGCCCTCAGCCTTATGCGTTTGGGCCAGCGCCACAACCCGCGCCCAGTCCGCCTGCTCCGCCGCCACGGTCACCACGTAGGCCACCCCCGCCGCCCTTGCACGGGACAGAACATCCTCCCGGTCCGCGTCGAACCGGGACATCGTCAGATGCGCATGGGAATCTATGAGCATGCCTAATGTATCTTCCCCCCGGGAAGAACCGGCCGGTCAAGCCCCACCAGGGACAGCCCGTTTTCCCCTTCCACGGCCAGAATCATTCCCTGCGATTCGATGCCCATGAGCTTCGCGGGCTTCAGGTTGCACAGCACCACCACGGTTTTGCCGATCACATCATCGGGCGCATAAACCTCGGCGATACCAGCCACGACCTGACGAGACCCTGCCTCCCCGAGATCGACCAGCAGTTTCAGGAGGCGCTCCGATTTGGCAACGGCCTCGGCCTCGCGGATCACACCGGTGCGCAGATCGAGACGGTTGAACTCCTGCAGGGTGATCTGCTCCGTTTGCTTCGCCGCGGCGGCGCCGGGTTGTTTGGGCTCCCGCCCGGGGGTCTCGGCCGTGTCGATACGCGGAAAGAGCGGTTTCGCCTTGGCGATTTCCGCTCCCGTAAGCGACGCACCCCAACGCAGCCCCTCCCGGGAGCACCACCCCTCCTGAAGGCCCAGCACCGCCGCCGCCTGTTCAGCCGTCACCGGCATGAACGGCGAGACGAGCAGCGTCACCACTCGAAGGGCTTCCATCAGGGACGCCATGGCCCCGTCCAACTCGGCACGCCGCGAGGTCTCCCTGGCCAGCGCCCACGGCGCCTTCTGATCCACATACCGATTGATCCCGTTGATCAGCCCCCAGATCTCCTGCAGCGCTTTATGAAACGCGAGCCGCTCCATTTCCTCGTCCACCCGCTGCACCGCCCGTTCGGCCTGTACCGCAAGGTCCCCCGAAGTGTCTGCCCGCGGGACGATGCCCTCACAGTACTTGTCCAGCATGGCGGTCACCCGGCTGAACACGTTTCCCAGATCGTTGGCCAGATCCGCGTTGAAACGCCCCACCATGGCCTTCTCCGAGAAATCCCCGTCGAGCCCGAAGGGCACCTCCCGAAGAAGAAAATAGCGGAACGGATCCGCGCCGTAGCGCCGGACCATCTCAACCGGATCGACCACATTCCCCTTGGACTTGGACATCTTCTCCCCGTCCACCGTCCACCAGCCGTGGCTGAAGACCTGTCTGGGAAGAGGGAGCTCCGCGGCCATCAGAAACGTCGGCCAGTAGACGGCGTGAAACCGCAGGATATCCTTGCCGATGACATGCACATCGGCAGGCCAGAACGCACCAAAACGCTCCGTTCGGGAGGGATACCCCAGGGCAGAGAGATAGTTCGTCAGGGCGTCGAACCAGACATAGATCACATGGCGGTCATTTCCGGGCACCGGGATGCCCCATGAAAAGGTGGTGCGGCTGATGCTCAGGTCTTTGAGTCCACCCCGCACAAATTGAAGGATCTCGTTGCGGCGGCTCTCCGGTTGAATAAACTCCGGATGTGCTTCGAGATGCGCCAGCAGCCGCTGCTCATAGCGCGACATTCTGAAGAAGTAGCTCTCCTCCTTCAGCTGCTCCGGTTCCCGTCCGCAATCGGGGCACGTCCCCTCCTGAAGCTGAAGGGCCGTCAGGAAGGTTTCGCAGGGCGTACAGTACCAGTCCTCGTACTCCCCCAGATAGATGTCCCCCTTCTCCGCCACCGTCCGCCACAGGGTCTGCACGGCTTCCTGGTGCCGGGCGTCGGTGGTCCGGATAAAATCATCGTGGGAAATGTTCAGCACCTCCCAGAGCTTCTGAAAACGGGTCACCACGCGATCGGCCAGCGCTTTGGGGGAGACCCCCTGCTCGGCAGCACTTGTCTCCACTTTCTGGCCGTGCTCGTCGGTGCCGGTCAGGAAGAAGACTTCGGAGCCCATCATCCGCCGGTACCGGGCGGCGGCATCGGCCGCCACCGTCGTGTAGGCGTGGCCGATGTGGGGCACATCGTTGACATAGTAGATCGGTGTGGTGATGTAGAACGGCTCGGGCATGGACCGCAACCCCTCCTCTCTCGCCCTTACGACTGATCGTTCTGTTTGCTCTTCGTCTCTGACGGCTTCCCCTTGGACCCGCGGCGGCGGCGTCTCCGCCTTCGCCGGCTCTTCCCCGGCGCCGGTACCTCGGGATCCCGCTCGCCCCCCGCCATTTTCTTGAGCCGGCTGACCAGTCCTTCTTTCTTTGACGCCGGCGCGGGTGCCGGCGCAGGTTTCGGTTTGGGCTGGACTCTCGGCTTCCGTCCGGATCTGGCGGCGGGCTTGGCTCCCGCTGGGGCGTCGGGGCGGGCACCCCCGGACGGGGTCAGGGGAGCGGTCTCGGGCACGAGATCCCCACCGCCGGGCAGCGCCTCCAGGGGAAGCCCTTTTCGCAGCCGAGCAATTTCCCCGTCCGTAAGGTCCACGCTCTTGCCGCTGGGTAGACGAACCGTTACGGTACCGCGCATGACATTGTGAGAAAAAACTTTGAGCGGTCCCTGGGGCGTCATGACGGACTTGCCCGGTTTGGGCAGCCCCTTCTTGAAACACTCGTAGCTGGTGTTTTCATAGCTCAGGCAGCACATCAAACGGCCGCAGACACCGGATATCTTGGATGGGTTCAGGGTCAAATCCTGCTGCTTGGCCATCTTGATGGAAACCGGCACGAACTCCTGAATATAGCTGCAGCAGCAGAATTCCCGACCACAGGTCCCGTAGCCTCCCAGCATCTTTGCTTCATCCCGTACACCGATCTGGCGCATTTCGATGCGGGTCCGCAGGCGGGTGGCCAGGTCTTTGACCAGTTCCCGAAAATCGATCCGGCCGTCCGCCGTGAAATAGAAAATCACTTTCGATCCGCCGAAGAGATACTCTACATCCACCAGTTTCATCTGCAGCTTGCGCGCTTCCACCCGATCGACACAATAGCGAGCCGCCTTCTCTTCAAGCTCGCGGTGTCCCCGCAGCAGGATCGCGTCCTCCTCGGTCACCTTGCGCACCACCCGCCGGAGGGGTTTCTTGAGGTAATCCGAACTGACCTGTTGCAGTCCACCGGAAACCGTGCCGCAGGCAACACCGTGTTCGGTCTCGACGATCACCTGGTCCCCGTCGCTCAGGTCGAGCTCACCCGGGTCGAAATTGTAGAGCTTCTTGCTGTTTCGAAAAGAGACCCCCACGATGCGGGTCAACCTTCCAGCGTTTGAATTATTCAATTTAGTTCTCCGATGATGGGCATGAGGGCGGCCTCAACCACCAGCCGGGCATTGACATTTCTCTGGAGCCGTCGGAGCGATTGCTCCACCAGTTCCAGCCGCCCGAGCAGATCCGCCACCCCCCGGCTTTCGGCCTCCCGGGTCAGCGCCGCGGCACAGTCCCCGTGCACCAGCGCTGCGTCCGGCCCCTGAAGTTTCAGCGCCATCAGATCCCGCTCCCACGTCACCAGGAACTCCAGGAACGCGGCGGCCTGGACGCTGTTTCTCGTAAAGGAATCGGAAAAAGCAAACAGGGCCGCCGGGTCGCCCCCGGCACACCGCTGCCGTTCTTCCAGAAACTCCGCTCGCTGCTGCGTCATCGCCTCGTAGTCCACGGCCAGGACGCGGGCCACACTGCCGTGGGCAAAACGGGCCAGGCGGGCCGCCTCTTCGGCCCCCGCCCCTTTTTCCCGGGCCACGATGGCGGCCACCGACTCCGGTGAGAGCGGCTGAAACCGCACCGTCCTGCAGCGGGAACGGATGGTCGCCAGGAGCCGATCCGGAAAAGCCGTCACCAGAATCAGGAGAGATGAATCGGGCGGCTCCTCCAGGGTCTTGAGAAAGGCATTGGCCGCCTGCTCCACGAGACGATCGGCATCGTCGACCACGAAGATCTTCATCCGCCCTGCCATGGGACGCAGCGCGATGTCCTGCTGGAGCGTGCGAATCTGTTCGATGTAAATCTTCTCCGCAGCCCCCCGGGTCTTCGCCTGCGGTGAATAGAAGCGAACATCGGGGTGATGGCCTGCCGCAACGTTGCGGCACTCGGGACAAGCGCCACAGGCGTCCGCTTCCGCGGCCCGGCATTGCAGAGCCATGGCAACCGCGAGAGCGGTTCGTTTCTTCCCGACGCTCTCCGGTCCATGGAAGAGATAGGCCTGGGGTACGCGGCCGGTCCTCAGTTCTCTTTGGAGGATTTCGACCGCCCGCGCCTGCCCGACGATCTCTGCGAAAGGCACCTGAATTCTCCAGCCGGTGTTCAGTTTACCAGAAGCGGTTCGATCAATGAAAGGATCTGCTGGTGGGTCTCTTCAGGACTCCGGTTTCCGTCAACCCTTTTGACGCGGGCCGGTTCCGATGCGGTGAGCGCGAGATAGCCTTCCCGTACGCGGGTGTGGAACGATACGGCTTCTTCTTCAAACCGCCCTTCCGTATCCGCCACGCCATCCTGATGGTTTCGCTGCCTGGCCCGTGCCAGCCCCACGGTCACCGGCACGTCGATGAAAAGGGTCAGTGCCGGGCAGACCCCCCCGGTGGCCATGCGATTCAGCGTTTCAATCATGGGACGATCGAGGCCTCGTCCGAAGCCCTGATACGCCAGGGTGGCATCGGTATAGCGGTCGCAAAGCACCACCGCGCCCCGCTCCAGGGCCGGAACAATTTCCTCCTGCACATGCTGCGCTCGGTCTGCGGCGTAAAGCAGCAACTCCGCTGCATCGGCCAGATTGCGGTTCTGCGGATCGAGCAGCATCTTTCGGATTTCCGCTCCGATCCGGGTACCGCCGGGTTCACGGGTTCGAAGAAGAGGCAGACCCCTCTTTTCCACGAATCGGCAGACAAGATCGACCTGCGTGGTCTTGCCACACCCTTCGATCCCCTCAAAGGTAATCAGTTTTCCGGATCCTCTCATAGATATTCGGCAAACCGCCTCTAAATAGGAGGGAGTATAAGGCAAAGTATCTATAATATCAAGAAAAATGCTCCCAGGCAGATGGCGAGCAGACCTCCAAAAGGGGCAAAAACACTTGCATTGGCCCCCTGAGAAGCCTATAATTAGTTCTCTCTTAAGAATCAGGTGGTTGGGACCCCGAATGCTCAAACGCATCAGCCATTTCTTCAAAACCTATTTCATCACCGGGCTTCTGGTGACCCTGCCGCTGGGGTTGACCTACTGGATCCTGAAGGTGCTCCTCCAGTCCATGGAGCGGCTGATCGGCAACCCGATCCAGCGTTATTTTGAAATCTATATTCCCGGGATGGGGATCATCCTGCTCGTCTGTCTGATCTTGCTCATCGGGATCTTCGCCCGGAACCTGATCGGGCGGAAACTGGGCAACCTGGGAGAAAATCTTCTCCAAAAAATCCCCCTGGTTCGCCCCGTCTACGGATTCGTCAAACACCTGGTCAACACCATCTTCATGCAGGGACAGCAGAATTTCAAAGGGGTGGTCCTGGTCGAATACCCGCGCCGGGGGATCTATTCCATCGGTTTCGTGACCAGCGAGGTCCGCGGCGCTGTCAAAGAGGAGTTGGAGGCCGAGATGGTCAATGTGTTCCTGCCGACCACACCGAATCCGACCTCGGGGTTTTATCTCATCTTTCCGAAAGAGGATGTCACTTTTCTGAATCTGACGATCGAAGAAGGCGCCAAGATCATCATCTCGGCGGGCATGGTCTCCCCAGAGCCGACGGCACCGCTGCGGACGGACGTGAAAGAAGAAAATAAACGAGGCGTTGTGTGAAAGAAACCCACCATCATTGTTCGGTCATCATTCTCGCGGCCGGTCTCGGAACGCGCATGAAGTCACAGCGCGCCAAGGTGCTGCATCCTCTCCTGGGACGGCCACTCATCGCTTACACCGTCGGCCTGGCCCAGACCCTGGAGGCGGCCCAGAGCATCCTGGTCGTCGGCCACCAGGCGGACGAGGTCCGCAGTACACTGGAGGGGGTCGCGGTCGATTTCGCCATGCAGGACGAACAGCTCGGCACCGGCCACGCCGTGCAGCAGGCCATGCCGCACCTCAAAGCGGAGGACGGGCCCGTGCTGATCCTCTGCGGCGATGTCCCCCTGCTGCAGCCGGACACCCTTCGCCGCCTGCTGGCCCATCACCGCGAGAGCGGTGCCGCCTTGACCGTCCTCACCACACAGCTGGCTTTCCCGGAAGGGTACGGTCGGATCGTCCGGTCCCCTTCGGGCAATATTCTCAAGATCGTCGAGGAAAAGGACGCGAGTGAAGCGGAGCGGGAACTCGGCGAGGTCAATACGGGCATCTATTGTGTCGAGGCCCGATACCTCCGGGAGTCCATTCACTCGCTCTCCTCCCGCAACGTGCAGGAGGAGTACTACCTGACCGATCTGGTCGAAATGGCCCACGCGGAACAGAAACGGGTCTCCGGGCTGGTGTGCCGCGACGCCTCCGAGGTGATGGGGATCAACGCCCGCGACCAGCTGGCCAAAGCCGAGGCGACCCTCCGGGAACAGGTGAATCACCGCCACATGCAGGCGGGGGTCACCCTGATCGATCCGGAACGCACCTATATCGGCATGGACGTGGACATCGGACCCGACACCACCGTCTACCCCGACTGTTACCTGGAAGGGATCACCCAGATCGGCTCGGGATGCCTCATCGGACCGAACACACGGATTGTCAACAGCGAAATCGGAAACAACGTCGAGTTTCGAGGCTTCTGCGTACTGACCGAAGCAACGGTCGAAGACGGCGCAATCCTGGGGCCCTTCTGCCACCTGCGTCCGGGGGCCGACATCCGCAGCCAAGCCCGCATCGGCAACTTCGTGGAAGTCAAGCAATCGCTGGTGGGTGCCGGCAGCAAGGTGAATCATCTCTCCTACATCGGCGACACCGAAATGGGAGAAGGCGTCAATATCGGCGCCGGCACCATTACCTGCAACTACGACGGCGTCCGGAAGCACAAGACCCTCATCGGAAACCGGGTCTTTGTCGGCAGCGACACCCAGTTTATCGCACCCGTCCGGATCGGCGAGGGCTCCCTCATCGGCGCCGGCTCCACCATCACACGGGACGTGCCCGCGGACTCGCTGGCGGTGAGCCGCGCGGAACAGAAAACAGTGAAAGGCGGCGCCACGCGGCTTTTCGACCGCCTGCGGAAACGGAAGAAATAGGCTTGAGCAGAATCACGAACCAATAACACCCAAAGAACAGCGTCACAGCAGGGCGCGAGAGATGCAAGGCTTGCAAGTCCGAAGGAATGAGGCGTACTGTTTCGTACGCCGCAGTGACTGAGGACGAAGCATACCCCAAGATACCGCAGTCTGAGGCTGCCGCAGGCGGCATAGATATGAGAAGCGGGGCACGCGGCGCTCCGGAGCAAAGCGCAGGAGCGGTAAGCGTAACCCAGCAGACGGACTTTTCACGCGGCCATTTGCTAATGGAAAATATACAGTAGCGCGGCACAGCAAACGGGATTGGATGCAAGGCTTGCAAGTCCGAAGGAATGAGGCGTACTGTTTCGTACGCCGCAGTGACT
>CALZGC010000109.1 GCA_945786985.1 uncultured Nitrospirota bacterium | reverse complement strand
GTCGCGGCGGTGCCCGAGAGCGTGCTGCCTCATTTGGTCCTGGCGAAGCTCCATATCCTTCAGAAAGAGCCGGCCCGAGCGATTGTCGAGTACGAGACGGCCCTGTCCAAAGACAAGAATCTCGACCAGGCCATGCTCCCCCTGGCGGAGCTCTACATGTCGCAGGGAAACGTCGACGGAGCCGTGGCGCAGTACGAGAAGCTCCTCACCCTTCGTTCGGGGAACAGTTCGGCCATGAACAATCTGGCCTGGATCTATGCGGAAAGGGGGGTCTTTCTGCCGAAGGCCAGAGGGCTGGCTGAGAAGGCGACGGCCGCCTCACCGGAGGACCCAGGCTTTCAGGACACCCTGGGCTGGATCCAGCATCTGATGGGAGATCACCGGGAGGCCCGGGGAACACTGGAAAGGGCCCTGGCCCTGAATCCCGCCGAGCCGATCATACATTTTCACCTCGGCATGGTGCTGAAGACATTGGGGGAGCAGGAAAAAGCCAGGGGACAT
Source organism: uncultured Nitrospirota bacterium (assembly GCA_945786985.1). GTDB lineage: Bacteria > CG2-30-53-67 > CG2-30-53-67 > CG2-30-53-67 > CG2-30-53-67 > CALZGC01. The sequence goes on along the minus strand of CALZGC010000109.1, from coordinate 2,814 downwards.
CTGCAAACGGCCCTGGAGAACGGCGGCAGTTTTCCTTACAGGAGAGAGGCTCTTCAGGCGCTCTCCGAGCTTTCCTGAAGGGCTTTTTCCCGATTCGTCTGGGTCATACTACTCCGAGGGTGAATGCGATTGGATTTTTGGACCCCTCACCGCCGCCCTCTCCCCGCCGTCGGGGAGAGGGCGGCGGCGGGGATAATCGCATATCGCTATTATCCTCCTCTCCCCAATTCGGGGGGAGAGGATTGAGGTGAGGGGGGGCTGTCTCTGAATGAGCACCTACAAAAAAACAGCGCTTCCCCTTCCCGGAGAAGCACTGTTTCATCAGTTTCAATTAGCGAATCTGCCAGCCCCATGGCGACTGAGGCCACTCTATCTGTTCATCTGCCTTCTGCCGTAGCCGGCGAGGGTCAGCATGCTGATGCCGAGCAGGATCATGGTACCCGGTTCCGCCACCGGGTAGCCCGGTCTGTCAATGGTGCCGCAGAATTTGACGATCCGCAGGCACTTGGTATAGACGCCGAGGAAGCTCTGGTGCCAGTCCTTCTCAATGCCATCTGTAAGATCGACATTGACTTCAAACTTCAACTGACCGGGGGTGTCCACCCCATTGGACCTGCCTACAAGCAGCAGATTCCCATCATGGACACCCATGTACCATCCGGCGGTCTGGCTATTGGCAACCAGAGCATAGGGTCTGTCTAAGTTCAAGGAGAGTGCCAAGATCCCGTAATCGGTAGGGAGATTCGAGAAAGCATAATGGGCGGTGAACACGCCGGCATTTCCGCCCGTCACTTCCATGCCGGCCGCCACCTCGGGCGCTTCAAAGCACCCTTCGTAGCAGTAGGAGTAGGCATACAGATTTGACGCGGCTAAGAATACCGACAGGAAAAAGATGAGGAAAAGATTTCTTTTTAACATTTCTATGGCTCCTTTCGTTGATTCTATATCTGAAATCCCCATTCCCAGATAAATATAACTGCTCGCAGCTGATTTACTGCAAATGCCATACCATTTGCGCAAGAAGGCTTCAACTACATGATTCTTATCGGGTTTTGCTTTTGTGTAGTCTGAATTTCAAGAGGTGCCAAGGGAGTTGAGGCCGGGCTTTGTAAAGAATTCCGACATCAGCGTCGCAAATGGAGGGATTCTACGAAGAAATCGTGTGATTTTAAGAGGTTAAGACTGTAAGGGAAATCGACACTCGGATGAGGCGCGGTTAATCCCCCGATGGGACCGTGATGTCGTATTTCTTGATCAGATCGTGCAGCGTCACCCGACTGATGCCGAGCTCCTTGGCTGCTTTGCTGATGTTGCCGCCGGTGCTGCGGAGCGCAAGCACGATGTATTTGCGGTCCAGCTGTTCCCGGGCTTCTTTCAAGGGCAGCGGCACGGCGTCTTCGTCGTAAGCGAGGCCGAGATCGTGCTCGGTGATCAGATGTCCGTTGGTCACGATCAGGGCTTTGCGGATCCGGTTCTCCAGCTCCCGCACGTTCCCTTTCCATTCAGCCGTTTTCACGGCCAGCTCCGCTTCCGCCGTGAATCCAGAGATCTTTTTTTTCTGCTCCCCGCGGTAGCAATCCAGAAAATAATGGGCCAGCAGCATGGCATCGCCGGTCCGGGCCTTGAGGAGGGGCAATACAATTCTGACCACGTTCAAGCGGAAATATAGATCTTTTCGGAATCGCCCGGCATCGGCTTCCTGTTCCAGATCGCGGTTCGTGGCTGCCAGCACACGGACATCGAGCTTGATGGGGCGCTTGCCGCCGACCCGTTCAATCTGGTGGTCCTGGAGAAAGCGGAGCAGCTTCACCTGCAGGCTCAGAGGCAGCTCGCCGATCTCGTCGAGAAAGAGGGTGCCGCCATCGGCCTGTTCGAATTTCCCCGCCTTGGCGGCCGTCGCCCCGGTGAAGGCCCCCTTTTCGTGGCCGAAGAGCTCCGACTCCAGGAGGTTTTCCGGAATGGCGCCGCAGTTGATGATCACGAAGGGGCCCTTGGCGCGCGAGCTTTTCTTCTGGATCGCCTTGGCGACCAATTCCTTGCCTGTTCCGCTCTCTCCTTCGATGAGCACGGTCACGTCGCTGTCGGCCACCCCTTCGATCTGCTGGTAGACGGCCTGCATGGCGGGCGACCATCCCACCAGTCCGGCATAACGCTTGCGCTGGTGCATCTGTTCCTGAAGTCGGACATTGTCGCGTTCCAGATTCTGGATACGCCGGGCCCGCTTCATGATCAGACGAAGCTCCTCCACCTCCACCGGCTTGAGGTAGTAATCGTAAGCGCCCATCTTGATCGCCTTGATGGCGTACTCTTTGTCCTCGTTGCCGGTGATCATGATCGTCTTCACGAGGGGATCCTGTTTCAGTGCCCGCGCCAGAATCTCGATCCCTTCGTCATCGGCTTCACCTCCCATGTGCGGGGAGAGACCGAGATCCAGGGCCACAAGATCAGGCCTGTTTTCGCGCAGCGACTCCAAAGCTGTCTCTTTGTCGGAGGCGAGGACGACCGTGTAGTCATCGTCGAAGGCCCATTGGAGCTGTTTGAGGATGCTCTCGTCGTCATCGACAATGAGGAGTTTCGGTTTCACCAGAATGCTCCCTTTGTGCACGGCTGGCGGTGCGGCGGTGGGCTGTTTTCGTGGGGCAAAAGCTGGCACACCTGTTGAAATTATGTCACAACCGGTCTCAACAATCAAGGAGATGAACACCTGCCGCTGTGCTCCTCGGGTCGGTGTCGGCTTCCCCCACCTGCTCCGGGTTTCAGCGAGAAAGGACTTGCAAAGCTTCATCGAACACGTATAATCGACGCAGTCATGAC
>CALZGC010000108.1 GCA_945786985.1 uncultured Nitrospirota bacterium | reverse complement strand
GCGTTGCTGCGTCAGGCTTTCGCCCATTGCGCAATATTCCTCACTGCTGCCTCCCGTAGGAGTCTGGCCCGTGTTTCAGTGCCAATGTGGCCGTTCACCCTCTCAGGCCGGCTACCCATCATAGCCTTGGTAGGCCTTTACCCCACCAACAAGCTAATGAGACGCGGGCTTCTCTTCAAGCGCTTGCTTGAGTCAGAGGCAAGCTTTTACCGCATAACTTATGTTACGTGGTCTTATTCGGTATTAGCCCCGGTTTCCCGAGGTTATCCCAAGCTCAAAGGCAAATTACCCACGCGTTACTCACCCGTGCGCCACTTTACTCATTTCCCGAAGGAAACTTTCTCGTTCGACTTGCATGTGTTAAGCACGCCGCTAGCGTTCGTTCTGAGCCAGGATCAAACTCTCCAGTTTAAACTGGAACATTTTGATCCGTACTTACACGGATATTTACTACGTCCATCCGCCGGGCTAAAACATACACGATTCAGTTGTCAAAGAGCAGGCGTATCTTCCAAACAAGCCCAGGAAGATAGCATGGCAAGAAGGTGATGTCAAGGGGATTTCTCAACCTTCACGCTATTTTCCGCTACAGGGGTTGTGGCGGTTTCTTGCCGCCTCCAACCTGCGACCCCTTGCATCCTCCATTTTGAAGATCCTAAATATACCGCAGCGTATTGGTTCTGTCAATGACTATTTGCCGGTTCGGGAACCTGTTGTCTTGGGAAGCGTACGGCCCCGGTGTCGAGCGAACACGGACCCGTTCCCTGACCGGCAGAGAACCACTGAAACCAATAAAATCAAACGGTTACAGCCCAAGAGGCTTCAGGGAATCCGGGTGCTTTGCGGGCGGCGGCTGCGCGTCGTACCCGGCGCTCAGCGCGTACGCCCACCCTTCGATCCGGTGGTGGCGGAGATCAGGCGCGCGAACCGCTTCTTGCCGACCTTGAGCACGTGGGCGTCGCGGGGAAGGGGGAGTTGATAGTCAAGGTCGGTGACTTTCGCGCCGTTCAACTGGACCGCACCCTGCCGGATCAGGCGGCGCCCCTCGCTGCTGCTCTTGACGAGGTTGGCCTCGGTCAGGCTCCTGACAATCCAGATGTCGCCCTGGCTCCAATCGAGATGAACCGTCGGCATGTCGGAGGGAAGCGCCTTGTCCCGGAAGACCCTCTCGAATTCGTCGCGCGCCGCCGCCGCGGCCGCCGCCGTCTGGCAGCGCGCCGTGATTTCCTCGGCCAGACGCTTCTTGAGTTCCATGGGGTGCAGCGTGCCGTGGGAGACCTGTTGCTTCATGCCCATGACATCTTCCCAGTTGCGGTCGCTGAGCAACTCGTAGTAGCGCCACATGAGCTCATCGGAGATCGACATCACCTTACCGAAAATTTCCGCCGGCCCTTCGGCGATCCCCACATAGTTGCCGAGGCTCTTGCTCATCTTCTGGATCCCGTCGAGCCCTTCCAGCAGCGGCATCGTCAGAACCACCTGAGGGTCCTGTCCTGCCTCCTTCTGCAGCTCGCGGCCCACCAAAAGATTGAACTTCTGATCGGTACCACCGATCTCCGCATCGGCCTTGAGCACCACCGAGTCGTATCCCTGAATCAGCGGATAGAGGAACTCATGAATACTGATCGGCTGATTGGACCGGTAGCGTTTTTCAAAATCGTCCCGCTCCAGCATACGGGCGACGGTCATTTTGCCGGCCAGGGCAATCAGAGATTCTGCGTTCATCCGGGACATCCAGACGCTGTTGAAAACGATCTCCGTTTTGTCCGGATCGAGGATCTTGAAGATCTGATCACGGTAGGTCCGGGCGTTCTCTTCCACCTCCTCGCGGCTCAACGGGGGGCGGGTCTCCGACTTCCCGGATGGATCGCCGATCATACCGGTGAAGTCTCCGATGAGAAAGAGAACCTGGTGGCCCAGCTCCTGAAAGTGTCTCAGTTTCTGAATCAGAACGGTATGCCCGAGATGGAGGTCCGGCGCCGTCGGGTCGAATCCTGCCTTGATACGAAGGGGCCGACCGGTCTGAACGGACCGCTGAAGTTTCCGCTTCAATTCATCTTCCAGAAGAATCTCAACGGCCCCCCGCCTGATGAGGGCCATCTGCTCTTCCACTGATTTCATCACCCACCTCGCACTGGTAACGCCCGCTACGCGGTCGACAGTTTGGTTCCCTCGATCCCCTTGACCCGCTCCACACTGATCACCGTCTCTGTCTTGCCGATGGCCAGCAGGATTTCGTCGAGCTGGGCACGGTCCCGCACTTCTATTTCAAAGTCGCACCGGGCCGTATTCTCCCCCACCGCACTGACCTGGGTCTTACCGATGTTGGCCTCGTGCGCGGTGATGGCGCTGCAGATGTCTGCGAGCACGCCAGGCTTGTCCATCACCTGCACCCGCACTCGCACGGGGCGGGCTATCCTGGCCTCCGGATCCCAGGTGACCTCAATGCGCCGCTCCGGGTTCACATCGAGTTCCGGGATGAGGGGACATTCGATTTCATGTACGGACACCCCCCGCTTGTTGCCGATGAAGGCGATGATCCGATCGCCGGGAATGGGGCAGCAGCAGGAAGCGAGATGCACGAAAATATCGTCCGCGCCGGAGACCTGAATGCCCACGCCCGGGGACTCCCGGGGCTCTTTCTTCCGTTGCTTTTCCTCTTTCTTCTTGAGCCGCCTGAATTCGCGAGGCGGGAGGAGCTTTTCCACCGCCAGGAGGGGAGTGACCTTTCCGTAGCCGACATTCTCCAGGAACTTCTCCCGATCGTGGTGCCCCAGTTTCTGGATCAACTCCTGGAACCCGGTTTCGTCGTCCAGCACTGCGGTGTCGATGTTGTATTTCTCAAAGGCACTCTTCAGGATGTCTCGCCCCACTTCAGTGCTTCTTTCCTTCTCTTTGGCCCGCAGCCACTCCTTGATGCGCGCCCGCGCCTTGGGCGTCTTGGCGAACCGCAGCCACTCCCGCTTGGGGGTCTGATCCTCGGAGATCAGGATCTCGACCGTGTCGCCGTTTCGCAGGACGTGATCAAGAGCCACCGGTCGGCCGTTCACCCGGCAACCAACAGCCTGCTTGCCAACCTCGGTGTGAATATTGAACGCAAAATCGATCGGTGTCGAGCCCTTCAGCAGTTCTCGCACCTCCCCTTGGGGTGTGAAGCCGTAGATAACGTCCGGGAACAGGTCCTCCTTCACAGAGGTGAGAAATTCCCGCGAATCGAGCAGTTCCTTCTGCCACTGCAGCAGGTTCCGGAGCCAGGCGAAACGCTCCGTCTTCTGTTCCAGCGACTCCCGGGGGCTCTTCTTGTACTTCCACTGGGTCGTGATCCCCCGCTCCGATTGCCGAAGCATGGCCTCCGTCATGATCTCGAACTTGATGGGATGCCCCTTGTGCCCCATCACCAGGGTGTGCAAAGACTGGTATTGATTGGTTCTGGCAACGCCGATGAAGTCCTCGAATTTTCCCGGCACCGGTTTCCAGAGGTTGTGTATCAGTCCCAGTGCCGTGTAACAATCGATGCTCCGCTCGGTGATCAACCGCACCCGGATCACATCATAGACCCGCTCAAATGGGACCTGGCGGTTCACCATCTTCTTGTATATCCCGTAGAGATTTCCCGGCATCGCAGTCAAGGCGGCTCGGATGTCGAGTTCCTTGAGCTTATCCGCGAGGAGACTGGAAATCTCCCGGACATAAAGTTCCTGCTCCTGCTGCTTTTCAGGATTCTTTGCGGCAATCTCCCGATGGCTGTCCGGATGGAGATACTTGAGACAGAGATCTTCCAATTCTCGCTGGATGATCGAAATGCCCAGCCGGTGGGCGATGGGCGTATAGATGTCCAGGGTCTCCCGGGCGATCCTTATCTGTTTCCCCCTCGACAGATACTCGAGCGTGCGCATGTTATGCAGGCGGTCGGCCAGCTTGATCAGGATGACCCGGATGTCGTGCACCATGGCAATAATCATCTTCCGGATGTTTTCGGCCTGCCGGTCCTCCGCGGAGGGAAAGCTCATGGTGCTGATCTTGGTCAGGCCTTCTACGAGCAGGGCCACTTCCTCCCCGAAGTACCCCCGGATCTCCTCGGTGCTGGTGTCCGTATCTTCGACGGTATCGTGGAGGATGCCCGCGGTGATGGCGGGCACATCGAGGCGCAGGTCGGCAAGAATGCCAGCCACCTCCAGGGGGTGACTGAGATAGAGCTCGCCCGACATGCGGGTCTGTCCCTTGTGCGCCTTGCCCGAGAAAACGTAGGCCCGGCGCAGCATACTCACCTCCGCTTTCGGGTTGTACGCGAGCACTCTGTCAACGAGGTCTTCACACCGCAACATGATCACTGCCTCTCAGCGCCGCACAGAGAAAACTCAGCGGGCGCAGCTGCGGTCGGTGAGCACGGTCTCGGGCGGAACGGACGACTCGCCCCCAGGGTCGTAGCGGCCCAGCTGAAATCCGGCTTGGGGAGAGTAGGACACGTACGAGCAGTGCTCCACCCAATCCCCGACGTTGAAATAGGTACAGGTCCGTCCGTTTTGTACGAAGGTTTCCTGCGCGGGCCGATGGGTATGGGCGAGAATGACCACATCCGCACCATCCCGGCACCGCTCCCGGGCAAATTGTACATCCGGCGGGATCCGTTGGTCCATGGGCTGCCTGCGATGCATCCACGAACGGCTGCTCAGGAAGTGCTTGATCTTCCAGGTCCGCTGCGGCCCCAGGAATCGGATCAACTGATACATGATCCGGTTTTTGAGAAGCGCGCGATAGATCCGGTAACGGAGATCGCGGAGGTCCACACCATCGCCATGCCCCAGCCAGACGCGTTGACCGTCCAGTTCCACGGTGGCGAATCGGGGGTACAACTCGCCCTGCAATGTCTCGGTGACGAAGGGACCCATGGAAAAGTCGTGATTCCCCTCACAGTAGATGAGGCGAACGCCGCTTCGGGTGAGGGAAACCAGGGTTTCGCAGAGAGGCCGGTACGGCGGATGGATATAATCGGGGAAACCGAACCAGAAATCGAAGAGGTCCCCCAGGATAACGAGACCGGACATCCGGTCCCGGTTGCCCTCCAAAAAGTCGACGAGCTTCTGCTGCCGCAGGATGTCTTCCTCGGACAGATGGGCATCGGCGACAAAAAACCAGGTCTTCATAACACCCCGAAAAATGGTATCAAATTAAGTTAAACCAGACCCTCCACGGACCATCTCTCCGTGCGGTGTACACTGCGCTACTATACCTGATAGAAAGCGCCATTTCAAGCAAAGGCGTGCGCCCGGAAACGTGGCCAGCGACGGCGGTTCCTGGGCATGAAGGCTTCTGGCCCGAATATCGCGTGAGTAAATCTTTTACGAGACCGGATAGTCTGCCACAGGCAAGGCGCCTCTTCGGCCTCTCATGACGATCACACACGCAATATCCGGGCCGCCCTGCGAACGGGTTATCGGCGCTTGTCGAGAATCTCGCGTACCGAGGGAAAATCGTCCAGCCGGGTATGAGGAAGGAACAGGGCGGACATGTACTCATCCATGAACGCTCGCGACACGGACAGCTCGATGTAGGTCATCCTTCGGGCGATCTCTTCAGCCTCGAGGCGCATCTCCTTGGACAATAGAATAAGATAAGCCCCGGTAATGGAGGAGTTGCCGATGAAATGGAACCGTTCCTGCGGAAGGTCTGGCAGCAGACCAATGACAATCGCCTTTTCAATGTCAATGTAGTTGCCGAAACCGCCTGCGATAATGAAACGCTCCACATCATGGAAAGTCAGGTTCATCTCACTTAGAAGTGTACACAGGCCCGCGTAGATGGCCCCCTTGGTCCGGAGAATGTTATCCAGATCGGCCGCCGTCAAAACGATATCCCGTTCACCTCGGGCCGGATCGCGCCGGACCAGAACGTACTCCAGACCGGCATCGCCCGGGCGGACCCGGTCGGTCTCGAGGTCCTCCGAGAACCGGCCCTTCTGATCGATGACCCCGGCCAGATACATCTCGGCCAGTACGTCGATCATGCCGGAGCCGCAGATCCCCTGCGGTTCGGTATCGCCGATGACATGGCAGGTAGGCTCGTGGGTCTGTCGATCAATCTCGACCCCCTCAATGGCCCCCTGACTGGCCCGCATACCGAACTCCACGCCCCCACCCTCGAAGGCAGGGCCTGCCGAACAGGAGGCCGCCACGAGCCAATCCTGATTGCCCAGCACCAGCTCACCGTTGGTGCCGATATCGATGAAGATGGTTAGCGCTTCACTCAGGTGCACCCGGGAGGCCAGGATCCCGGCCGTGATATCTCCGCCTACATAGCTCGCCGTGCCCGGCACTGCATAGATATTCGCATTGCGATTCACATTGATACCGATCTCGCTCGCCTTGATGACGGGCAGGAAGTTGGTTGTCGGGACATAGGGCTCCTCACGAATATAGCGGGGATCGAGTTCATAGAGAAGATGGGTCATGGTCGTGTTCCCCGATGTGACAATGGAGTCGAGACTCTCGGGCTGAATGCCGTTTCGCGCCGTGAGCGTGTCCACCAAAGTGCGGATGGTCCCAATCACCAACTCATGCACCTCCTCCACCGTTCCCACTTCCGTCGCATAAATAATGCGCGAGATGATGTCTTCCCCGCAACGGATTTGGGCATTCAGATCGGAGGCCACATCGATGATATCGCCTGTATTGAGGTGCACCAGATAGACCACCACCGTCGTGGTGCCGACATCAATGGCGAGTCCGTAGCGGGAGAGCGTCACGTCGCCGGCCTCCACGTCCATGATCTCGATGCCGAACTGTGTCCACATAAGGGTCACGGTCACGGCCCACTCGCCTTCCCGCAGCGTGGGCCCCAGCTTCTGCAGCACAGAGAGGCCGCACGTAATGTCCCGGCCGGGGTATCCCTGTTTGCGAAGCTCCCGAGTCAGGCGGGACAGATCGGAGATGTTGTCGCTGAGGGTGGGGCGCGGCAGCGTGAGATGGATTTTTTTGGTCCGGGGCTGGATTTCCCGATCGCCGATCTTCAGCAACTCCCGTCCGACCCCCAGTCCCGTGTCGACGCGCACACCGGCGCCCTTCTGAGCCTCCTGTGGGATCTCGACGCTCAAATCCCCTTCCACCACGGTGAGACAGGAGAGCACAACCCCCCGGGAGACTTCACTGTCGGAGAGGTGGATATTCGGCTCGGAGCGGAATTGTCCGTTGGCGATAACGGCGCGACACTTGCCGCATGTACCGGCCCCGCCGCACGACGCGTTGATATGTACCCCGGCGAGGGATGCCGCCTTCAGGAGTGTGGCCCCTTCCCGAACCTGGATGCTCTTGTTCTCGGGGGCAAACGCAACATTGCAGAGTTTCATAACCGACCGTGGGCCCTTTCCCATGAAAACAAAGGGGGGGCTCCTCCGGGAGGCCTCCCCGCCGCTGCCGCCGCGCGATCCGGGAGATAGTACGGGGGATCGTCGTGGAAGATCGAGCCAGTGCGGCAGGCTCCGCACAGAAACGACGGCGGGGGAGCCCATGTTGAAATCGTTTGCCGCCGGAAGATTTTACGTGACGCAGCCTATGGCAGCGTGCCAGCCCTTCCAAGCGACACGCGCACTACCGCGCCGCTAGGGCGATGGCAGCACCTCCACCTTTGAGTCGAGTCCCCAGAAAAAAAGATGCCCCGCTGTTCGGCATTCCAGCAGCGTCGTTTTGCCGGCCTCCACGTGAACTTTAAACGTCTGCGCACGGCTGCTGATCACATCGCCGTGATTGTCCTTCTCATAGGTCAGCAGAACGCTGTGCTCTCCCCTCGGCATGGGCTCATTGAAGATCTCCACCCGATCCTTACAGCCAACATCCCCGCCGTTGGCCACGTTGACGGCGGTTCCGTCGATCTGCAGATCGACAATTCGAATCCCGCTGCAGAAAAAACTGGGCACATTGCTCGCGAAAGCCACCGAAAAACGGGTGTTCTCCGCCAGCAGGGCCAAGCGCGCCTCTTCCGCCGCCATCTGCTTCAACCGCTCCTCCTCCTCCTCAATGGCACGGGACACAATCGCCTCGATGCGACGGGTCAACTGGGTGTTGTTGGAGACCGAGTAGGAGCTTCCGTTCGCCTTGGCCGCGAGCAACTTGAGCTCCGAGCGGTCCTTCTCTTCGGTCAGGCCGAGCCCGATCACATGAACCTCTTCGTGGGAAATAGCCTTGGAGAACTTCTCGATGGCTTCGGTCATATCCTCTTCACAACTGTCGCTGCCATCGGCAATTAGAATGAGGACCTTCTTCCCCGCGATGCCCTCCAGGTCCTTCAACCCCTTGCGCAGCGAGAAAATGATCGGCGCCTGCCCGGTGGGATTCATCCGTTTGATCGCCTGCAACACGTCCTGATACACATTGAGAGCGGGCGCCACCAGCAGATCGGTGTTGTTACACCCCTCTCCCTGGGGCAGTCCGAATGCCCGCACCCCCACGCGAATATCCCGCGGTGCGTCCTCCAGGAACTTGGCAATGCCGTTGCGCAGGACGACAATCTTGTACTGGTCGTACAGTTTGCTCCACATGCTGCCGGAGCCGTCGACCACAAACTCGACCGTCACATCGGCCCGAACTGCCGTAGGCTGCAGCAACAGGCCGCCGAATAGAAGAAGGGACCACAGAAATCGGGCGACACCGGGAACCCGGCCGGAAGACTTTTCCGAATAAGAGGTGAGTATGTACGCAGCAGTTCGAACGTTCACGTTCAATCCTGCGTTTCCCGAAAGTGCCCCCCCCTTGCGCCCCGAAGGGCCCCAGGGGGACGCGGGGGTCACGCCTTTTTGAAGAGGAACAGAAAGATGATCATCAGCAGCGCCCCCACAAAGGTCAAGTTCAGCGTAAAACCAAAACTCAGTGAGAGTACCGAAAGGTTGAGCGTCCAGGGCGGGTCGATCCCGAAGCGGAACCCCGAAATCAGCAAATCATGAACCACCCCGCCAGGTACGACCACCGCCAAGCCGCGCCCAATGAGATTGCCAATGATGCTCGCAAGAATCACGATCCCGAGGGCCAGCAGCAACCCGCGGCGATCTCTGCCCGGATCAAATGTTCGATCTCTCACGATGGATCCGCCTGCAATGGATGCTCCCCCTCTGAACAAACCCGCTCACGGAGCGACCGAAAGGGCAAGAAACGATCGCTACCGGATGTAATGGCACAACTGGCTAGCCCGGATCTTGCATGACGATTACTCATGCAATATCCGGGCCGAATTTTCGGGGAATCTTAGTACGTTATCGGGAAAATTGCAAGAGCTTAACCCGAATATTGCACAAGTAAATCTACTACGAGGCCGGACTTGTCACGGCGTAGCATTCTGCGAAGACGGATAGGCTGCCACATGCGGCGTTACAGAAAATTCTCTGACTTGGTGGCCCTATTCGAAAATACGGTGGCATTCGAATGCCGTAACGCGCCCTCCTCTGCGTTGTCTTTTCCCCGGCGAAGGCCTTCCTTCGCCGGGCCATTCTCCCGCTTCACTCTGATTCATGCCGCCAGCGGCGGCTTATACATTAAGGTATCTTGGGATCCGCTCCCTGCGACGTACCGCAGGGGGTACGCCTCAGTCGCGCGCCTTGAGGAGATCGC
>CALZGC010000107.1 GCA_945786985.1 uncultured Nitrospirota bacterium | reverse complement strand
TGGTGTTGATCGCGGAGTCTCTCGAACGAGTTGTCGAACTCATGCAAATGCAATACGTGGATGATGCGACGATCCCGGAAACCGGACCGATGGACCCGGTCTTGGGAGATACGGATGCATGAAGGAAATACGAAAAAGGGGGAACTTTTGAAATACGAAAGAGAGAACCAGGCGAAGGCTTGCTTTCAGGACGTTTATACCGCGCCGACACCGCACGGCTACGTTGCCATGATGGCGAAGAACGGTTATGAGATTGGCGAGCAGGCTCGTCCTTATTGCATCGCGGCCGCCGAACTGCTGAGGAAGCATACCGAGAACGCGTGGCCGGTCCAGATGCTGGATGTTGGCTGCTCGTATGGCATGGGCTCCGCGTTTGTGAAATACGGTTGTTCGTTCGATGAGATGGTGGCCTTCTTCTCAACACGCGCTCCGCAAGATCCTTCAGCAGCATGTGAGGTTATGCGTGCGTGGATCAACGTCACGCCAACGCCGTGCGATGTTCGTTGTGTAGGTCTTGACAGCTCCAAGGCTGCTGTTCGGTTCGCCATGAGGGCCGGGTTACTTGACGGCGGCATTGCCCGTGATTTCGAGAATCCCGACATCGCCCCCAATGCAGAGGAATGTTCCTGGTTGCGCAGCTGCAATCTATTGATCAGCACCGGCGCGATTGGTTATGTCACGGATCGCACCATGGCCCATATTGTTCCGCATATAGGCAAGGACCACCCAAGTGAATTTGGCCCACTTGCTGTGCTCACCATTCTTCGGATGTTCGACGCAACACCGATCAGAGACGTCTTCGAGAAACATGGCTTCAAATTCGAGAAAGTCCCGGGCATCATGCTGCCGCAAAGAAGATTCACCAATGAGGATGAGCGAAAAGGTGTATTGAAGATCCTCCATGATAAAGGTATCGACACCCGCGAATGGGAAGATCGAGGCAAGCAGTTCGCCGAGCTGTTCATTGCCGCTGATCCCGCCCATTTCCCCGAATTGCTCGAGGAAATGAAGCGGACCCGCTCAAAGTGCATGTGTAACAAATCCCAGAGAGTAGCCTACATCTGCCGGTAATCTGGAGACCCTATCGGATGGCACATGTATCAATCGATCCTGTGGCAGATGTCTTGGTTGGAAGCCCCCTGTTCCGGAGGCCTGACGGTGCATGATTTCTTTGAAGCACGTCTCCAAGTCCTTCGACGACGGGCAGCACTTCGCCATTGACAATGTCTCTCTGAATATCCACGAGGGTGAGACGCTCGTTCTTCTTGGTTCCTCCGGCTCCGGTAAGACAACGCTCCTCAAACTAACAAACCGGCTTCTTGATCTGACTGGCGGCACAATCGAGTTGGACGGCAAAAACATTGCCGGCCAGGATCCGATCGCTTTGCGGCGCAGAATAGGTTACGTCTTTCAGGGGATTGGGCTGTTCCCCCACATGACGGTTGAGGAGAACGTGGCCATGGTGCCGCGCCTGATCGGCTGGCCGTCTCAGAAGCGTCGGGAACGGGCCCACGAATTGCTCCGACTCATTGGCCTTGATCCGGATACTTACGCAGGACGATTCCCGGAAGAACTCTCGGGCGGGCAGCAGCAGCGCGTCGGCGTGGGCCGGGCTCTTGCCGCAGATCCTGCCTACCTGCTAATGGACGAACCCTTTGGGGCGTTGGACGCGCTGACACGCGACACACTTCAACAGGAACTTCTTACGCTCAAACAGAGACTGAACAAGACCATCGTCTTTGTGACCCATGACATCTTCGAAGCCCTCACACTTGGAGATCGAATTGCGGTGCTGCACGCCGGGCATCTCCAGCAAATCGGGACGAAAGAGGAAATTCTTCAGAATCCGGCCACCGATTTTGTACGCGAGCTTTTCGCCAAACCAGCCCAGCAGCTGGCGGTCTACGGGGGCATGCTGTAATGGCCGGGAACTCGTGGATCGCGTTCGTCTCGGAACGGCTGGCCGAGCTCTGGTTGCGCACGGGTGAGCACCTGATGCTGACCGGTGTTTCCACGGGTATGGCGATCCTCATCGGGATACCCCTTGGCATCTTCGCGGCCCGGATCTGGTGGCTCCGCGGCCCATTGACGGGGGGCGTCGGCATCCTGCAGACTATCCCCAGCTTGGCGATGCTTGCGATCCTCCTGGCGCTGCTGCAAAAGATCGGTGCAATCCCAGCCATCATCGCCCTCACCCTGTATGCCCTCCTGCCAATCGTTCGCAACACACTGACAGGTCTGGAGGGCGTATCCCCGGCCGTGATGGAGGCGGCCCGAGGAATGGGGATGACCCCGCGCCAGCAGATGTGGTTCGTCGAGATCCCGCTCGCGACGCCTGTGATCGTAGCCGGTATCCGCACGGCCGCCGTGGTCAGCGTCGGGATCGCGACCCTATCGGCCTTCATCGGCGCCGGGGGGCTCGGCCAGTTCATTAACCGGGGTCTGGCCCTGTCCAACACCGACCTGATCCTGCTCGGCGCCATCCCGGCCGCATTGCTGGCACTGATCGTCGACAGTTCCATTGCGGCCTTTCAATGGGGACTGCGTCGTCAGCGGTCGCGGGGCTCCCGGTTCAAGGCCGCGATCGACCGCTCGCTGCGTCCCGTGGCGCTCTCCATGCCGGTGGTGCTCATCGTTGCGGGATGTTTTGCCTACTTTTCGATAGGCACCTCTTCTTCCTCAAACCCCGTCTGGGGAGCGTCCGCTGGAGATGAGCCAATGGTCAGGATTGGCACCAAGAACTTCACCGAACAGCTGATCCTGGGGGAGTTGATGGCTCAGCTCATCGAGTCGCACACCGATCTGAGAGTGGAGCGGCGCTTCAACCTCGGTGGAACGATGATCTGTCACGGGGCGCTCAAGAGCGGAGAGATAGACCTGTACGCCGAGTACACCGGTACTGCCTTGACCGCCATCCTCAAGCAATCTGTGATCGCTGATCCAGATCGCGCACACGTAATGGTTTCCCGCGAGTACCGGCAGCGCTTCGCAGCGGACTGGCTCCGCCCGTTCGGCTTCGACAATACCTACGCGATCACTGTACGGAAATCCGACGCCATTTCCCGCAATCTACGTACCATCTCTGACCTGATGGCGATCTCGGCAACGCTTCGCGCAGGGTTCACGGCTGAGTTCAGCGAGCGGCCGGACGGCTATCCCGGATTGCGCCGTGCCTACGGGCTTCAGTTCGGGGAGGTGCGGGACCTCGATCCGGCACTCATGTATCAGGCGATCGCAAACCGGGAAGTCGATGTCATATGCGCCTTCTCCACTGACGGGCGCATTGCGGCCTTCGAGCTCCAGCCGCTGCGAGACGACCGCGGGTTCTTCCCGCCCTATCAGGCGGCGCCGGTCATCCGGTCCGAGGTCCTCGAGGCGTACCCGGAGCTTCGCGAGGTACTGCAGCTGCTGGCCGGTCGCCTGAACGACGCGACCATGCAGCGACTCAACTTCGAGGTGGACGAAAAAAAACGCCGCCCGAATGACGTCGCCCTGGAGTTCCTGGAAAGCCTGGAGCTGTTGCAGGAGGGTCAGTAAAGCCCGTGTGTGGCATCGCTGGAATCTGGGGCAAGTACGACGAGGACACCGTCCGCGCAATGATGCACCGGCTGGCGCATCGTGGCCCCGATGCGCAAGGGATTCTCCGAGAGCCGGTGAGGTCGGCTGTGCTGGGCCACCGCCGGCTTGCTATCATGGATCTTGCCGGGGGCGATCAACCGATCCGGTCCGAGGAAGGCAATCGCGCCATCGTTGCCAACGGGGAGATCTACAATTTTGCTTCACTGCAATCCCAAATGAAGGATCGCTATCGGTTCCAAACGCGGAGCGACAGCGAGACGGCTCTTGCTCTGTACGCGGCACGCGGCACCGCGTGTGCCGAGGATCTCGACGGAATGTTTGCCTTTGCCATTGCTGACGGCGACGATCTCTTCGTGGCGCGGGACCCGATCGGCATTAAGCCCCTTTATTTAGGCTCGCGGGACGGTGATCTCCTTCTGGCCTCGGAGATCAAGGCGCTCATCGGTCTTGCCGAGGACGTGAGGGAGTTCCCTCCGGGCTCGTGGTTTCACTCGCAGATCGGCACGCGAGCCTACTACAAGGTACCCGACGCGACGCCGGTTGCGCGAACCGTAGAGGAGCACATCGCACTGGTGCGCGAGACACTGGACCGGTCGGTGACGAAGCGTCTGATGAGCGACGTCCCGATCGGGGCTTTCCTCTCTGGTGGCTTGGATAGCAGCATCATTGCGGCTCTCGTCCGACCCCACGTCGACAAGCTACACACCTTCTCGGTCGGCATCGAGGGCAGCCGCGATCTCGTGGCGGCCCGCACCGTGGCTCGGCACCTCGACACCGTTCATCATGAGTACCTCCTGAAACCGGAGGAGATCGCTGCGTGCCTTCCGGAAATCCTCTTTCACCTGGAATCCTTCGACCAGGATCTGGTGCGCAGCGCCATCCCCTGCTACTTCACGGCTCGCCTGGCCTCCCAGGAGGTGAAGGTAATCCTCACCGGCGAGGGAGCGGACGAACTCTTCGCGGGATACCGGTACTACCGGGACTACAAGGATCCCTCTCTGCTTCACGGGGAATTGCGCCGCTCGGTACAGTCTATGCACAACATCAATCTACAGCGGGTCGACCGCTTAACCATGGCCCACTCTATCGAGGGACGGGTACCGTTCCTCGACGTGGAGATGATCGAGCTTGCGCAAACGATAGCGCCGGAGCTCAAGCTCAAGAGGAACGGCGGTCCTCGACGGGTCGAGAAATGGGTGCTGCGCAAGGCATGCGAAGACCTCCTGCCAGAGGAGATCGTCTGGCGGGACAAGGAGCAGTTCGACGAGGGCAGCGGTACGGTGGATCTCCTCGTGGAAGCCATAGGCCGCTGGATGTCCTCAGAGGAGGCCCGGCAATATGCCCTGCATCACCCGAGCGCGCGCCTCCGTTCACCGGAGGAGTGCTTTTACCACATGCTTCTTTGTGAAGCCTATACTGATCCAGTTCCGATTATAACAAACGTGGCTCGTTGGGCGGATCGAGCAATGGGAAACGCCGTTTGATTTGAAATAAAAGAAACTTCTTGGGGGTCATGCGCGATCATTTTGGCAGGCACAGTCTTGAATGAGAAGTCTGTCCTGTCGTCTCTTTCTCTTGTATATCCGATGAGGTTTCTTTTACTTTCGTCTCGACCCGTTATTCTTCTGCTTGGTCCGGGGCTCTCCCTTTGAGATCTTGTCCGCCTACCTGGGTATTCAAGCTGTCTCGTCTGCTCCGAGGACGGTTGCGCTATCCAGAATCCCCCCCGGTGTTATCACCGGTGTATCACCCCTCTCGCAAACCCTTTTGAATAGGGCATCGTTCTGGTATGTGAGTTCCCCGTGAGCCTGTCGAACGGATTCCCGCCGCCGAAATTGACTGTCAGAACGAACCCTCGTTCCCCGCCAAATTAAAGCCGAGGCCAGCAAATTTGGGGTTGTTCCGGGGTTGCATTCAGCGTTCAATTCGGGAAATCTCCATGTAACCCCGCTAATGAAAATAGCACGCAAGCTATTGAAAATCCGTGTTGACAGTTACCGTCTGGTAGTCCTGAGTCAAGTGTGTTAATCACTGAATCATGGACTTAAAATCCCTTGGAGCTTGGCTCCGTGCCGGTTGGTGAGTTAACCCTGAGTGAAATCGAAGGCTGCCGCGACGAAGCCCAGCGGGCGAAGTCGGACTTCCTCAACTAGCTTCTTCGATCTCCGTTCCAAGCTGTCGTCGCGGCGAAGCGAGAGGCGAAGCCGGGAAAAAATGGGGACATTCCCCTGTTTTTATCAAAACAAAAGATCAGATATGATCAGATCTACGGAGAGATTGGAGGAGTTCCGACATCACGGCCCAGCCTACGACCCGTCCAGTCCGGCGGTCTTGTTTTTCTTTTCCTCCATAGATCAGATACCCCGCATCGAGAGGTTCTCCTGTGAGTTTACTCCAATATTCGAGTCCCTGGAACATGGGGGGACGAATCGTTTCCCCGGATTTAATCTCAACCGGGAAAAGGCCGTGTGGTGTTTCGATAAGATAGTCGATCTCATGGCCGTGGCGGTCTCTCCAGAAGGAACCCGTTCCGGAAAGTTCTGCCACCCATCTCGCCTTGACCAATTCCGAGACGATGAAGGATTCAAAGATACTGCCGCGAAGATAGTGCTGTGCCAGTTGACTCGGGTTCTGGAGTCCAAGGAGAGCACAAAGTAAACCGGTATCATAGAAATAGAGTTTTGGCTGTTTAACGATGCGCTTATTGAAGTTCTCGTGATAGGGCTGTAGACGAAAAACCAGGAAGCTTGCCTCAAGCACGGACATCCAGTCTCGGGCGGTATTGTGACTGATACCGCATTCTCCCGCCAGACCGTTTAGGTTCAAGAGTTGGCCGATTCTTCCCGCACATAGACCGAGGAATTTCTGAAAGAGTGCAAGATCGGTCACATTGCGCAGACTCCTCACATCGCGTTCAATATAGGTCTGGATATAATCCAGGTACCACACGTGAGGCTCATATCCCCTGTCGTACACGGGCGGATAGGTGCCGGCGAACAGATAGGTGTCCAAATCCTCATGTTCAAACTGGGAGGACTGGAGCTCAAGAAAGGAAAAAGGAGGCAACCTGAAGAGAGAAACCCTTCCGGCCAAAGACTGGCTCACCTTTTCAGGAAGCAGAAAGTTTTGTGACCCGGTCAGGATGAACTGACCGGGTCTGGGTGACTCGTCCACAATGACCTGGATGTAGGAAAACAGGTCGGGCGCCCGCTGTACTTCGTCAAGGATTACCCCTTTCGTAAAGGTTCGGAGAAAACGGTTTGGATCCTCCTCTGCCTGTTGGCGATAATCCGGCCGCTCAAGGGAGACATAGGAATAGTCGGGAAAAAGCATCTTTGCAAGAGTGGTCTTGCCGGATTGGCGCGGACCGGTAATGGAAATAACCGGGTATTTCCGGCTTCGATAGAGTACTTGTTGGCCAATTTCACGGGGTATGAACATGCTCAAACTCCACCCTTCCTTGGACAATATGTCAACACAAAAAGAATATTGTCCTAAGCCAGGGGGGATACTCCAATGCCATGGTATCTTCCAATCCGCAAATCATGATTGAAAAATCAAACCTGTTTTGGATAATATTACATGCAATAGATATATAACAATGGTTTCATTATCCAACGGTGTTTTCATGAAACTTGGAGAAAGCAAGGCCCTTGAGCAGGCGCGAAAGATCTTCCTTGAAAAGGGCGGTCTGCTCAGGACCAGAGATGCGATTCGGGCCGGTATTCACCCCAGGACTCTTTATGAAATGAGGGATTCCGGGATGCTGGAGAGGCTTGCTCGAGGTCTTTACCGGCTGTCTGGATTGCCGCCTCTTGGAAACCCTGATTTGGTTTCGGTGTCTGTGAAAGTTCCGAATGGTGTGATCTGCCTGATCTCAGCCCTCGCCTTCCACGACATCACGACGCAGATCCCTCACGAAGTCTACCTGGCACTGAAACGGGGTGCGGAACCTCCCAGGCTTGATCATCCCCCGCTTCGGATTTTCTGGTTCACAGGCAGAGCGTTTACAGAGGGGATGGAGATCCATCAATTGGACAACGTTCCTGTGCGTGTCTATAGCCCTGAGAAGACGGTGGCCGACTGTTTCAAGTACAGAAACAAACTGGGTCTGGACGTTGCCATCGAAGCCCTCAAGCTCTACCGAGAGAGAAAACGGTTGAAGGTGACCGAACTCATGAAGTTTGCAGGTGTGTGCCGCGTCGAAAAGGTGATCAGGCCTTATCTGGAGTCGCTGTTGTGAGAAAAGAACCGACAAAGAATGTTGCGGCTTCCGTACGTCAGCGGCTGCTTAACCCGGATATTGCATCAGTCAATCTATTGCGAGGCCGGATAAGCTG
>CALZGC010000106.1 GCA_945786985.1 uncultured Nitrospirota bacterium | reverse complement strand
TCTGTTACGCCGTCATCCGTCCTCCGGCCTCTCTCCGTCCTCTGTCATCTGGTCTTTGGTCTTCAGCCTTTTGAACTTTCCGTCCTCTGTTACGCCGTCATCCGTCCTCCGGCCTCTCTCCTGCCCACTGGCATCTAATCGGCCTCCAACTTCCCCCCAGGAAACTCCCACTTGTTTTTCAACGGGTCATCCTTGCCCCGCTTGGCGATGAGGATCTTGCCATCTTTCTCGATGATGGCTACCGTGACTTGTATATGATTAATGTTCTTCAAAAACTAGTCCGTTCTGTTTGTTAAACCAATCAGATACAGAACATTTACAGTAAACAAAAGTGCCAGGCAAACTATGTACGAACCAGCCACCAAGCTGTCCATTTTGGGTGCCCCAATTAGTCTTCCTTCTGTTTTCCAAGCATCTTCAGGCATTCAAATGGGGATAAGATCTTGATGCCGATTCGAGGAAAGTCTTTTTTGTTCCTGGTGATGATCAACTCGCATCCTTCATGAATTGCAGAGAAGTATTGAATGAGGTCTTCATAATCCCGGGTCTTCTTTGTTCTGGCCTGACGCAGAATCTCTTTAGTCAGCGGAATCACATCGAAATCAGAAAGGAGTTGATCCACGAAGGCCTCTGCAATAGACTGATCCTGAATTTTCTTGATGATATAATAAAGATTATTTACAGAAATTGCCGAAATGTATCCCTGGAGCAGTCCGTCTCTAATGAAGGTCCAAATCTTCGACGCATACAGGTAATGAGGTTCTCTCTTGGTCAGGACATCGAGCAGAATATTCGTATCAATCAGAATCTTCATACTTTTTCAATCTCTCGGTAGCAATTGTTTCACGAAGTTCTTTATAACTCTTTTTTGATCTGATGATACCGGTCCACTTCTTTACGGATTCATCAATATCAATATCACCATAAGACCGGGCTTTCTGTTTGAAAAATTCCTGCACCAGGGCAGAAACCGACTTCCCTAATAATTTTGCGGTTCTCTT
Organism: uncultured Nitrospirota bacterium; assembly: GCA_945786985.1. Taxonomy (GTDB): domain Bacteria; phylum CG2-30-53-67; class CG2-30-53-67; order CG2-30-53-67; family CG2-30-53-67; genus CALZGC01. Next base: position 10,768 of record CALZGC010000106.1, on the reverse strand, counting down.
GGCAATCCTCCCCGTTTCTTCATCAATGTATAAAGTGAGTTTTGTTTTCGCCATAAAGCCACCTCCACGTATATAATAATTGTTTATATACGTATTACCCGGCTTTGTCAAGAAGAACCTATGGGAGTCATGGCCTACTAAAAAGAATAGATCTTCTCTACAGGATGGGCAATACTCCAGGTACATGATGCCTCCTTTTTCCAGGCAACAATTCTTTCTTTAGATGTAGTCAAAGCTGATTGCAGAGAGCTGATAGCCGAATCTAGTGGTGTGATATCTAGCAGGTATTAACTTTTTAACAAAACTTGATCATAAGATCAAGACAATAATGCATTACTTGCTTGCCCCGTTAGTGGCTTTGACTCTAACGGGGCCTGGGAACACTTTCCTGGGTCGGACCAAGCCAAGCCATTGATGTTCAAATCAAATTACTCCAAGACGGCCTGCTTTTCATGCTTAAATACACGTTTCCGGGGCCAAGATTGAAGGGAGCAAGGGAAAGGAACAGGCCCACTATACGGTTCACTAGTGATAACACCGCGGGTTCGTCAACCCATCTCAAAGGACAAGGCAAAAGGGAGAGGCAAAGTATGCGGTTTCGGCGCTTTTTTAGGGAATGTGCTATGGTCGAGTAGACCGGTTTCTCCGAACGCTACAGGTTGAAGTTTGTCTTCTCCGTTCCCGCCTGGTTTCCCGGCGGTGCCACAAGATCTCAACCATACATCCGTTGGCCCCAGCCCCTCACAGAACCGTGCGTGCGGAATTCCCGCACACGGCTCTTCACATGGTCCTTCCCAAAGTCTCAGAACATTCTCTACTATTCAATTTCGTTATGGGGCTCAATCCCTTCAACCTGACGGCTTACGGCCTGCACGCTTGCTGTTTTACGCGTAAAGAAAAATGTTACCACCACCACCCTCCAAAGACCTGCTACCCGGTGGCTGGCTAACCTTTTGTCAGCAGGCATGATAAAAGTCCCGAAAACAGGAAAATAAAATGTCCCCCAAGCTGAGCATGGTATACCTTCAGATTGGAGACCAATCCTATCTGGAGGTGGCCGATGCTCAACAAGTGAACGCTAAAGGGGCCAGGCTACTTTTCTATTCTCGACCCTCCTGAACATTTAAAGTAGCCTGGCCCCTTTTTCGTTTCATAATGAATTCATATAGTTGCCTTGGTCCGACCCCGAAGAGAGCCCCGGGGAACTTGTCTATGAGACCTTCGATGACGGATGATCATTTTTTATCATTGAATGTGTAGGTGTGACTCTTTAAAAGGTCTATCAATTCAGGTATTCGCGCCACACATCGAGCGCGGGCCGAGGATTTCCGGCCCCGTCATAGAGACCTGTGTCTTTCCAGAGACGGGCCAGGGGTGCCTCGGGCAGAAACTTGAAATACGATTCCCAGAATTCATCAAAGTCACGGGTGAAAAACAACGTCACGAACTCGGCTTCCAGCGTATCGGCATCCGTCAGCAGGCGCCGGATATAACGCTGCTGAGCGTCGGGGTCGGCGGGGATCAATACCACATCGCTCTCATCGGTTATCGGTTCCGCCGGCCACGCGGTTTCGGCGACCCCAAAGGGTTTATCCGGCGCCAGCTGTCCCATTGCGCTGAAGTAATCAACCGGGAGCTGGTCGGGGTCCGCCTCTTCGATAAAGGGATACGCGCTCACGGCAATGACATCCGTGTAAGCCAGAATCTCGTTGATCGCCGTTGTCTGATTCAACGGATCGGCGTAATAGAAAGAAGCCTGCAAAGTATGAAAAATCGGCAGTTGTGGAAAGTCGGTCTTGAGCTGCGTATAGACTGCCTGGGCCAGATTGACAAAAGCCGGCCACAGGCCTGGCTGGGTGGCACGCAGCATATTCACTTCGATACCATAGGCAAAATAGTCGGGCGCGAAAGCGTCGATCATATTTCTGCAATGCGCAACAAAGGCCGTGATCACGTCCGGGTGGTCCAGCGCATAACCGTCCCAGGGCGGTGTCAGAGGCTCGCTGCCGTTCTGCCCCCGGAACTCGGCCAACCTGTCGCGCATAAAATTCAGGGGCGTCACCGCGAGATACACCACATGGCCGACCGGAATCATTGTGAGCTTGGTATCGATACTTCCGAGATAGTTGCTCGGATAATTCACAGTATAAGGAGTACCGGTGTTTACGCCCTCCAGGGCCTCCACCCAGGGAATGCCGTCGTCAAAATGCATGACGGCCATGTCTCCGTCCTGTGCAATCACATTGAATGCATCCTGCACCGCCGCCGACGAATTGGCATGGGGGAAATCGGTAAAGCCCATGGCGAAACTTCGCGCTGGCTCGATGGCCGCGTCGCTGCCGCCATCGCCGCCACAGGCAGACATCATGACCATCAAACCCAGTGCCAGGATTCTCATGGTCAAAAACCGAGTCTGACCCCCTTGTTTATATCGACTCCAATTTCTTGGGCTCATTTTCTCCGGCTCCACCTTTCTGAAGCAGCCTGCAGTCTTCAGCCTGCAATCCCAAACAACACCTCCCTCTCCTCCACATCCACACTCTCCACCCTGACAGAAATCTCATCCCCCATGGTAAAACTCTTCTTCCTCCTTCTCCCGATGAGCCTGAACCTCTCTTCATCGAAACTGTAATAGTCATCGGCCATGGAGGAGACACGAAGAAAACCTTCCACAAAAATCTCCTTGAGCTGGACCCTCAGGCCCCGGGGATTCACACTGGTCACGAACCCATCGTAAACGTTTCCCACCTTGTCCTTCATAAACCATGTCCTCAATGCCCTGACAATCTCGCGCTCCGCCTCGTCGGCCGTCCGCTCGGTGGCTGAAGAATGGACGGCAATCTCGGGCAGGGAAGACTCAAGAGTACGCCTGTTCTTGGCCGTCATCCCCTTGCCCGAGAGAAGATCTTTCAGCACCCTGTGGACCACCAGGTCCGGGTAGCGCCTGATCGGGGAAGTGAAGTGGGTGTAGCTCTCTGACGCAAGGCCGAAATGGCCTGTATTCTTCGTTGAGTATTTCGCCTGCTTCAGGGACCTCAGCATCAGGATATTCAGCAGGGGAGACTCAGTCTTTCCCTTGATCTTCTTGAGTATGGATCGGAAGGCGCCGACACCCAACCCCCTGCACTCAAGACCGAAACTCTTTAGAATCGGCCTCAGCTCATCGAGTTTGGCCATGTCCGGGGCTTCATGGATCCTGTAGAGAGTCGGCACATCGAGGCCTTCGATATAGGAGGATACGGCCTCATTGGCGGCGATCATAAATTCCTCAATCATCATGTGACTCACGTTCCTCTCCGCCTTGATGATCCCCTCGGGGCTCCCCCGCAGATCAAGGAGAATATACGGTTCCGGCAGGTCAAAATCCAGACTTCCCCGTTTCACCCTCGATCGTTTCAGGATCGCGTACAACTCCCCCATGGTCTCAAGGTCCCCCATGAGGGTATCGTATCTCTTTCTTTCAACGTGATCATGATCCGCGAGCATTTTTCCCACTGCCGTATAGGTCAACCTCTCGTTGCTGTTGATCACGCTCGGATAAAACTCCTTCTTCATCACCTTCCCGGCCGTGCTCACATGCATCTCAACGGTAAAGGCATACCGATCCGTCCTCGGCAAGAGACTGCAGAGGTTGTTTGACAGAGTTTCAGGAAGCATGGGGATCACCTGCCCGGGGAAATAGACGCTCGTCCCCCTCTGCCTTGCCTCCCTATCAATCCCCGAATCCCACGTCACATAATGGCTCACATCAGCGATATGCACATAGAGGATAAAACCGCCTTTGATCTTTTTAATCGAAATGGCGTCATCGAAATCCTTGGCGTCCTCCCCGTCAATGGTGACCGTGGTCAGACCGCGGCAGTCGACCCGGCTCCCGACACGGATGCCCCGAGTCAACCCCTTGGCCTCCTTTGTCACCGCGGCAGGGAATTTCCGGGGAAGAGAGTGCTCCTCAATGATCAACTCGATCTCAACACCGGGATTGTCCGCATCGGGCAGGACCTTCAAGACCCGCCCCTCCGGAGGTCTGGTCGGTGTGGGATATGACGTCAGCTCGACAAGCACAAGGTTGCCGCTCTTTGCCCCCTTCCTGTTCCCGCTGACCAGGACATCAAAGGGAAGGTTTTTCCCCTTGGGCTCCACAAAGAAGCTGCCCTTCTCATGACACAGCTTTCCGATGATCCTCGTGCGGGCTCGATCGAGAATCTTGATGATCGCGCCGTCCCTCTTTTTAAGGCTTTCCACCCTAGCGATGACCCGGTCTCCCGACATGGCCCCCATGGTCTTTCTCCTGGGTATAAAGAGGTCCGCTTCTCCTGTTTTCTCGGGCAGGATAAAACCGTAGCCGTCCCTGTGCCCCTGAAATTCTCCAGTGATCAGGTTCATTCTGTCTGCGATACCGTACAGACCGTTCCGGGTCCTGTATATAATGCCTGCACTTGTCAGGGATTTCAGCACACGCCTCAAGGATCCGGACCGACCGGAAAAGATTTTCAAGTTTTTCCCGATCTCCTTCATGCCCACCGGCCTTGATGTTTTGGTTTTTAAATACTTCAGTACCTCATCACCCTCGCTCAAACTTTCTTGTTTCTTCACAGCTCTCAACCCTCTGCCTGCCCCGCTAGAAGCCTTGCTTCTAATGGGGTCGTCTGTTTTACTCCGTCATCTGTCATCCGTCGTCTGGTATATCCGCTCACAGGTTTATGTCATTAATCAGATACCGCCTACTGCCCACGGACCACTGACCACTGGCTTTATCCGTCTTCAGATACTTCAGAACCTCATCGCGTTCTTTTAAACGTTCAGGTTTTTTCATTGTTGGGGCTCAATCCTTTCTTCCCTGTTTTACAAATTCTTTATCAGCCATCTGACGTCTGCCCTCCGTCATCCGTATTTATGTCCTCTGCCTGCCCCGCTAGAAGCCTTGCTTCTAATGGGGTCGTCTGTTTTACTCCGTCATCCGTCGTCTGGTTTATCCGCTCACTGGTTTTTGTCTTTAATCAGTTACCGCCTACTGCCCACGGCCCACTGCCCACTGGCTTTATCCGTCTTCAGAATTTTTGGACTTCATCGCGTTCTTTTAATCGTTCAGGTTTTGTCATGGTTTGGGGTCAATCCTTTCTGTGAGTAATATATTCTATCCTTCCTATTGCAGCAATGTGCCCACCATTATATCCGCCATCAAGGCCCATGACTTTATCACATCAAGGTTATGCGCCACCAGAAGAACCGTATTGACCTGAAACATTGGGAGCAACTGCTTTATGCAGATCTCCGATTGACACTACCGTTTTCAGAAATCTCGTCCCCTCTCCCAATTGGGGAGAGGGTTAGGGTGAGGGGGATACATCCGTTTAGCCCGGATATTGCATGAGTGATCGTGACGAGAGCCCGTAGAAGCAACATAGGCAAGGCGCAGAGAATTTTCTGGCTGAAGACATATTGGAATATTTCAAAGTCAGGAAATTCTCTGCAACGCCGCATATGGCAGTTTATCCGGGCTCGCAGTAGATTCGCTCATGCAATATCCGGGTTAGTAGGAAACCCTAGAAGTCCAATTTCGCAGGCAAGATGGGCGTTCTAAGCCCCGTTAGAAGTTTCACAAGTAGAGAGCGCGGACCAGTAAGTAAAAGGAATACGATAAAGAACGGAACTTCTAACGGGGTAAGGCTGAAAAAGGGGCTATTATTGAGCAAATAACAAACAGAATCAAGGACTTGCTGTGGCCCGCCCCCGGGAGGAGCGGTCAACAAACCAGCGGCCCGTCAAGCAAAATGTGCTATGTGTAGGTCTGACCCCCTAGAGGTTCTCTGACCGTAGCCTCCTTCGTTATCTAAACTGCATGTTTCAGGATTTTGTGTGCGTATAACCACTCAAGCTGACTTTCCTTCAGCATAAACAAATCTTTATAGAAGATCTTCTATTAGTTTTTTCTATACTGCCCACATGCCGATAAGGGGCATTTTAGGGGAATTCCCCTCGGCCGACTATCTATTTTAATCCTGCGCGCCTTACCCCCCTCTCCTTATCCGACGAATCCACCCCCCTGTATGTGAGTAATAGAAAGCCCCGCCTGAAAAGGCAGGGCCCTATGGTCCTTCCACTCTCTGTTGGTCTTATTTTCGGTGGCACTACAAGCGGGGGCAGGTCAGTATTGTCGAGCAGTGAACAAAACAACAACGTCCCCTCAGGGGTTCCTCTATTCACTTGCAGATGGGTCTGGAGGTTTCCCTCCAAAACGTTTTATTCTAATTCCAAAGATAGTGAGCGGTAAGAAAAAAACCAACATGTCAAGAATCTTTGACCCCAAGGATCCATCATGATTCTCCCTGATGATTGAACAGCCACCGCCCCCGCCGGAACGAGTAATTCTGCTAATATCATTGGTCACGTCGATGGTGAGAGCCTTCTCGAAAAGATTGCCATTCCCGTCATCGGCCTGCACCCGGACGCTGTAACTGTCCTGAATCTCAAAATCAAGGACCGCATCAGTCACCAGAGTAACGTTGTCCGGGGCAATGGCAAAGGAAGCATTGCCGCTGTCGCCGGTACCGGCCACCAGAGTGAAGGTGTGGCTGTCGCCGGCATCAACATCAACCGCCGACAAGGTACCGACCACCGTGCCGATGGACAGGTTCTCCTCTACTGAATTGGCCGAAAGAGTGATGTCGGTGGGTTGGCTGTTGCCAACCATATCTCCTGCCTGGATAGCTCTATTTGGCGTGTTTTCATAAGCAAAGTCATGGACGGTGAAGCCGCTGGCGTCGGAGTTCACGGTCAGGCGCACCCAGCCGTAATGGGTTTGGCCGCCGATCGAAAAACGAACCCCGAGGGAGTGGGGCTGATCGTCGTCCCAGCTGCCGTACGAAGATGTAGAGTAATAAATTCCGCGCAAAAGCTGCGAAGTATTCCAGGACGTAGCAGAAGGGCCAATGCTGGCACCGCTGGCCAGACGATTGCTGCTCGACCCCGTGCCAACCAGATCCGCCCCATTTTGCCCGATAGCGTTAACCCCATTCCACAAGTTATACGTATAGATATTAGTATAGGTTGTAGAATTAGTGTACGAAGTAGAAGTATTCGTAGAAGTCGAGTTAGATTGGTTGAGCACCACATCAATGATACCATCGTTGTTCAGGTCCACATTATAATTGCCGTTGGCACCCACGGACACATCAGGATCCACGTCGATGTACACTACTGCGGCCTCGGCGGCCGGCGCAGTCAGCATCGCCGCCCCGGCCACTGCCGTATAGACGGCGAGGCGGCTGGCGAGAGTATCCTTGTTTTTCTGTTCCTTCTGCATCTTCTCCTCCTTGGCAAAAATTGAGGTAAATGGGCTACATATGTTGCAGCAGATTCTCGTAGAAGCTGCTGCGCTCGCGATAGAGGGTCCGATCGACCACCGAGGCCATGGCTTCGGGTTCCCCACCTTTGCCGAGAAAAGCGACAACCCGGTCGGCCGCCTCGACAGGCGCGGTGATCACATCGACGTACTGTATATACAGCACGGCGACGTTGAAGTTGTTCTTGGCCCAGGCAGCCACCTGGTCGAGGTTCTTGCGATAGGCCCGCTCAACCTTCCCGGTGGCCGGACCCAAACGCTCTTTGCCCTGGCTGCGCAGCATCTTTTGCTGGGAACCGAGCACCTCGTCGAGATCGCGCAACATAAAGACGATTTTGTAGTTGTGGCGGGCCGGCAGGTGCAGCAATTGCTGGGAGATCACCTTAACCGCCTTGCCGCGGGCCTCGCCGACCCATGACTTGTCGATGGCCAATCGTTTGGCCGCTTCATGCTCAAAGTAGCCACGGGGATTACTGGCGTCGGCGGCGCGATTGCCGTCGCTGAAGAGTTCGAACCCTCCCGCGGCCAGCATCTGCATCATCATCGAGGTCCCGGAACGGGGCAGGCCGGAAACAACCAGCACCGGGTCCGCAAGTTCCCGGTCACCCGATTTTTCCGAACGGCTGGTTAGCTCGGCAAATGGGGATGATGGGTCGGTGCTCTCCATGCCCCTTGCCGCTGGTTTCTCGCAGTCCATGAAAAAATCCCGGTGGGATTGTGCCCGAGCCGGCTCATGCAGACATTTTTCATAAAGGTGGATCAACCGATTGCGTGCCTTGCCAACCCGTGCATCCTGGACCAGGCAGACCTCGTAGGCCTTGGCCGCTTCACTTTTCTTGCCAAGTTTCTCCAGGGCCTGGCCGAGATGATAATGGGCAAAAGGAAAGTAGTAACGCAGCCCGACCGCTTCGAGGGCAGCAGCGGCGGCGTCCTCGAAGCGCCCCTGACGCAAACAGGCCATCGCCAACCCATGCCGGGCATCGGGGTTCTCGGTGTCCACCTCAAGGCTCTGGCAGAAGGCCCGCTCCGCATCACGCCAGCGCTGCAGCTGCCAGTAAGCGTTGCCAAGGCGCAGGAAAAGATTCTTTTCCTGGGGATATTTCTCTTCGATCCGCTGGTAGTGGGCCAGCGCCTCCCGGGGACGATTCTCCTTGATCAACAAATCGCCGCGCAGCATATCAAGGGCGATGACGTTCATTCCGGCCTGGCGAATCTTCCTCTGCAGCTTGACCCGCTTCTTCGAGAGATTCTCGCGTTGCTTCTGGTCAAGGCCTTTATCGGCAAGCTGCTTGCTGACTTCGCGCATCTCCTTCCTCGGGGCTCCATCCTGTCCGATAGTGCTAGCAAACCGGTCCAACAAAGCCGAACAACGCTCAGCCTGACCGTGTTCCAGAAGACCGCGGGCCAACAAAAAGGCGAAACGCCCCTGATCTGGTTCCTCCTCGACCAACTCTTCGAGAAGCTGTAGGGCCTGCTCAGTGCGCCCGGAGCCCATATAGACCCGGGCCAGGTTGTAGCGCGACTCGGTGATCGCCTTGCGGACATTCTTCTCCTGATCTTCGCCGGGGGCCTCGATATAGCCGAGCTCCACCAGTTGCTGCAGCGCCTCCTGGGCTGAGTAGGGATCCTCGATCATCTCCATCGGATGCCTGCCGCATTCGCCCTCCGTCGCCTCCCAACTGGGAATGGTGTCGATCTCCGGCGGCGCAGCAAAGGCCTGGACAATGGGCTTGCCGTCCATGTCGGCACCGACGGGCAGACCGAAGAGAGAGAGCACGGTGGGCGCCACGTCGAGCAAGGAGGCGCCGTGCACCAGTTCGTCCTGCCGCAGACCCGGGCCGCTTATGAGCAGAATACCTTGATCTCGATGCTGGTGGGCAGGCCCGGCGGGCTCGTCAGGGATATGCTTGGGCCGCAAATGATCGCTGTGAAAGCCGTGGTCCGAGACCAGCATCACGGTGGTCTTCTCGCCGGCCAGTTCGAGCAACCGGGCCAGCATCATGTCGTGGAAACGGTACGCGCTGTTGACCACGTCGCGGTAGAATTCGTACTGCTGGTCACTCACCCCGTCCATCTGCGGCGGATGGAAATTCATGAAGCCGTGGCAGAAATGGTCGATACCGTCGTAGTAAACCCCGAGGAAATCCCACTCGCGATTCTCCAGGATCCAGGTCGCCGCGGCGTGGATGGAGGAGTTTTCAGCGAGGATCTTGGCAATGCTGTAGAGTCGCCGGTCGTTATCCTGATCGACTTCGGCCGCTTTGGGGACAAAGGGTAGCAAATGGGCCTCGGTGAGTTCGCCGGGATGCACCCGCAGTTCGGCGAAGAATTCCCTGAGCTCGGGCGGGTGCACCGTACCGGGACGCATGGGCCACGGCTTGCCGGGATCCGAACGGGCCCGCTGAAAATGGTTGGAAATACAGATACCGTTGAGCGGCTCGGCGGGGTGACTGGGCCACCAGCCCACACAATGGGCCTTGAGCCCGGCCTGTATGAGAATGTTCCAGACCGCTTTGACCTTGCGCGAAGTAGACGACACAGGCCGCACCCCGCTCTGCTGCGGAATGGGCTCGATAAAGCCGAGGATGCCGTGCTTGTCGGGACGCATGCCTGTGGCGATGGAGGTCCAAAGCATGGGGGAGAGGGCCGGCTCGAGGGTGGCCAGGTTGCCCATGGCTCCCCGGTTGATCAGGCTTTCGAGGGCCGGCATCTGCCCCCTATCGAGCAGCGGATTGATGACTTTCCAGTCAGCGGCGTCCCAGCCGACCAGCAGCACCTTCTTTGCCAATCGCTTCACGCGGGTTCTCCCTGCTCGCCGGTGGTCGGCTTCCGTGCGCGCGCCTTGCGCCAGGCAGCCAGGCCCACGGCGCCAAGAGCCAGCAGCCCCAGCGAGCCTTCCTGAGGAGCCGAAAATTCTCTCCCGTCATCGGCCGTAAAAGAATTTTGGGCAGAATAGAGCTGCTCGATGCAGCGTCGCGCTTCGCCGTCTCGACGATTCTTCTCCCTTGTTTTCTTTTCTGAGTCAACTCCAGAAACCGTGGGCATAGTCGCTCATCCCTATTAAATCGTCTCACCGACTAGTGAAGTCCACCTACACAACATAATAATAAGCGCCCGTTGGGGAGCCACAGGAAATCATCCGCCATTCGAGGGCGCAACGTTCGAGATTTACTGATAGGAATTTGCTTATATGACTATATTATAAAAATACTGCCGAATCTGTATGCGGTCAATAAGATATTTCACGTCAAAAACTGGGAGGCACCTGGGGTCAGTCCCTGACTGGGGACAACGAGGAACTTGTCCTATGCAAAAAAGGGGAACTGCTACTTTTTCTCCTGCCTTTTTGCACTCTGAAATTTTACGTAATTTAATTCTGTCATGATCACTCCTAGCGATGTAAAAAATAGTCGCGGTAGGAAC
>CALZGC010000105.1 GCA_945786985.1 uncultured Nitrospirota bacterium | reverse complement strand
GGCACAAACAGGAACTCGACCGCCTCGCCATCCATCACGAGACCTCGGCCATTGTCGGTGCCGGATGGGATCCCGGTGTTCTATCGCTGTTTCGCGGACTTTTTTCCATCCTGATCCCTAAAGGGCTTACCGAGACTTCGCACCACCCCGTTGCAGGTCTGCACCACTCCACAGTTGCCTGTACCATCGCCGGGGTGAAGAAGGCCCTTTCCACCGAACTGCCTGCTGCCGGGGGGAAGAGACAGCGCTACCTGTATGTCGAACTGGAGGAAGGAGAGGTCTTTGAAGAGGTTGAGAAGGCCATTGTCGGTGATCCCCTCTTTCTCGATGAGGAGACCGTTGTTTTTCCGGTTGAAAGTATTGCCGAACTTGAGGAGGAGGGGCGCGGTATTCTTGTTGAGCGACATGAGGATCCAGCATGCGGTCATCAGGTTTTTCTGCTCGAGGCGCGCTTCTCGGAGACGGTTCTTGCCGCCCGCATGATGATTGCCGCTGCCAGAGCCCTGCCTACCCGGCACCACAGGGCTTACAGCCTTTACGATCTTCCCCAGAGAGTGTTTTGGGAGGGGTTGGCAGAAGTGGCGGAACGGCAATGGTTCTAACGAGGGGCTGGCAGACCAGGGTTTGACGCTTCCGCGATTGGCGGATGACCCCTTACCAGGGCAACCTGATCAAGGAGATGATTATGAAAGAGAGTCTGGATCGCGTCGCACGGTTTTTGAAGACCAAACCGGAACTGGCCGGGTACGAGGTGCGGCAGGACAAGGGGGAACTGCACCTGTCCAAGGGGTCGGATTGTTTTGTTCGTCTGATCCCCGCCGAAAAGAACGGACAGTGGCGCATAGAGCATTTCCATAACAAGGAGCGTTGGGAATGTCTTGATTTTGTCGGCTCGCTGGAGGAATGTCTCGACCTGTTGTCCGATGACCCCCATTTTCTTTTTTTTTGGGAGGGATGATACGACGTTACCAGAAACGGCGAACTTTGGCCGGCTTTGGTGGGTTGACCACCGATCAGGGGTTGTCGATGGGGAGGGCCTGCATCTTCAACACTCCACCTTCCCCTGGTAGAGCGCCAGGGCACAGCTAATCGAGCGGCAGCCTGACCACCGTTCGCCCCCGGTGGCAGCCCTCCAGCATCCGCTGAAATCTCTCTTCCAGGCCCTGCAGAGGGCATTCTTCGGTGATCGATTCGAGTTTTACCGGTTTCCAGGGACCGGCCAGCCTCTCCCATACCTCTTTTCTCAGCGGCATGGGGGTCTTTTCCGAATTGATGCCGATCAGGCCGACCCCGCGCAGGATAAAGAGGAAGACGTTAAGCGGCAGGTCGGAGGATGCGGCCAGGCCGCAACAGGTAACCGCCCCACCGTAGCAAGTGCCCTTGACGGCCGAGCCCATCACACCGGAATATCCCGCCACCCTGGCTGACGCCTTTACGGCTCAGGCACAGCTGAGCCTCGGCCTTCTGGCCAATCGGTCGGCCAGTCTGACCGAGGATGTGAAGGCCCAGGCGGACGCGGTCCTCGCCGCCGGTCCCGCCCTCCTGCAGCGCTTCCAGTCCCTGCCGGAGTTGAACGGCATCGGCGGAAACCGCATCCGCTGTCACGGCGACTATCATCTGGGCCAGGTGCTGCGCACCGAAGACGATTTCCTGCTCATCGATTTCGAGGGGGAGCCGATCCGGTCGCTGGCCGAACGACGACGGAAACAGTTGCCTCTGAAGGACGTGGCCGGGATGCTCCGTTGCTTCAGCTATGCGGCGCATACGGCGCTCATCGTGGCCAGCAGGGAGATCCCAGCCGTGGACCCGGCCACAGTCGAACAGCAAGCGCGGACATGGGAGGCCTGGGTCGCGGCCACCTTTCTCACCACCTACCTCAAGACGGCCGAAGGCGGCACCTTTCTGCCCACCGGTCCGGCCCGGAGCGTCCTGCTGGACGCCTTCCTTCTCGATAAGGCTTTTTACGAGCTGCAATACGAATTCAACAACCGCCCCGACTGGCTCCATATCCCGCTCGCCGGGATCATCGGCTTTATCGAGTATCGGCATCACGGAACACTCCAGGAGAGATAAAAATGACAAACGCACACACACGATTGACCAATTATGACCTTCATCTCCTGATAGAGGGAACCCATTACCGGGCCTGGGAAAAGCTCGGGGCCCATGTCGGCGAAAGGGACGGCGAGCGGGGTACCTGGTTTGCGGTGTGGGCGCCCAATGCCGAGCGGGTGGCGCTGATCGCCGATTTCAACGACTGGGACGAGTCGGCGCATCTGCTCGAAATCCGCGGTGACTCTGGTATCTGGGAAGGGTTCGTCCCGGGCGTGGGAAACGGGGCTCGCTACAAGTACGCGATCCGTTCGCGAAACGCCGGATACACAGCGGAAAAGACGGACCCGTTCGGCTTCGCCTGCGAGATCCGGCCGGCCACCGCTTCCATGGTCTGGGATATATCCGACTACCAATGGCAGGATGGCGAGTGGATGGCAAGCCGCGGCAAGCGGCATCGGCTCGACGCGCCCCTCGCCGTCTACGAGGTGCATCTCGGTTCCTGGATGCGGGTGCCCGAGGAAGGCGATCGCTGGCTTACCTACCGGGAGCTGGCACCCAGACTCGCCGAGTACCTCAAGGAGATGGGCTTCACCAACGTAGAGCTGCTGCCGGTGTGCGCGCACCCCCTCGACGCCTCCTGGGGCTCCCAGACGGTCGGCTACTATGCGCCAACCAGCCGTTTCGGCACGCCCCAGGATTTCATGTACTTCGTCGACACCCTCCATCAGAACGGAATCGGGGTCATCCTTGACTGGGTACCGGCCCATTTCCCCCGCGACGCGCACGGGCTCGGCTATTTCGACGGCACCCATCTCTATGAGCACGCCGATCCCAGACAGAGCGAACAACGCGACTGGGGCACCTTTGTCTTCAATTACGGCCGGCAGGAAGTGAGTAACTTTCTCCTCAGCAACGCGCTCTTCTGGCTCGAGATGTATCACATCGACGGGCTGCGAGTCGACGCCGTGGCCTCCATGCTCTATCTCGATTACTCCCGAAAGGAAGGGGAATGGATCCCCAACCGATTCGGCGGCCGAGAAAACCTCGAAGCAGTCGAATTCATCAAACGCTTCAATGAGCTCAACTACCGCGAACACCCGGACACCATAACCATTGCCGAAGAATCGACGGCCTGGCCCATGGTCTCCCGGCCCACCTTTCTCGGCGGGCTCGGCTTCGGCTGCAAGTGGAATATGGGCTGGATGCACGACACCCTCCTCTATCTGCAACAGGATCCGTTTTATCGCAAGTACCATCACCACAACATCACCTTCAGCCTGCTTTACGCCTTCCAGGAAAATTTTCTCCTGCCTTTCTCCCATGACGAGGTGGTGCATGGCAAGGGGTCCATGCTCGGCAAGATGCCCGGCGACGACTGGCAGAAATTCGCCAATCTCAGGCTCCTGTATGGCTACATGTATACGCATCCGGGCAAGAAGCTGCTCTTCATGGGCAGCGAATTCGGCCAAAGGGCGGAATGGAACCACGACAGGAGCCTTGACTGGCATCTGCTCAACTCCCCTTCGCACAAGGGACTGCAGCGCTGGGTCCGGGACCTGAACACGGTTCTTCGCGGGGAACCGGCCCTGCACGCGGTCGATTTCGAGCCGGAGGGCTTTTCCTGGATCGATTGCCACGACCACCACCAATCCGTTCTCGCCTATCTCCGACGCTCCCGGCAGGCGGGTGAGGACCTCGTCTGCGTCGCCAATTTTACCCCTGTTCCTCGACACAATTATCGGATCGGGGTCTCCCGGGGCGGCATCTGGGAGGAAATCCTGAACAGCGACGCGCCTCTCTACGGTGGCAGCGGCATGGGCAATTGCGGCGAGGTATGGGCGACGCCGGTTGCCGCGCACGGCCATTACCATTCCCTCAATCTCACCCTGCCGCCGCTGGCGATAATCGTATTCAAGGTGAGAGAAAATGGCTGAAGGCAAGCTCCACTACCATCATGCAATGCCCTTCGGCGCCGAGGTGGACCCGCAGGGCGGCGTCTTCTTTCGACTCTGGGCGCCCACCGCCGAGCTCGTGGAGCTCTGTCTCGAAGGCGACCAGGAGAGTGGGCCGGCAATTCCCATACTGGCCGCGGAAAATGGCTGGTATCGACGCCACCTCCCCGAAGCCGGACCCGGCAGCCGCTACCGGTTCCGGATCAACGGCGAGATCCTCGTTCCCGATCCTGCCTCCCAGTGCCAGGCCGATGACGTCCACGGAGCGAGCGAGGTGGTCGACCCGGCCGCGTTTTCTTGGCCGGACGACGGCTGGATGGGAAGACCGTGGGAAGAGACGGTACTCTACGAGCTGCACGTGGGTGCCTTCACGCCGGAGGGCACCTTCAGAGCGGTGGAGGAGCGGCTCGACTATCTTGCCGAGCTCGGAGTGACCGCCATTAAGCTCATGCCGGTGGCTGATTTTCCCGGGGCCAGCAACTGGGGCTATGATGGAGTCCTGCCCTTTGCCCCGGACCGCAGCTATGGCCGGCCGGAGGACCTCAAACGGCTCGTGTCGGCGGCGCATGCCCGTGACCTCATGGTCTTTCTCGACGTGGTCTACAACCACTTCGGGCCCGAAGGGAACTACCTCCATCTCTATAACGCGCCCTTCTTCACGGAACGCCATCATATGCCGTGGGGTGCCGCCATCAACTATGACGGTCCGGAGAGCCGGGTGATGCGCGATTTCTTCATCCATAATGCGCTTTACTGGCTCGAAGAATAACGTCTAGACGGTCTCAGGCTCGATGCCGTTCACGCCATCCGCGACGATTCACGGTCGGACATTCTGACCGAGCTCGCCGAAGCCGTCAGGAACGGACCGGGCCGGCAGCGGCACGTGCATCTCGTCCTCGTAAACGGAGCCAACCAGGCCCGTTATCTCGAGCGCCAGGAGGGCCGTCCGCGCTGGTACACGGCACAATGGAACGATGATATCCATCACTGTTTTCATGTGCTGCTCACCGGCGAAGTGGAAGGCTACTATGCCGATTACCGGGAGGCCCCCGCGGCGGCCCTCGGCCGTTGCCTGGCCGAAGGTTTTGCCTACCAGGGAGAGCGGTCCGAATACCAAGAGGGGAAAAACCGGGTTTTGCGGTAATGCTGAACTCCGCATATCCGCGAACTGTGCATAATTGCGACCAATGGTGAGGGGGCGAATGCGTTACACTTTACACTTCACCCCTCACGCATCCAGGTATAATTACAATTGAATGCCGGCAAGCCGCATTTTCCAGAGCCGGTTCTTCCACAAAAGACCTTTGATCGGCACACGTAAGAGAAATTCGCCACCCGATTCCGTGCATCTCAGGTTGTTCCTTGCAGGTTGATTGCGTTAATTTTTGTCGTCAGAAAGTTGCTTCACCATGTTCGGCAAACGTCTTACACTTTTCAGACTTTTCGGTTTTGCAGTCCAGGTTGACCTGAGCTGGCTCCTTATTGCCGTACTGGTCACCTGGTCGCTGGCCACGGGGTTCTTCCCCCAAAGGTATCCCGACGTCTCTCATGCCGGCTACTGGCTGATGGGGGCCCTCGGGGCGCTAGGGCTTTTCGCCTCCATCATTTTTCACGAGTTCTGGCATTCCCTGGTCGCCCGGCGGTACGGTCTGCACATCCGGGGCATCACCCTGTTTGTTTTCGGAGGGATCTCGGAAATGAGCGAAGAACCGGAGAACCCGAAGACCGAGTTCTTGATGGCGGCGGCCGGGCCGATTTCGAGTATTGTTTTAGCCATGTTCTGTTACCTGATCTATCTCTGGGGCAAGCATGGCGGCTGGGCGGAGATGCTCACCGGCGTGCTGGGCTACTTGGACTTCATCAACGGCCTGCTGGCGGCGTTCAACCTGGTTCCCGCTTTCCCCTTGGACGGGGGCCGCATCCTCCGCTCGGCCTTATAGAAATGGAAGAACAACCTGCGCTGGGCCACACAAAAGGCCGCCGGTTTCGGATCGGGCTTCGGCATTTTCTTAGTAGCCCTGGGGCTACTGAACACTTTTATCGGCAACCTTATC
>CALZGC010000104.1 GCA_945786985.1 uncultured Nitrospirota bacterium | reverse complement strand
TTACCACCACGATCAGATAGCTTTTCCACGACTGAAAGGCGAAGAGGCACCGTTTGCCCTGCATGGGGAGAATGCGTCCCAGGTTCTTGTCTACCACCCGGAGAAAACCGAAGTGGTGGATGACCAGTGAGCAGGCAAGGCCCGCGACCGCCAGCGCGACCGCCGGGACGCTGCCTTGCGCCATCAGCCACTGGCGGGCATAGTTGAGAAGCATGAGCCCCACCAGAATCCACAGAACGCCCGAGAGAAGAACCAGGATTTCCTTCCCCACCGCGGGCTTGAGTCGTTGCACTTTTAAATCCATCGGTGCCGGCGAGTATAGCGGGATCTGCGGGCAAAGTCAAAAAGATTGCCCCGTAGAGACCGGCTTTCCGCCCAATCCTTTCTTGACAACCCCTAAGCCGGTTGATAAGATACGCCGATTGTTCAATGGCTCTGTTTTCGTATTTATTTCAAGGGGATAGGTCGCCCGGATCTTGCATGAGCGAACGTCATGACGATCACTCAATGCAATATTCCGGCTGAACCGCGGAGGACCCTGTCAGTGACCAGCAAGCCCTGGGGCGGTCGGTTTGCGAAGGAGACGGACGCGTCGGTCGAGGCCTTTACGGCCTCTGTTCATTTTGACCGTCGTCTCGCCCCTTATGATATCGATGGAAGCATCGCCCACTGCAGGATGCTGGCCCGGCAAAAGATCATCTCCTCGGCAGAGGCGAATAAGATCGTGCGGGGCCTTCGCGCCGTCGGCAAGGAGATCGCGGACGGGACCTTCCCCTTCCGGCCCGAGTATGAAGATATTCACATGAACATCGAGCGCCGGCTCATCGAAAAGGTCGGGGCCGTCGGCGGCAAGCTCCATACCGCCCGGAGCCGCAACGATCAGGTGGCCCTCGATACGCGCCTCTACCTGCGACATGAGATAGGCAAGATCGATACCCTGCTGCGGGAGCTGATGCTCGCGCTCGTCCGAAAGGCGCGCGACGAAGTGGATGTGATCATGCCCGGCTTCACCCATTTGCAGATTGCCCAGCCCGTTCCCTTCGCGCACCACCTGCTGGCCTACTGCGAGATGTTTGCCCGGGACCGGGAGCGGCTGTCGGACTGCGCCGGGCGGGTCAACCGGATGCCCCTTGGCTCCGGCGCGATGGCGGGGACCAGCTTCGAGATCGACCGGCGCTACGTGGCGGAACAGCTGGGCTTGCGAACAGTCACCCAAAACAGCATGGACGCCGTCAGCGACCGGGACTACATCATCGAATTCCTGGCGGGTGCCTCGCTGATCATGATGCACCTCTCCCGCTTCTGCGAGGAGCTGATTCTCTGGATGAGTGAGCCCTACTCGTTTGTGGAGATCGGGGATGACTACTGCACAGGTAGCAGTATCATGCCGCAGAAGAAAAATCCCGATGTGCCCGAGCTGGTGCGCGGCAAGACGGGGCGGGTCTACGGGCACCTCATGGCGCTGCTGACGACTCTCAAAGGACTCCCCCTCGCGTACAACCGGGACCTGCAGGAGGACAAGGAGCCTCTCTTCGATACCGTGGATACACTGAAGGGATCGCTGACGGTTTTCACCGGGATGCTCAGGAGCCTGACGGTACATGCGGAGCGGATGGAGGCCGTGGCGGCAAAGGGCTTTTCCACGGCCACCGACCTCGCGGACTACCTGGTGCGAAAGGGGCTTCCCTTCCGGCAGGCTCACCAAGTGACGGGCGTAGTTGTCCGGTTCTGTATTGAATCGGGACGGGATCTCCCGGCGGTCCGTCTGGACGAGTTCCGGGGGTTTCATCCCGACATCGACGAGGATGTGTATGAAGTCATCGACCCCAGGCGGTCCGTATCGGCGCGGGACATCCCGGGGGGGACGGCGCCGTCCCGCGTCCGCAGACGGCTGCGGGAGTTGGAGCAAAGCCTTTCCCGACCGTCCCGAACGAAGGGTGCCCGGAAGCCGAAAGGCCGGTAGGGGACGTCGGGTGCTGCTGAGCGCCGGGTGCCTGCTTCTGCTGGCGGCGGGCTGCGGGGTCAAAACACCGGTCGTCCCGCCGGACGCACGACCGCTGGAGGCCGTGTCGGGGTTTGATGCCTTCGTGCGGGGCGGAGAGTTTCTGTTGACCTGGGAGGCTCCCGACGACAAGGCGCGGGCCGACATAGCGGCCTATAAGATTTTCCGGGAAGACCCGGCGGCCCGGCTGCACAACGAATGCCGATGTCCCGAATTTGAAGAGATTGCCGCGCTCGATCCGGGTACAGCCGCAGCGGCATCCGTGCAGGCGAACCGTTTCACCCTGCGGACCGCTGTCGATCCCGAGTGGACGGGAAAGACCTACCGCTACGTGGTGGTGCCGATCGGAACGGCGGGATATGCCGGGCACGAATCCCGGGCCGTCACCATCCGATGGATGGACCCGCCCGCTCCGCCCAGGGCGGTGACGGCCGACGGGCAGGATCGTGCCGTACAGCTCCGCTGGCGGGAGGACGATGATCCGGCGGGCCGTCTGCGCTACAATATCTACCGGCAAGTGGAGGGGACGGCCGACCCGCTCTATCCGGTCAACCGCCAACCGGTGACGGGTTCTGAGTCCCTCGATCGCGGCCTGCAAAACGGCGTCTCTTACGTCTACACGGTGCGAAGTACCCGGTCGGTCAGAGCACCCTGGGTGGAAAGCGAAGCCAGCGGCGCGGTCCTCGTCAAGCCGCTCGACCGCATTCCGCCGGCGACGCCGCGGGGTCTGGAGGCCATCCAGGGACAAGGTTTCGTCCGTCTGGTGTGGGAGGAAAACAGAGAAGAAGATCTCCGGGGGTACCGGATTTACCGGCGAGAGGGCGCCCGGGGCACCCCCGTTGTCATCGGGGAGGTACAGCAACCGCTGACCCTCTTTACAGACGCGAAGATCCGGGACGGGGTTGTGTACCACTACCACATCACGGCTCTCGACACGGCGCCGGCACCGAATGAAAGCGCCCCATCCGGGACTGTACGGGTGATCGCCCACGGCCGCTGAAGCAGGGGGCGGCCCGCCACTGCGAGAGGAACGACGCATGCATCATTTCAAGTACCGCGGCGATGAACTCTACTGCGAAGACGTCTCCATCGAGAAGATTGCCGACGCGGTGGGCACACCGTTCTATCTCTACAGTGCGGCCACGCTCGAGCGCCACTACCGGGCCTTTGAAGACGCGCTGAAGACGACGGACCACCTGATCTGCTACTCGGTCAAGGCCAACTCCAATCTGGCCATCCTGTCGCAGTTCGCCCGGCTTGGAAGCGGTTTCGACATTGTCTCCGGCGGCGAGCTCTTTCGCGCGCTCAAGAGCGGGGGGGATCCCAAAAAGATCGTCTTCTCGGGCGTGGGCAAGACCCGCGAGGAGATCCGCGAGGCGCTGGCAGCGGGCATCCTGATGTTCAACGTGGAGTCGTTGCAGGAGCTTCACGAAATCGATTCGGTTGCCGCCGCCGCGGGGAAAACCGCGCCCGTTGCATTTCGGGTGAACCCCGATGTGGACCCCAAGACCCACCCCTACATTTCGACGGGACTGAAACAGAACAAGTTCGGCATTCCCGTGGTGCAGGCACTGGCAGCCTACCGGACTGCACAGAGCCTGCCCCACGTCACGCCCATCGGTGTGGACTGCCACATCGGGTCGCAGCTGACCGAGATTGCCCCCTTCGTCGATGCCCTGACTCGCGTCAAGGATCTCGTCGCGCAACTCCGGGACGATGGCTTTGAAATCCGTTACCTCGACCTGGGCGGCGGACTCGGCATTACCTATGATGAAGAGGAGCCGCCCCACCCGACCAAATACGGGCGGGAGTTGATCGAAAACACCGTGGGGCTTGGTTGCACCCTCATTCTGGAGCCGGGCCGGGTGATTGTTGGCAACGCGGGCATCATGGTGACCCGGGTCCTATATACGAAACAGAATCTGGGAAAGAAATTTGTGATCGTCGATGCCGGCATGAATGATCTGTTGCGCCCCAGCCTCTACCAGGCGTATCACCGGCTCCAGGCGGTGCGGCGGCGGATTACGGAAATGGTGTTGGCCGACGTGGTGGGGCCCATCTGCGAGTCCGGAGATTTCCTGGCCCAGGACCGGGAGATTCAGCCCTACGAAAAGGGGGACCTGATGGCCGTCATGTCCGTCGGGGCCTACGGTTTTGCCATGGCGTCCAATTACAATACACGGCCCCGGGTGCCGGAAGTGCTGGTCTCGGACGATCGCTACTATATGATCCGCAGGCGGGAGACTCTGGCGGAGCTGATCGCAGCGGAGGAGGTGCCCG
The DNA here is from genome assembly GCA_945786985.1 of uncultured Nitrospirota bacterium. Taxonomy (GTDB): domain Bacteria; phylum CG2-30-53-67; class CG2-30-53-67; order CG2-30-53-67; family CG2-30-53-67; genus CALZGC01. The sequence continues at coordinate 3,827 of CALZGC010000104.1, read as the reverse complement.
ATTTTCTGCGAAACCCTTAAGGTGCGCCGGCGATGAGCTTCATCGATGCGATCATCCTCGGTCTGGTTCAGGGACTGACCGAGTTCTTGCCGGTCAGCAGTTCGGGACACCTGGTCATCGGGCAGCACCTGCTGAAGTTGTCGGGCCCCGGTCTTGCCTTCGATGTGATCCTCCATCTGGGGACACTGGTGTCCGTGCTGATTTACTTTCGGAAGGATCTCCTGGAGCTGCTCCAGGCGTTCACCGGAAATGGCGAGGGACCGTGGCGGCGGGTGGGACTGCTCATTCTGCTGGGCACCGTGCCCACCGCGTTCATCGGTGTGCTGTTCAAGGATCCGCTGGAAGCCATGTTCTCTTCGGTCCGGCTTGTGGCCATCATGCTCTGTGTGACGGGGCTGGTGCTCTTTCTGGCCGAGCGGATCGGGCGTTCGCACCGCCCGCTTTTCGGCATACAGCGGGTGGACGCGCTGGTGATCGGCTTTGTCCAGGGCGTCTCCATCATTCCGGGTCTCTCCCGGTCGGGGTCGACCATTGCGACGGGACTCCTTCTGGGGATCGAGGCCGAGGCCGCCGCGCGGTTTTCCTTTCTGCTGTCTATCCCGGCGATTTTGGGGGCCGTGGTGCTGCAGAGTGGCAATATTCTGGGACAGACGACGAACGGCTCGGCCGGCGCGTTCGCGACGGGGTTTGTGACAGCCGCCGTCAGCGGTTGGTGGGCCATCGGGATTCTGTTGAAAGTTCTCAAGTGGAAACGGTTGACGTTCTTCTCGGTCTATTGCTGGTTGGTGGCGGCTGCTGCCTTCTGGACCACCGTCTAACCGTGGGAGGTTTACGTGTCGGCGGATAAAGGAAAAGTCCAGGCCAGAGTCCGGGAGGTGTCCGGCGTGATCTGCGCGGTCATCGCCGTCTATCTTCTCATCAGCCTGCTGAGCTATCACAACACGGACGCCTCCTTCAGCACACCGGGAGACGGGACGGTCCAGAATTACGGCGGACTGGTCGGGGCCTATCTGGCAGACATTCTCTTCCAGCTCATCGGCGGCGCGGCCTTTCTGCTTCCCCTCTTTGTCTTCATCTTTGCAGGGACCCTGATTCGTAACCAGCCCTGGGGCCGAGACCGGCTGCTGCTCCAGCTCGGCGGCGGGGTGCTGCTCATGTTCTCCGCGGCGGCGGTGCTCAGTCTGAATTACAAGAGCCTGCCGCTCTTTTCGCAAACCCTCCATCGGGCCGGCGGATTCCTGGGCAGCCAGCTCGCCGCGTTGATGGGACACTTTCTCGGCCGCCCCGGAAGCTACCTGGTGATCCTGTCCCTCCTCTTTGTCTCCCTCATGATCACCACGGGCCTTTCCCTCCACACCCTGGCGCAGCTGGCCGCCCGTGTGGCTGCGGGCCTGAAGAGCCTCTATCAGCGGGGCCGCGATTTTTACGCCCGCAGGAAGGAGAAGGAGAAGAAGACGGAGACCCTCAAGCGGAAAATCGAGATCAAGAGCCAGCGGCCCAAGCCGAAAGTGGAGGAGACGCCCCCGGCGGCGAAGCGGGTCGAGGCCTTTCAGGAGGAACTCGATTTCAAGGCTACCGACGGTGTCTATCGGCTGCCCCCGCCCAGCCTGCTGGAGGATTCTCCCAAGTCGGAGCGGAAAGCCAGCCGGGATGAACTGCTGATGAACTCGGAGATCCTGGAGAAGAAGCTGGCCGATTTCGGGGTCCACGGACAGGTGACGGAAGTCCACCCCGGTCCTGTGGTGACCATGTATGAGTATCAGCCGGCCCCCGGCATCAAGGTCAGCAAAATCATCAATTTGGCCGACGATCTGGCCATGGCCCTGCGGGCCATCCGGGTCCGGATCGTGGCACCTCTGCCGGGCAAAGCTGCCGTGGGCATCGAAATTCCGAACAACAAACGGGAAGACGTCTACATGAAAGACGTGGTCACGTCCGAGGGTTATCAGCGCGCCCAATCCCGGCTCAAACTGGCGTTGGGCAAGAACATCTTCGGCGAGCCCTTCTCCTACGATCTGGCCAAGATGCCCCATCTGCTCGTGGCCGGGGCCACGGGGTCGGGCAAGTCGGTGGCGGTGAACTCCATGATCATCAGCCTGCTTTTCAACGCGACCCCCGAAGAGGTCCGGATGATCATGGTCGATCCCAAGATGCTGGAGCTCTCCATCTACGACGGCATTCCCCATCTCATTGCACCCGTCGTTACCGATTCACGCAAAGCCGCGGGCGCGCTCTTCTGGGCCGTCAAGGAGATGGAACGCCGCTACCAGCTTCTGTCCGAAAAGGGGGTGCGCAACATCATCGGGTTCAACCGGACCATCGAGAAGGAGATCGCCGAGTGGTCTCAGAAGAGCAAGACCCTGTCGCTCAGGGATGCTGCGCAGCCGGATATCGGTGAGAAGCCGCAGAGGCTTCCCTATCTCGTGATTGTGATCGACGAGCTGGCCGATCTCATGATGGTGGCCGGACGGGACGTGGAGGAGGCCATCACCCGTCTGTCCCAGATGGCCCGGGCGGCCGGGATCCATCTGATCATGGCCACCCAGCGCCCCTCCACGGACGTCATCACCGGCGTGATCAAGGCCAACTTTCCGGCCAGAATCTCCTTTCAGGTCTCGTCCAAATATGATGCCCGAACCATCCTCGATACGGTGGGTTCCGAGCATCTGCTGGGCAAAGGGGACATGCTCTTCCTCCCCCCGGCTTCCTCCCAGCTTATTCGGGTACACGGCTCCTTTCTCTCCGACGACGACATTCGCAAGGTGGTGGACTTCGTGAAGAAACAGGGGACGCCCGAGTACGATGAGGAGGTGCTCAAGGCGCATGTCCGTTCGGAGGCGGACAAGGGTGAGGAGGAGCCCTATGACGAATTCTTTGATGACGCGGTGCAGCTCGTGATCGAAAGCCGGCAGGCGTCTATCTCGATGTTGCAGCGGCGGCTTCGGGTCGGCTACAATCGGGCAGCCCGCATGATCGAACGGATGGAAAAAGACGGTGTCGTCGGACCGGCCGATGGCGCACGTCCCCGGGACGTCCTGGTGGGAAAGGAATTCAACTGAGCCTGCGTGCGGGGCGGTGTGCTCCGGGAAGGGCGACTATCCTGAATAAAGAAGAGCCGCCGCACGTCCACAATAGACGGGCATTTTCTGCCTCCCGTTCGGAGGCGCTGAAGGAGCCGAACAGATGACCATTTTTCGCGGACTTTTCAAATATCATGGCCCATCGATTCTGGGCGTACTCCTGTTGCTGTTGTGGGCGGCGGCCCCGACCCCCGTTGAGGGCACCACCGCCGTCGAGCCCGACCTGCAGGGCGTCATTGAGAAGGTGGAGCAGGTTTACAAAAGCCTCTCCGATATGCAGGCCCGCTTTGTCGAGGTGGCCCGGATTCTCGCCTACCCGGAGGATCAGCGCTCGGAGGGCACCTTCTACCTGAAACGCAAACGGATGATGCGGTGGGATTATGCCACACCGGTGAAGGATCAGTATTTCATCGATGGCGACACGGTCATCGCCTACACCCCGGATGTCAAACAGGCCCGTCGGCTCCGCCTGGCCGGCAAGGGCGGGGTCCGCTCCCCCCTGGTCTTCTTCGAAGGGCTCACGGAGGCCCAGTTGGAATACGTCATTGCCTTCAGTAAGGAGCCGAGCTTCGATCGTTCCTCGCGCTACATTCTGGAACTGACGCCGAAGAACCGGGAAAAACCGTCGCTTCTCAAGATCCTGCTCTTTGTCGACAAGGCGAACTTTCAGGTCGTCCGGGTGGACCAGTACGATCTGTACGGCAACGTGACCGAGCGGCACTTCAAAGAGATTAAGGTGAATCAGGG